>CAMCWW010000008.1:0-62865 GCA_945882935.1 Opitutus sp. GAS368
GGGACGATTTTTGTTTTCGAAATACTTTTTGATCACGGTCGCGGCCACCGGGCCGGCGTTGCGACCGCCGCCGAATTCTTCGCCGATGGTGTCGCCCTCGAGCATGACAGCCATGGCAATCTCGGGATTGTCGGCCGGAGCGAAGCAGATGAACCAAGCCAAGTTGATGGTGCCAGTCTTGCCGTCTTTGGTGACGGTCTTTTGGGCGGTGCCGGTTTTGCCGGCGAGGCGGACGCCGGGGATCTTGAATTGGTCGATGTTAAGCGCCTTGGCCGTGCCCTCGGTGATCGTCAGCACCATGCCTTCGACGAGAGCGGAGCGTTGGGCGGGAGTGAGCCCGATGGATTCCGTTTTAAGGGTGGGCGCGTTGGGGCGGTGAACGAGCGTGGGCGGGGTGTGGACTTCGTTGCGCGCGACGGAAGCGGCAAAGCACGCCATTTGTAGCGGACTGACGAGGACATAGCCTTGGCCGATGGCGGCGTTGGCGGTGTCGCCGGGAAACCATTTTTCTCCGAACACCCGCTCCTTGTAGTCGGAGTCGGGTATGATCATCCGCCGCGTTTCGTGGGGCAGCTCGATGCCGGTACGCTCGTGGAGGTGAAAGCGGCGGCCCTCGGCCGCTAGGCGGTCCTGGGTCAGGAGCCGACCGGCCGCGAAGTAGTAGATATCGCAGCTTTGGGCGATGGCGCCCGGAAGAAGGATTTCGCCGTGGCGACCACGGTCGTTGTTGCAGACGAACGTGCGGTTGCCGATCAGGATGGAGCCCTGGCAGTGGTCGAGCGGCTCGGCTGGGTCGATGACGCCGGCGCGCATACCGGCGATGGACGTGAGAATCTTGAAGGTGGATCCGGGCGGAAAAGCACCACTGATGGCGAGGTTGGTCCAAGCTCCACGAGCGGTGATATCGGCGGCGTCGGCGTGGTTCAGGCGTGGGGCGAATTTAGACAGATCGTAGTCGGGCTTGCTGGCGAGAACGAGGACCTCGCCGGTGCGGACATCGATGGCGACGGCGGCGCCCACCTGATCGCCGATGGCCTGCTCGGCGGCAAGTTGAAGGTCGAGGTCGATGGAGGTGACGAGATTCTTGCCCTGCACGGGCAAGAGGGTTTCGACGGCCTTGGTATCGCGGAGCCGGTAGCCGAGAGGATCAACGCGGAAGATGGATCCGCCGGCTTCGCCTTGCAGGAGGGGATCGAACTTGAGCTCAAGGCCGTCGCGGCCGATTGAGCCACGCATTTTGAAGGTGGTGAGGTCGGAACCGGAAAGGTTGTTGGACTCGACGTCCTCGTTAATGCCCACGAACCCGAGGGTCTGGGAGGCGGTGGAAGCGTGGGGGTAGTCGCGGGTGTTGGTCGTGTAGAGTTGCAGGGGCGAGACCACCGGGAGGCGTTCAATGAGGCGGGCGTAATCGGCGGGCGGAAGATCCTCGATGAGCGGGTAAGGCAGCAGGAGGTCGCGGGCGAAGTGTTTGTTGAGGCGTCCGGCATCGACTTTTAAATCGCGGCCGAGGATGGCGTTGATCTGTTCAAGATAAGACTGGACGACGCTGACACGGGCTAAAGTCCAAAGCTGCTCGGCGGTGGGCAGCTCCTGATCGTCGGTCTCGCGGTAGTTTTTGCGGATGCGAATGAACTCGGTGCGGAAGCGCGCGCGAAGTTCGTCGAGGTAGAGCACGACGGCGAAACGGGGACGGTTGCCAACGAGGAGTTCGCCGTGACGGTCGTAGATATTGCCACGGGGACCAGGGACCAAGATGCGGCGCTGGTTCTGGGCGCGCTCACGGTCATGGTAAAGATCGCCGCGAAGAAGTTGTTGGTAGGCGAGCCCGCCGCCGAGGAGGAGGAGCAGGCCGGTGGTGATAAAATAGAAAAAGACGACACGGGGATCGTAGCCCTTTTGGGACTCGAAGAGATTGCCGGAGCGGTCGGCGAGATTGCGGTCGTCGGAGGCCACAGGCGGTCAGGCGTAGCGGTGAGTGTCGTCCGCGATGAGCGCGAGTGCACGGGCTTGGATCGCAAAAAACCAAGGGGCGATGAGCGCCAAGCAGATTTGCGAGCAGGCGAGGTCGGCGAACAGGCGCGGCCACAGGCTGGCCGGGGCGGGAGAGCGGGCGACCTGCGTAAATGAGAAAATCAGGAACAGGCCGAGGTTGGCGAACAGCGCGATCACCACGCGGCTCAACGTGTCGTCGCGGGGGACGCGGTCGCGGAAGTTAAACACGACCGCGTGAGTGAGCGCGAAAAGTAGGGCGTGGGTGCCGAAGCTGACCGGAGCGACGGCGTCGAACAACAGGCCTCCGCAAAAACTGGCGAGCAGGCCGGTTTTGAGGGGAAACGCGAGGGCGGGAAGCGTGACGGCAAGGGCACCGACGAAGACATAGAGGCGCCAAGGCGCGAGCGCATGATTGAGCTGCGCGGTGACGGCCCAAAGCAGCAGCGTTGAAAGAAAAATGAGGCTGAAGCGGAGCAAAAGGGGAAGGCGTGAGAGCAGTGAGCGGGTGCGGAGAACGACGGGCGAAGCGATCGGATGGGCAGCGGGTCGATTAGTAAGACTCGAGGGGGACGAGAACGGTGACTTCCGTGAGGGCGGCGAGCCGGTCGTCGAGTTTGACCTCGCCGGATTTGAAGAGGCCGTCGGTGCTGGGCTCGACCTTGATCACGGAGCCGATGGTGAGGCCGGGTGGGAAGACGCCGCCGAGACCCGAGGTGACGAGGCGCTTGGTGGCGTTGGCGCTGGCAAAGATGTCGAGCGGGACAAACTCAATGACGCCGCCGGCCGAGCCGAAGGTGGGATTGAGGCCGCCTTGGTAACTGATGGGCCGGATATCGCCCTCGACGACGGCCGCTAGACGCACGGTCTGGCTGCTAATAAGATCGACGGTAGCGGTGTAGGTAAAGACCTCGCTGACCCGACCGACGACGCCCCCGCTGAAAACAACAGGGGAGCCGACGGTGAAGTTGAAGTTTTTACCTTTGCGGATGGTGAGACGCTGCCACCAGCCCGAAAAATCGCGGCGCACAACGCGGGCATGTTCGGAGCGGTAGCCGGAGTAAGACGGCAGGCGAAGAATGGCTTCGAGGCGAGCGATCTCACCCTGCATCTCGACGTTTTGTTGGACCGCGAGATCGTAGGAAGCGTTGAGGCGGGCGAGATCGCGACCGGCTTCGATCAGCTCGCTGTTCGAGCGGAGGCGCAGGGACCAGTATTCTTGGAGATCCCGGGCGTAGGACGCAGCGACGCTGACCGGGGCGGTGAGCTCGAAAAAAGACGCTCGGGTGAACGTTTTGATGACGGTCGGGACGATGAGCCAAGCGGCGACGACAAGCCCGAGGGTGAGAAACGGGCGAGCTTGATCGAAGCGTTTGGGCATGGGGCGCAGATTTAAGCGAAGAGGATGTTATCTTTAGCGCGCCGAAACCGACGTGGCGATCGAGCCAAAGAAAATTCCACCGGAACTAATGCGAAGCTTCCGCTCAGCGCGGCAAATCGTGACATAACAGGTTTCGCCGGACCGGACCCAAAACGGGGGAAGCTGAAATGAACATTTGCGGCGGGAATATCCGTGCTGGAGCGGACTTGGGTCCAGGCGGCAGGTCAGAGATAGGATACCACAACCTAGTTGGGTGTGACCAAGAATCAGGTGTTCTGCATCAGCCACGAGAGGTCGTTGAGGACGGCGCCGGTGCCGTTAGCGACAGCGGAGAGGGGATCGTCGGCGACCGTCACGGGGAGGCCGGTTTTTTCACTCAGGAGTTTGTCGATGCCGCGGATCAGGGCGCCGCCGCCGGCCATCACGAAACCGCGGTCCACGAGGTCGGCGGAGAGTTCCGGCGGGCAACGTTCCAAGGTGACGCGGACCGCGTCCACGATCGACGAGATGGTGTCGGCAAGGGCCTCGCGGATTTCTTGCGAAGTGATGTGAATCGTCTTGGGCAGGCCGGCGACGGAATCGCGGCCTTTGACCTCTATCGTGAGTTCCTCGTCGAGGGGGTAAGCGGAGCCCACGCGCATTTTGATTTCTTCAGCGGTGCGCTCACCGATGAGAAGATTGTAGGCGCGCTTCATGTAGTTCACCATGGCGGCGTCGAGTTCGTCGCCGGCCACGCGGATGGATTTCGAAAACACGATGCCGTTGAGCGAAATGATGGCGATCTCGGTGGTGCCGCCGCCGATGTCCACGATCATGTTGGCGGCGGGTTCGTCGATCGGAAGACCGACGCCGATGGCGGCGGCCATGGGCTCGGGGATCGTGATGACGTCGCGGGCACCGGCGTGGAGGGCGGAGTCCTTGACGGCGCGTTTTTCCACCTCGGTGATGCCGGAGGGAATCGCGATGACGACGCGGGGCGGAGCGCGAAAAGAGCCACTCGAAACTTTGCGAATGAAATAACGGAGCATCGCCTCGGTGACGTCGAAGTCGGCGATCACACCGTCCTTCATGGGACGGATGGCGGTAATATTGCCGGGGGTGCGGCCGAGCATCTTTTTAGCCTCATCGCCAACGGCGCGGACCTTGCGGGTCACGGTATCAAGGGCGACCACCGAAGGCTCGCGGAGGACGATGCCCTTATCTTTGACGTAAACGAGCGTGTTGGCGGTGCCGAGGTCGATGCCGATGTCGTTGGAGAAGTAACCGAGAAGGTTGGCCATGATAAGAATGGTCGGGACGCAGGAGGGGCGGCGTTTCCGCCGACGGAACCGAATCTGTGGGACTCCGGAGTGTCAACGAGGGAAACGGCCGATTTTCGCTCCGAGGGTGGGTCAAGAATCCAAGATCGTCGACCGATCAATCAGCCGAGTCGGGGCGCTCGGTCGGGGGACTTCCGGATCAATTCTTTTTCCCGGCAGCTCTCTCTTGGTCGGCTTTTTTCTGGGCCTCTTCGTAGGCTTTGCGTTGTTGAATACCGATTTCCAGCAGATCGCTGACGAGCATGCGGGCTTCGACCTCCTGCTGGGCAATGGAGCCGGGCGCGGGGGGGGGTTGGGAGATTCCTTGGGTGACGATCGGCGCTGTGACCGGCGAGGCGAATCCGGCGGCGGCGGCGCCGGGGTTGTTGGTGCCAGCGGCGACCGAAGGCTTGCGCATGCGGAGTGTCTTCTTCTGCCCGCCGACGGTGATCGTGGCCTCCTCTTTGGCGGGATCGAAAGCGACCACCTTGATGCCCTCGACGGTTGAGTCGACGGCGATCCAATGGCTGCGTTTCGCCTGTGAGTCGTAAACGCACACTAGAATCGTTTTCCCCGTGGAACTGAAGCCCTTGAGTTCGAACGTATCGTTGGCCGGTTGATCGACTGCGGCCGCGCCGGGTGCAGGCATGAAAGGAGATTCCTTTGGCAAGGCGATTTGGGCGCGGGCTCCGATGGCTGTAACCAAAGCCAGGGCGGAAAAGAATCCGATTGAAGGTGCGCGGTGCATGGAGGTGAGACGCTGTGAGTTTGGCCGGGTTGCGTCAAATGTCGAGCTGACCAAAGCGGTGAAACGAACGACACCTGAAATTCCCTCTTGTCTCGCATTGGCGGCTCGGGCCATTTCTCCACCGACATGACATCCGAAGCGTATCTCCCGTTTCTCATCCAAGCACTCTTGGCCGGCGGAGTGACGGCATTTGTGATTGGGGCGAGCCACTTTTTCGGTCAGCGAGCCAAGCTCAATAAAATCAAGGATACGGCCTACGAGTGTGGAGTGCCTTCTGAAGGGTTAGTCCACACCCGCTTTTCGGTGAAATTCTTTCTGACGGCGCTGTTGTTCATGCTGTTTGATTTGGAGATCGTGATTCTGGTGCCGTGTACGTTTATTTACCGGGAGTTTCTGGCGAACAACATTCCGATCATCGGTCCGATCATGTTTTTTATCGGGGTTTTGGTGCTGGGCCTCTTCTACGAGGTAAAAAAGGGCGCATTGGATTGGGAAAAGTGACCGGCAGGGGTTGAAATCGGGCTATTATGCGGCTGGAAAAAATCATCGCTCGAAATCGAATTATCGATTTGCGGAGCGTTGATTTGGCAGGGGCATTGCAGGAATTGCTGACGGTGAGCGTGGCGAGCTTCCCCGACCTGAAACCGGATGCGTTGCTGAAGGGATTGTTGGCGCGCGAGAGCACGATGACGACCTATCTGGGTCTCGGCGTAGCGTTGCCGCATGTGCGGGTAAAGATGCCTCGCCGGTATATTCTCGCGATCGGGCGCAGCCGTGCGGGGATCAAGCACGACGGCGCGCTAGCCGAAGAGCGGGTGCATTTGATCGTGATGTTGATCGCCGGAGAAAAGGCCCGCGATTACCTGCAAGTGTTGGCCTCCATTGCCCGGCAGGTAAAAGAACAACCGATGGTCGATGATCTCGTGCGGGCACCGGACCTCGATGTGTTTTACGAGCGGTTGGTCGGCGGATTTGGCGCGGTGCGGCCGGTTTTAGCCCAGAGGAATCGCGTAAACCGGCTGATGCTGCGCGAAGCGATGCGGGTGACACGAGGGGCGGATTGTGATGCCCTGATGGTGTTTGGGGATACGTTTGTGGGAGGAATCGACCGCGGCGCGTTTGACGAGAAGTTGAAGACGATCCTGGTCACCCGAAACCCGATCGAGCCCGGTGAACACGAGCACGAGTTTTCCGAGACGATTCAAGTTCGCTCGTTTTCAAACCAGCGGATGGCGCAATTGCGCAGCGGCATCCTCGTCGCTCTGACCCGCGGGGTTCTGAAATTCACGGACCGGATCTGCTGTCTGGATGGAATGAGCGGGAGCAACCAGTTCGACACGTTGGTCGTGGTCGATATCGAGCGCGAGTTTCAAACTCTCCTGACTGGCCAGACAGCGGACCTTCTACCCGAAGATGTTAAGCCTGAGGTGCTCGAACGGGTGTTGGCGGTGGCGACTGAGCTCGCGGTTGAGGGGCGGGAGGGCCGGCCGGTCGGTTGTCTTTTTGTGGTCGGCGACACGGAAAAAGTGGCGGGCCTGAGCAAGCCACTCGTTCTGAATCCATTTTTTGGCTACAAGGCCGAGGAAAGAAACATCCTCAATCCCTTTATGGATGAGACGGTGAAGGAGTTTTCGTCCATCGACGGGGCCTTTACCATCCGTGGCGACGGCGTCGTGGAGTCAGCGGGTAGTCTGATCCAAGCGATGGATAACAACCATACTTTGCCGAGTGGTTTGGGGAGCCGCCATGCGGCGGCGGCGGCGATCAGTATCGCGACAAACTGTATTGCGATCGTCGTTTCGTCGAGCACGAGTCAGGTGACTCTTTTCCGCCGGGGTGTGATGCTGCCCCTGACCGAAAAGCGGCGGTGATTGGTGACGGACCGTTTTTACCCTGTGAGAAGATTGGAGTTGCAGGAAGGCGGTTGCGGGCTTTGCTCTGACCCTTCACCTATTTAACACCATGCAAGAAGTCGTCACATTAGAATGCACCGAAGCGAAGAAAGAGGGCAAACCCGCTTCCCGCTATCTCACCTTCCGTAATAAGAAGACCGTCACTGAGCGCATTGAGAAGAAGAAGTATAATCCCTTCCTCAAGCGCCATACGCTGCACAAAGAGATCAAGTAATCCTCCGAAACCGACCTAAGCTGGGGTTCGTTGGCCGAGCCGAACTTTTGAGTTCGGCTTTTTTGCGTTCTGCCACCCGCGAGCCCTTCCAAGACTTTCTGGGCCCGGGATCTAATCGCGGGTCGGACAGCTAAATCGAAGCAAACGGTGAGCCCGTCGAGCTCGGTCCGGCGGGGCGCGGGCTGGTCTGTTGGCGCCGGGCGGCCCGCCAGCTTTCGCGGTGCTTCCGGATCCAGTCGAGCAAAGCCCGTTCAAAGCCGATATCGTAGCCGAGGCGCTCCGATTCTAGCCATTTATGCTTCAAGATTTCCTCCCTCTCCGCGAGGAACTCCTGATAGAGGCTCGACTGCTTCACGAACTCGCGGGACGAAGAAGGATCGGACTCTTTGTTGGGAGAAGTCATGCAGCGGGTCGACGGAAAAACGAAAATCAGAGCCAGCCAAAGAGCGCTGTCAATGCCTGCGATGTCGCCGAATTGTTACATCCGTCCCGGCATGGGCTTGACCAGTCGGGCAAGCAGCGTCTCGGCAATTTCAGCAAAGGTGCGCGCAGCCAAGCTGCCGGGATCGCTCACCACCACCGGTTCACCTGCGTCGCCACCCGCGCGAATTTCGGGAATCAGCGGCACTTGACCGAGGAGGCTGGTGCCGAGCTTCTCTGCCGTGATGATGCCGCCGCCCTCGCCGAAGAGCAGGTGTTTGTGCCCGGCGGGGTCGACGAAGTAGCTCATGTTCTCGGCGACGCCGAGCAAGGGCACGTTGACCTTTTGAAACATCAGGCCGCCCTTGCGGGCGACATTGGTGGCGGCGGGCTGTGGGGTGGTAACGATCACGGCGCCATCGAGCGGGAGCGTTTGCACGAGGGAAAGTTGGGCGTCCCCGGTGCCGGGCGGGAGATCGACCAGCAGCACGTCGAGTTCGCCCCATTTTACATTTTGGACGAATTGCTGGATGGTTTTCATAATCATCGGCCCCCGCCATACGACGGGCGTGTTATCGTCGACCAGAAAGCCCATGCTCATGACTTTTACTCCGTGACGTTCCATGGGAACGAGCATCGAGGCGGCCCCGTCGCCCTCAACCTCAGGGCGCCCTTGCAGCCCCATCATCAGCGGCACGCTCGGTCCGTAAATATCGCAGTCCATCAGCCCAACGCGACCGGGTCGGCCTTGATCGGTCAGCAGTCGTGCAAGAGCGCAGGCGAGATTAACCGCGAAGGTGCTCTTGCCGACGCCGCCTTTGCCCGAGGCGATGGCGACAGAGTATCGCGCCGTCTTGGGCGCACCACTCGACCCCGGGAGATTGCCGGGGCCACCGCCTGAGTTGCCTGTGGGACGCGTGGCTTGCACGGAAATGTCGATGATTACGTCGCGGACTTCAGGGAGGGCCCTCAGGCAATTCTCGACCTCCGCTTTTAAGTGCAGAGGGATTTTTGGGTCGCTGGTGGTAAGGGCCAGGGCGACCTTCACCGTTCCGTCAACAAATCCGACCGAGCGGACGAGTCCGAATGAGACGATATCGCGGCTGAAGCCGGGATATTTTACTTTTTGCAGCTGGGCTTTGATTTCGTCGGAGGTCACGGCAGGAAGAAAGTTGTCACTTAAGAGTTGTTATGCAGACCGGGTGCGCAAATAGAAATCCCCTTCGGCTCTAAATGCGTCGTCCATTTTCTCACTTTTGATCATGAAAAAATTACTTAGGCTTTTGTTGCTATTATTGGGGCTTGGCGTGGCGGGTTCGTTGCGGGCCCAGCGTGACATCGGCACCGTCGAGGTGCTGACTGAAAACAAGACGTTGCCGGTGAGGGTTTCGGCAAACACGCCAGAATTGAACCAGCTGGCTTTGCAGGCCTTTGGCACGCATGGCCGCTACCGGCTCGTGGCGAGCGGATTCGCCTTCGACATCAAGTTCTCCGCGGTCACGCCGACGCAGGTGCGGGTGGACATCGTCAGGTCGCCGAGCGGCACGGCGGTCACCTCCGAAGTCGTGACGGGATCGAGCCCCCGCAATGCGCTCCTGCTTGCGGCCGACGTGGCGGTCGCCAAAACCAATGGTCTGGGGTTGCGTGGATTTTTCGCTTCGAAGCTCGCTTTCATCAATGAGCGGACCGGGAAAAAAGAGATTTACACCGGCGACCTGATGTTCGGTGAGGTCAAGCAGATCACTCGGGATAATTCGATCACGCTCAGCCCGCGTTGGTCGCCGGATGGAACGCGATTGATCTACACGAGCTACTACAAGTCTGGGTTTCCCGACATCTTCACGATCGATCTGCGCAGTTTTCAGCGCACGACCTTTGTAAGTTTTAAAGGCACGAACAGCGGCGCCCGCTTTAACCCCAATGGTTCCCAGGTCGCGATGGTTCTCAGCGGCGAAGGTACTCCGGAGATTTACGTGAGCAACGCCCAAGGCCGCGGTGTGGCGCGCAAGACGCGCTCGGACGCGGTGAAATCATCCCCGTGCTTTTCGCCGGATGGGACGCGGTTGGTCTTTGCCGGCGAGCCCGGGCCCCAGCTTTACACGCTGCCGGTAAACGGAGGGGCGCCGACCCGGCTGACCTCAGGCATCAGTAGCTACTGTGCCGAGCCGGATTGGAGCCGGGCGAATCCGAACCGAATCGCTTTCACCATCCGGGTCGGTCGGAATTTTCAGATCGCAGTCTACGATTTTTCGAAACGCGCCAGCGAACAGGTCTCGAAGGCGCCGTTCGACGGGATTGAGCCTAATTGGCTGCCCGATGGGCGTCACCTTGTCTATACGGCGCGCACCTCGACGACGAGCCGGGTGTGTATCCTTGATACCGAGACGGGCAAGAGCACCCCGATCAGCCCGACGAGCTTCGGCTCCACGCTGCAAGCCAACGTGTGGGCGCCGTAACAACAGGCCCGGATTTCCCAATAAAAAGCCGCACTGAAAAGTGCGGCTTTTATTTTTGACGAGATCGGGAGGTCAGATCGTGGCGGCCACGTAGTTGGCCTCGGCCGCGTCCCAGTCGACGACATTCCAGAAAGCGGTGATGTAGTCGGGACGGCGGTTCTGGTAATTGAGATAATACGCGTGCTCCCAAACGTCGAGCGCGAGGACGGGCTTGCCTTCAATCCCGGCGACGGCCTTGCCCATGAGTGGGCTGTCTTGGTTCGCGGTCGAACCGACGGCGAGTTGCTTGTCGGCCGTGACGTAGAGCCACGCCCAGCCGGAGCCAAAACGGGTCGCACCGGCCTTGGCGAAATCTTCCTTGAACTTAGCGAAACCGCCGAGCTGGGCCTCAATGGCGGCCGCCAACGTGCCCTTCGGAGCTCCGCCTTTACCGGGTCCCATAATGGTCCAGAAGAAGGCGTGGTTGCTGTGGCCGCCGGCGTTGTTGCGCACGCCACCGCGAATAGCCTCGGGAACTTTTGAAAGATCCGCGATCAGCGCGTTGACCTCGAGCGCAGTGAGATCGGCGTGATCCTTGAGGAGATTGATGGCGTTGGTGATGTAGGCTTGGTGGTGCTTGCCGTGGTGGATTTCCATCGTCTTCGCATCGATGTGCGGGACGAGAGCGTCGAGCGCGTAGGGCAGGGGAGGGAGGGTATAGGCCATGATGATATGTTTTTGAATTTCCGATCGGTTATGCAAAACGAAGGACCGCGAAGTGATGCACCGGTGCCGGTGGTCGTCAACTTTCAGCTGAGGAATCCGCTGTGCGCTTCACGCGAAAGAAGGCCTGCAGCAGTTCCCGGCACTCCGTTTCGAGCACTCCGCCGGAGGTAAGCTCGACGTGGTGATTGACCCGCGGCAGGTCGTTGAGGTTGGTCGCGCCGCCGAGGCAACCCATCTTTGGGTCGGGCACGGCGAAGCAGACGCGTTTCACGCGCGACATCAGCATCGCGCCGGAGCACATGGGACAGGGTTCTTTGGTGACGAATACCGTCACGCCTTCGAGGCGCCAATTGCCGAGCTTGGCGGCGGCTTGAGTGATCGCGAGCATCTCGGCATGCGCGGTGGGGTCGTGAGCGCATTCGACCCTGTTATGGGCCGATGCGATGACCTCGCCGCCGAGCACAAACACGGCTCCGATCGGGACCTCGTCCTGCCGCCAAGCGTCGATCGCTTGGTTATAGGCGAGGCTCATGTAGAACGCGTCGTCGCGGAGGAGCTGCGAGGGGAACCGTTTTTCAAACGGGCAGTCCGGCGGCGTAGGTTGAGAGTTGTTCATCGAGTGCGCGGCGGCGGAAATCCTTGACTTACGCGGGGGCAATCCGGCTTACAAGTATGCTTTACGCTGACCACACGACACGACCTCACGATGTTCTATCGCTCCTTTCAATCCCGCGTTAACCATGGCTGACAACGACGCGATCGAAGTTGAAGGTAAAGTGATGGTCGTGCTACCCGGCACGATGTTCAAAGTGCAGCTGGCCAACGGCCACGTGGTGCTCGCTCACATTTCGGGTAAATTGCGCAAGAATTTCATCAAGATCGCCGCCGGTGATAATGTGAAGATGGAGATGAGCCCCTACGATTTGGAGAAGGCGCGCATTACCTTCCGGATGAAGGAAGCCAACCCGCTGCCGCGTCCGCCGATGCGTCGGCGCTATTGAGGGATTCGCCCTCGGTTAACGTTGAACCAAAGCTCCCGGGGCTTTGGTTTTTTTGGGCCCACGGCCGATCAGGTGGGTCGCGGCTTTGACTTGCGGTCGCGCTCCGACCCTCGCGCACTAATGGGCGCATGGCCCGCCGTTCCTCTCTATCCCGCCCGCTTTCGTTGAGCCGCGCTCCGGGTACTTTTGCGGGCGATATCGACGGGTTTATCGCTTTTCTCGATCTTGAGCGCGGGCTTTCGCGGCACACGCGAGAGAACTATCAACGTGATCTCGACCAAGGCGCGAATTGGCTTAAGCGACAAGGCGTGGCCGATTGGCGCACGGTCACGGCCGCGCAAGCCGGCGGCTGGCTCCAATCGTTGTCCCGCGGTGACTTCGCGGTCGCCAGTTTGGCGCGAAAGTTAACCGCGCTCCGGGTGTTCGCCCGGCATCTCGTCCGCGATAAACTCAGACCCGACGACTTCACGGCTTTGCTCGCGGGCCCGAAACTCGGGCGGCGACTGCCCGAAACACTCTCGGTGCAGGACATCGCGCGCTTGCTGGCTTCGCCCAGTGGGGCGGATCCGGCGTCGCTGCGGGATCGGGCGCTGCTCGAACTTTTCTATTCAAGCGGTCTGCGGGTTTCTGAGCTCGGCGGACTGATGCTGCAGCAGATCGATCTTGAGCAGGGTTTTCTGCGCGTATTTGGCAAAGGCTCGAAAGAGCGGGTGGTACCCATCGGCGGACAAGCCTGCTCGGCGATTGCGAACTATCTCGTTTCAGGCCGGCCGCATTTCGTGAAGGCGCGCACGGGCAGTCAGCTTTTTTTGAGTAATCGGGGCGCAGCATTGTCACGGATCACACTGTGGTTCATCGTAAAAAAACATGCGCGGCGTGCCGGCATTGCGCAGAATGTGAAGCCGCATTTGCTGCGGCACTCGTTCGCAACCCACCTTTTGACCGGTGGGGCAGATTTGCGGGCAATCCAAGAAATGCTGGGCCACGCGAGTATCGCCACGACCCAGATCTACACGGCAGTCGATCCGCAGCGTTTGCTGGATCAACACGCCGAGTTTCATCCGCGGAACAAACACCGGACCGGACCAACTACGTAGCTTCGGCGATTGATTTGGGGTGCGATGGCGGCGGCCGATGGGTGAAACGGTAGCCCGGCGACGGTGGCGGCGATTTCAGCGTGAGAGCGGAGGAAAGGGTCGACCTTGTAACCGAAGGATTGCCCGGGGTGGCGGCGATTTTTGAAGAGAACTTGTCGGAGTCGGCGTCGTTTGCCGGCGTGGCGAAGGGTACAAGGCTATTGGCCATCAACGTCTCGATGCCTGTAAACGCGAGAGCCGAGCAGCGGGCCCAAAGGACGTCCCTTTTTATCGGGCGTTGGCCGAGATTGAGGCTGCGCCGAAAGGCGCTGAACGTGGCCTTGGTGGACCGCTGTAGGCCTCACGGGCCGTCGGGCGGCGAATCGGAAACTCCTTTTTACTGCAAACTTGACGCACCGAGTGATTGCGGTGCCCTAGAACGGATGGCCACGCCGAACGAAGAAAATTTTAACGACTACAAGCGAGCGGAGAAGAAAGCGCTCGAATTGCTTGCGGCCATGAAGGCCGCGACCCCAAAGAAAGTGGATATCGAGCTGGCGTTGTTGGTCGCAATTTTCGAACTGCACAAAGGCTCGGTGCCCGCCGACAAGATTGCGGCCATCGTGCAGGGGCACTTGAAGCAGATGGTGCCTTTCTACGGCGAGAAACATCCGGTCGCGGGCTAGGCTTTACTCGCCGGCTTAGGTCGGCAGTCCCTTTGTATGGAAATCAATGTGGTCGGACAGCGGTGCATGAGTGAGCGAGAACCGGAGCTGGGGCTCGGCGTCGTTTCGAGGGTTGATCGGGCGGCTCGCCGGGTGGGCGTGGAATTTCCGGGGGTCGGGGAGCAGCGGCTCTATGCGCTCGGCACCTCGGTGCTGAAACGGGTGCAGTTCCGAGTGGGCGAAAGTGTCTCGGTGCGGACCGGGTTGGCGTTCGTCATCACCGCGGTGGAGGAAGAGGCCGGCTTGCTGGTTTACGTGGGTGCAGCAGGGGAGCGGGTGAGGGAGCAGGAGGTTTCCAGTGTGACCAGTGTGAGTTTGCCGCAGGAGCGGTTGCTGGCGGGCCAGGTCGATCCCGGCGAGGTGTTTGACCTGCGCTATCGGGCGCTGCGGGCACAGGCGAAGATTCGGCAATCGGACGTGCGGGGTTTTCTCGGCGGGCGGCTGGAGTTGTTGCCGCATCAATTCTATATTTTGCAACAGGTCGCCCTGCGTCAGTTGCCGCGGGTCTTGCTCGCCGACGAGGTTGGTCTAGGGAAGACGATCGAGGCGTGTCTGATTTTGCAGCGCCTGCTGGCGGTGGGCCGGGCACGGCGAAGCCTGATCCTGGTGCCGGAGTCGCTCACTCACCAGTGGTTCGTCGAACTGCTGCGGCGATTTAATTTTTGGTTCAGCATCTACGACGAGGCGCGTTGCAGGGCGTGCGAAGGCAGTGATCCCGATAAAAATCCGTTTCTCGCCGCGCAACTCGTGCTGACGGGCGTTTCCTTTTTGGCCGGCAACCCGGTGCGCCGGGATCAGGCGCTGGCCGCGGGTTGGGATATGGTCGTCGTGGACGAGGCCCACCATCTGGGGTGGTCGCCGGAGCAAACGAGTCCCGAGTATGATCTCGTCGAGCAACTCGCGCGACGTAACGCCGGGCTTTTGCTGCTGACGGCGACCCCGACGCAACTCGGGCTGGCGGGGCATTTCGCGCGGCTGCGATTGCTGGATCCGCAGCGCTACGCCGATTTCGGCAAATTCCAAGCTGAGGCCGAGGAGTTCGGGGCGGTGGCCGGTGTCGCCGAGAAGATCGTGGCTCAAAAACCGTTGAAGCCGAAGGAACTCACCGCGCTCAAGCGGATCTTCAACCGGGATCCGGCGCGTTTGAACGAGCACCTCGATGCTCTGGCGAAAGGCCGATCGGGCGCGCGAGAGGCGTTGTTGCAGACCCTGCTCGACCAACACGGCACGGGGCGCGTGATGTTTCGCAATACCCGCGCCGCCATGACCGGCTTTCCCAAGCGGAAGTTTTGTCCGGTGCCGCTGACGGTGGAGAACAATCTCACCCAACTCGCCCGCATCGCCCGCGAGTTGGTGGCCGAGGAAAGCAACACCGACGCCACGCTCCGCTACGCGTTTCGGGAGGACCCCCGGCTCGATTGGCTCGTCGGTTTTCTCACCGCCCAGCGTGGCGCCAAGGTTCTGCTGATCTGCAAATCTCAGCGGAAGGTCGTCGCGCTCGAGACGGCGCTGCTGGAGAAAATCAACCTGAAGGTCGGTCTGTTTCATGAGGGCTTGCCGCTCGTGCAGCGCGATCGCAACGCCGCGTGGTTTGCCGAGAGCGATGGGGCCCAACTGCTGATCTGCTCCGAGATCGGGAGTGAAGGTCGCAACTTTCAATTCGCCCATCAGCTCGTGCTCTTCGATGTGCCGCTCAATCCCGGTTTGCTGGAGCAACGGATCGGCCGGCTCGACCGGATCGGGCAAACGCAGACGATCCGCATCCACGTGCCCTATGTCGCGGGCAGCGGCGAGGAGTGCGTCGTAGAATGGTATCATCGCGGGCTCGATGCGTTTGAGACTTCGCTCCACGGCGGCAACGACTACCAAGACGCCTTCAAACCGCGGCTCCTCGAACTCGCGCAGAGCTACGGTGAGGACGCGGCGGCCGGGCGTGGGGCGTTGGAGGCGTTGGTTGCGGAGACGGTGGTGTTCAAATCAGCATTCGCACTGAAAATGGAGAAAGGGCGCGACCGGTTGCTCGAGCTCAACTCCTTCAATCCGGCGGTGGCCGAGGCGGTGCTGGCGCGGGTGCGGGCGGCCGATGCCGATCCCTTTTTGCGCGATTTCCTCGTCGAGCTGCTCGACCACTTCGGCGTGCGGATCAAGGAACATGAAGACGGCGACGTGTTTCTCGACCCGAGCCACGCCTACATCGAAGGCTTTCCCTCGATCCCCCGCGATGGGATGTTGGCGACGTTTCAGCGCCAGCGGGCCATTGTGCGCGAAGATATCCGCTTCATTTCGCCCGACCACGCGCTCGTGCAAGACGCGATTGACCTGCTGGTGGATTCCAAGTCGGGCACGGCTGCGTTTGGTTTCGTCAAATCGCGCACGCCGAATCTGATCCTCGAGGCGGTGTTCGTGCTCGAAACGGTCGCCGACACCCGGTGGCATGTGGACCAGTTTCTCGCGCCGACCCCGGTGCGAACGGTGATCGATCTGCGCGGCAACGACCACACGGCGACCCGCGATGCGACCGCGCTTGCGGCTGATTTTATCGATGGAACCATCCAGCGATTCTTGGCCCGTCCGGGATTCAATGCCGCTCTCCTGAAGACTCTGCTCGCGAGCGCGACCGAGCGGGCCGAGGCTCTGGCGGTGAGCTTGAAAACGGAGGCGGCGGCGAAAGCCGAAACGGCGCTGGGTGGTGAACTCCAGCGGCTGCAGGATCTCGCGAAAGTTAATGACCATGTGCGGCCGGAAGAACTCGAGCTGGCGCGTGAGCAACTGGCTCAAACGCGGACGGCGGTCGAGGCCGCGCGGCTACGGCTCGATTCGATCCGGTTGGTCGTCGAAGGACCGGGTGCGGCGGATTGATTGGGCGGTCCGGGCTCGAAACGGGCTGGCGCCAAGTCCCGGTTTGGTTTCGCTCAAAGTATGACGATTTCACTTTTGCGCTCGGGCGGGCTCTTGGTGGTTCTCGCTTTGCTCCCGCTGGGAGCGGCGCCGGTGATCGGCACCTCGCCGCGATTGCAGACGATCGTCGACGGCGCGGTGCGGGTGACGCTGGCCGAGTTTACTGCCCGTTCGTTGAAGTCGGAGCATCTGGCCGTCACGTTGGTCGATCTGCGCGACCCGGTCCGGCCGGTGCAGGCGAGCGTGCGGGGTGACCTACAGATTTATCCGGCGAGCGTGATCAAGCTGTTCTACCTTGCGGCGGCCCATCGCTGGCTGGAGGACGGTCGGCTGGCGGACACGCCGGAGCTGCGCCGCGCGATGCGCGATATGATCGTAGATTCCTCCAATGACGCCACCCACTACGTGATCGACTTGCTGACGGGCACGACGAGCGGCCCGGAATTGTCGGACGCGGAAATCGCGGGGTGGTTCGGTAAACGCGAGGCGGTCTCCCGGTATTTTTCCGGGTTGGGTTACACGAACGTGATTGCGAACAAGAAGCCTTGGGGCGACGGGCCCTATGGACGGGAATCGCAGGCCATCCGGTTGTTTCAACCGCAGCGCAACATGCTCTCGACCGAAGCAACGGCGCGGTTGTTGGTGGAGATTGCGACCGGGAACTGTGTGACCGGGGCTCGAAGCGCGCAGATGTTGGAGTTGCTCGCGCGGGACCCCGCGACAAAGGCCGCTGATCCCGACGATCAGGCGAAGTTTACGGGTCCGGCGGTTCCGCCCGGGGCCAAGTTTTGGTCGAAGGCCGGCTGGACGAGCAAGACCCGGCACGACGCCGTGTTGGTGGAATTACCCGATGGCGGCCGCTACGTGCTCGTGACGTATACGACGGACCACGCCAGCGAGCGCGAGATCATCCGCTCGGTGGCGAGGTCGGTGTTCGCGAGTTTATCGAAGGCCGCGCCGTAGCGCGGCGAGATCTTGCCGCGGGTGGCGCGGGGTAGGGCGAGGTCTTCGACCCGCCCATTCGCTCGGCGAACACGAGGTGGCGGGTCAGAGACCCTGCCCTACTTCGGACCGCCGGAGTGGTGAACGATTAGTCCGTCTTGAGCGGCTTGAGGTCGATCATGCCGCGGATCATTTCCAGCAAGGTGGCGGGCTCGAAGGGCTTCATGAGGAGTCCGGCGAGACCGAGGGCCTTGAGCTGGGGCAGCACCGCGTGGTCGGCGGGTGAGGCGAGGATGACCACGGGGATGGCGCGGAGCTCGGGCTTGGACTTGAGCATCGTGAGCATCTCGAGGCCGCCCATGATGGGCATGTTGACATCAAGAATGATGAGATCGGGCAGGGCGGTCTCCATTTTGAAGAGCGCGTTGTAGCCGTTGGCTGCGCCTTCGACGTTGCAGTCGAACGGGGCAAGCACGGTCTCCACGATGGTGCGGACGGCTTTGGCGTCATCAACGGCTAGGACCAAGGGACGACGCTGTTTTTGGGTGGCGGGCATGGAGGACCGTGGAGAGAGGGGCACGCGTCTCGGAAAAGCAACGGTGCGAATCAGGGCTTAGCGGCGGTCGGGGGAAAAAGCTGCTCCAGTTGCTTGGTCAGGCGGAGGCCGCGGAGGTCCTTGGCGATGATTTTTCCGGTCGGGTCGATCAGGAAACTGGCGGGCAGAGCGGCGACGTTGTAGGCGGCAGCGAGCGGAGTTTTCCAGCCGGTGAGGTCGGAGATGTGGCGCCACGTCGCCGCATCCTTGGCGATGGCGGCCTTCCAGGCGGGCCCGCTCTGATCGACGGAAACGGCGAGAACCTCAAAGCCGACGTCGCGGTAGCGCCGATAGAGTTCTACGTAGTGTCGATTCTCGACGCGGCAGGGGCCACACCACGAGGCCCAGAAATCAACCAGCACCGTGCGGCCCCGCAGGCTGCTTAATTTCAACGTGGCGCCGTCGGGCGTAGGTCCGGCGAGATCGGGGGCCGTGGCGCCGATGGCGAGCGCGCGAAAGCGGGCAATCCGCTCCGTGAGCAGGCGCGCGATCTCGCCGGCCGGGTAAAGTTTGGCGTAAGCGGCCACGGCGGCGTCCAACTCGTCCAAGCGGTAGTCGCCGTCCCAGCGCAGCGAGGCGGCGTAGAGCGCGGCCGAGCCTTTGAGCCGAGCGAGGGTGAAGTCGTTGAGCTCGCGGCGATGTTCGTTGAAACCGGCGACTTCCCGCTCGGTGAGGCGCTCGACTTCTGGTTCGTCGCCCCGGCTGCGGGCGGCGGCGACACCTGCACGCTCGGGCGTCACAAGTCGCGCGAAAGATTTTGCGCGGAGCGCTTCATAGGCGACGAAGAGTGCTTGGTCAGGCGCGCCTGCGATGATGAGATTTTTGCCATCGTCCGTGGTCGAGAGGGTTAAGGCTTGTCCATCGGCGGCGACGAACGAGCCCCGGAGTTCGCCCAGCTCGACGGTAAAGAGACCAGCGGAGGATGGAACGCGGACCTTAACGTTGCCTTTCGAAAGCATGGTCCGCGCGACTTCGATTGAGTTCCGGGTCTCGAGCGATTCGCGCCGCACGATGATCGGGCCGGTGGCTAAGCGGGCGGGCAGCGTGCCGTAAAGTTCGAAGTCCGCTCGGAGCGGTGTCCACGCCGCAAAGGATAAAAAAATCAGGCCGGAGCGAAGGAATGAAAAAATCGGCGGCAGCATCAGGGCAGGGAAGACGGGGTCCGGCGTTTGACAAGCGTGTTGGGGTAAATCGAATCTCCCGGCTGAACGCACGACACCCTCTGACGCTCACCCCATGCTGAAACGGTTCTTTTCAACGGTTTTGTTTTTGGCGGTTCTCTTTTTTGGATCGGTGGAAAATCCGATGTTTGCGGCGTCCAACACTGCTCCCCTGGGGTCGCGAGCGGCGGCGGCAGTCGCGGCGGCGTTGCCGACATCCGCGCCTCCGGAAATCGCCGGTAGGATTCGCTTGTTGGCGGCGTCGCTCGAAGGGAGTCGGCTCAACCTGAACTTCAGCCGCGAGGTGTTGGAACTCGGGTTGGGGAGCGGCGCGTTTGAAGCGTTTGCTCATGAAATCGATGAGGCGGCGAGTGCGGTGCTGGAGGCGGAGCTACGGACGTTTGACTTGTATTTCTTGATCGACGGCGTGCCGTTGGAGCGGCTTTTCGAATCGAAGGAAAACGTCTCCGTGCCGTCGGTGGCGCGGGACGCGGTGCTCTTGCCGGCCCCGCCGTTGCCCTCGGCTCAGGCTCTGAGCGGTCGGCGCGTCGCGATCAGTCCGGGGCACGGATATTATTTCACGGGCAGTAGCTGGGGCCTGCAGCGGCCGTTGTTGCAGGGGATCGTGGAAGATTTTGTGAATCACGACTTCGTCACGATTTTGAACCACTTGCTCGTGGCCGACGGCGCCGACGTGCGCTCGACGCGGAATCTCGACCGCAACGCCGGCAATGGAGAGTCGGGTTTTCCGAAATGGCAGGAGGCGGCGCGCTACCACGTGAAGGCGCTCGGGGCCGATCCTGCGGTCTGGAACGAGTCGGGTTTTACCCATCTCGAGCAGGACATCCGCTGCCGCCCACGCTACGCGAACGCGATCGAGGCCGAGTTGCTTGTGAGCATCCATAACAACGGCGGCGGCGGCACCGGGACGGAGACGCTTTACGATACCGGCAACGCTTTTGCGGCGCAGAACAAGCGTCTCGCCGACGTGCTGCATGCCAGCGTCATGAACGCGATCCGGCGCGACTATAATCCGACGTGGCGCGATCGTCTCGTGAAGGGGTTTAATGGCAGCTACGGTGAGAACCGGCTCGCGACGCGGCCGGCGGTGATTCTCGAAATCGCGTTTATGGACATGCCAACGCCGGACAACGCCGCGTTGCAGGACGAGCGTTTCAAACGCCTCGTCGCGACCGCGATTCGCGACGGCATCGCGGAGTATTTGGGCGGATCGACGGCGCCGGCCGCACCGGCGGCGTTGATCGCGAGCGGTGAGACGTCGGCGATCTCGCTCGCGTGGACGGACACGACGGCCAGCGAGACCGGGTTTCGGATCGAGCGAAAAGCAGGCACCGCGGCAAGCTGGACGACGTTGGCCACGGTCGCTTCGAACGTCGTGAGCCACCGTGATGCGACCGTCGCCGCGGGCGTCAGCTACGTTTACCGTGTGCAGTCGTTTAATGCCGCGGGGCCTTCGCTGCTCTTTACCAACGAGGTCACCGCAACGACCTCGGCCGCACCGCCGGCATTGCGCCTCGCCAGTGTGACGCCCGTGACCAATCAGGTTCGGAACTGGGGTGAGGCGGTCGAGTTTTCGTTGGCGGTGACTGATGCCGGTGGCCGGCCGGTGAATGGCGCGACGGTGGTCGTGAATGACGGGCTGCGAAACTCGATCATCGAAGAAACTTCGGTCACGGCGGACGTCACGGGAATCGTGACGTTTCGCACCTCCGTGCCGACCGGGCTGAGCAACGCGGTGTATCCTTTTACGTTTCAAGCCACGCTCACGAACTTTGCGGCTAGTCCGGTGGTCACGCGATCGGTCGAAGTGGCGCGGGCCGGATTCTCGGGGACGGGTGCACCGACGATTGCGCTCCAGCCGCCGACTAAGCGGGTCGTGGTGGGCCGGGAACTCAGCTTGGCCGTGGCGGCGATCGGGGCCTCACCGCTGTCTTATCAATGGCGTTTCAACGGCGTGGACATCGCGGGCGCGACGGGCGCGACGTTGCTGGTGTCAGCGGCGCGGCCGACGGATGCCGGTGGTTATTCGGTGGTGGTCTCGAATGGGCTGGGCGCGGTGACGAGTGGGTCGGCGGAGATCGCCGTCGATCCGGCGGCGTGGCTCTCGAGTGTGTCGCTGCGGACGACATTGGCGACGGCGCAGACGGTGACGGTGGGATTCGTGGTGAATGGCGGCTCAAAGGACTTGCTCGTGCGCGCGGCGGGACCGGCGCTGGCGGCGTTTGGGTTGTCGGCCTTTATGGCCGATCCGCGGATGGAGTTATTTCGAGAGGGAGTGAAAGTAGCGGATAACAACGATTGGCCGGCGGCGTTTGCGCCGGTGTTTTTAGGGCTGGGCGCGTTTCCGTTTCCGGCGGCGAGTCGCGATGCGGCGTTGCTTCGGCCGGTGCGCGGGCTGCACACGGTCGAAGTCACGGGTACGACGGGTGGGACGGTGCTCGCCGAGGTCTATGATGCGGGCAGTGGGAGCGCGGCGCGGTTGATCGGTTTGTCGGCGCGCAACCAAGTGGGCACCGGCGATGATGTGTTGATCGCGGGATTCTATCTGAGCGGTACAGGGACGCGCCGCGTGTTGATCCGCGGCATCGGCCCGGCTTTGGGGCTGCCGCCGTTCAATCTGCCGGGAGTGTTGGCCAATCCTAGGATCGAGGTGCGGGATGGATCGGGGCGGATTGCCGAGAATGACGATTGGAACCCGGCGTTGGCGGCGGTGTTTTCGCAGGTGGGGGCGTTTCCGCTCACGCCCGGAAGTCGAGACGCGGCGGTGGTCGTCACGCTGTCGGCCGGGATCAGTTACACCGTGCAGGTATCGGGGGTGGACGGCGGCGTGGGTGAAGGAATCGTGGAAATTTACGAGGTGCCGTGAGCGCGGGTCGCCTCGGGCTTTTGGTCAACGGGCGAAGGGGTGCGGTTGCGGGCAAATTTCACCCAGGGCCGCGTTGACGCATTGCAACGGATAGAATCCGCCTCTCGATTCGAGTGATGAAAATGATCACCGAGCTACAGCGTCGGGCCTCGCCGTTTCCCAAGCCGCAGGCCATTTATGCGGAAGGTGGCACGCTGTGGCTGAGCTCGCGGCAGACGAAGAAATTCTACGCTTTGGACGGCGCTTCGTGGCAGGTGACGTGGGAATGTGAGGTGCCGGCGGGCGTCACGGTCTGGGGCACGACCAAAGTCGGCGACGACCTCTATGTGGTGTGTGGGGTCGATGCGGTGGATATCGATGCACGGCGGATTCGCCGGGTGCGGGCTGGCGTGGGTTTTGAACCGGGGTTCAGTCTGCCGTGTCCGGACGGGCTGGGTTCGCATCTCTCGCACGACGGCGTGTCGCTCGTGCTGAGCCAGTGGTATCCGCAGAAATTGATTTCGATGGGAGCTGACGGCACGCCGGGGCGGGTGCTGGCCGTGCCGCGCCAAGTGGTCGGGCAGTGCTTTGCGCACGGGGTTTTTTATCTGGCGACCACGACGGACGAAGAGTCGAGCGACTACTTTATCGAGCGGCTCGATCCGGCCACCGGCGGCTGCGAGCTGCTGGCCAAGCTGGGCTTTTCGGCGCGAGGTCTGGCGTTCGACGGGACGAATTTCTGGACGAATCACCGCGAGCAGAACGAGATCGTAGCATTTGCGCGGGTAGCCTGAGGGGCGGATTTTTTCAACTGCGAATGGGCGCGAAGGGGCGCGAATTCTGAACGAGATCGGAAGCGGGGGGGGCCGGGTGTGGGCGCTGGGTGTGGGAGCTGGGTGTGGGAGCGAGCTTGCTCGCGATCTGGGTCTCCTTGTCGCGAGCAAGCCCGCTCCCACATCGGACAGACTCAGCCGAGTTTCTTTTTGAAGAACTCGATGGTGCGGGTCCAAGAGAGCTCAGCGGCGGCTTGGTCGAAGCGGGGCGTGGTGTCGTTATGGAAGCCGTGATTCGTGCCGGGGTAGATGAAGGCCTCGTGTTCTACTTTGGCGGCTTTCAGCGCGGCTTCCCACGCGGGCCAGCCGGCGTTTACGCGGGTGTCGAGTTCGCCGAAGTGGAGCAGGAGCGCGCCTTTGATCTTCGCGGCGTTTTCGGCGTTCGGCTGTCCGCCGTAGTAGGGCGCGGAGGCTTTCACGATTTCAGGAAGACGCCACGAAAGGGTGTTGGCCATGCCGCCACCGTAGCAGAAGCCGGTCACGCCGACGGCGCCGTTGCACTCGGCGTGAGCGTGAAGAAATTGGGTGGCGGCGACAAAATCTTCGGTGAGTTTCTTGCCGTCCATTTTGGACTGCATGGCGCGGCCCTCGTCGTCGGTGCCGGGATAACCGCCGAGCGGGAAGAGTCCGTCCGGAGCGAAGGCGACGAAGCCGGCGAGTGCGACGCGGCGGGCGACGTCTTCGATGTAGGGATTCAGGCCGCGGTTTTCGTGAATGACGATCACGCCGGGAAGTTTGCCTTTGGCGCCGGCGGGTTTCGCGAGGAGACCGCGGCATTCGCCGTGACCGGCGGGCGAGGAAAATTTCTCGTAGCGGGTGGCGACGCGCGCGTCTTCCTTGGAGACTTGGGCGGCGAACGCGTAATGGGGGTTGAGCATTTCCAAGAGCGCGAGAGCGGTGACGCCGCCGACGGCAAACTTGGATGCGCGCTCGAGAAACGTGCGCCGGTCGATCTGGCCGTGGACGTAATAGTCGTAGAGGTAGAGCAGCTCTTGATCGAATTCTTGGGCGGATTTGCGTTCCATGTTTTTAGGGGACTGACGGTGGAGATGAGCCGGGAGAACAGGGGGAAGCCGGGCCGATGGAGCGGCGGGCGTCAAAGGCGAATCCTTGGCGGGCCGGATCGCTTTGGCCGTAGAATTCAGGCTGGCCGCACGACCGACAGTTTTCGGAATTGGGCGCGAAAGAAGCCGTCGTTTTTCGTGGCGAGCCGGGTGGCGCGCATCGCGGCGTGTGCGCCGATCAAGAAGTCGGCGATCAGGCGGAGGCGTTTACCGCCGGCTTTGCGGTAGCGGTCTTGGATTTCGCCGGCCAAGTTCACAACCGCCTCATCGGATGGATCGAAATGGACGCCGAGTTGGGAGAAGAAACCGGCGTGCGCGGCGGCGCTCGGGAAGGCGGGGCGGGTTTCGGCCCAGATGATGTCGCAGACTACCAACCGTCCTTCTGCGCGGCACTCGGCCAGCTTCTCCAACCATCCCGGGCCGTCTTCTTCTCCCTTGGCGATGGCCTACAGGACGGAACTGTCTACGGCGGTGGTCACAGGCTACTGCGGTCGTAGCCGCGCAGTTCGCGGAGGATTTGAGTCGAGGTCTTGCCAGGCTCGAAGTTCTTGGCCGCGCCGCGAGCTCCGCGCATGGCCTCTAGGTCGAAGTCGTGCTTGGGCTTGGTCCGTAAATCGGCGGATTTCTCATCAAAAACGAGCTTCATACCGGGCTTGAGGTGAAATTTTTTCCGCAACTTGGCCGGGATCGTAATCTGATATTTGCTGCTGACCGTGGCTTGCACGGCGAAACGGTAAGTGCGGGCGCTTGGTGATCAAGCTTGGCGCCCGGCTGACGCATTTCTCGATCGGGATAGTGAGCGCCTAATTCCGGAGCTCACGGTGCCACGGTTCTGCCACGGGCGCGCCCGAGTGATAGACGATACGAAGCACGCGTGGTCGCGCGGCGCTAGAAGACGCGTGGAGCAACAACGGTCGCATCAGCAGAGCTTCGCCGGCCTGCAACGCGACGGCCGATTCCGGGAGATATTTCGCGTCGATGGGCTCTCGCCTAAGACTCATCGCGGTGCCACGAACCGCCGGCTGATCGAGCATTCAAGGTTGCCCCGGAGCTTCGGCGGAAAACGCGGAGGCGCGCAGGTCCTCGAAGATCGCTGGGGTGACCGAGGTCTTGGTGCTGGTCCAGCCGGATGCCTCGAACTCACTCATGGACGGCTCCGAACGGCCTGCTAATCCACCCACGACCGCGCGTTGTAGAAGAGCTGCATCCACGGGCTGTCTTCGCTCCAGGTTTTTGGAGCCCAGCTCATGCAGGCGCTGCGGAAGACGCGTTCGGGGTGGGGCATCATGATCGTCACTCGGCCCGAGGTCGTCGTGAACGCAGTGAGGCCTTGGGGGGAGCCGTTGGGGTTGAGCGGATAGGCTTCGGTTGGTTGGTGGTGGTTGTCCACAAAGCGGGCGGCGACGAGGCCGGAGGCGGCGCAATGGTTGAGCGCGGCGGCGTCGGCAAACTCGGTGAAACCTTCGCCGTGGGCGACGGCGATGGGGAGGACGCTGCCGGTCATGCCAGCGAAAAGGATGCTCGGGCTCGGCTCGATTTTGACCGAGGCGTAGCGGCTTTCGTAGCGCTCGCTTTGGTTTTGCACAAAGCGCGGCCAGTGGTCGGAGCCGGGGATGATTGACTTGAGGTTGCTCAACATCTGGCAGCCGTTGCACACGCCGAGGGCGAAGGTATCTTCGCGGGCGAAGAAGGCGGCGAACTCGGCGCGGGCGTGCTCGTTGAAGAGAATGCTCTTGGCCCAGCCCTCGCCGGCACCAAGGACGTCGCCGTAGCTGAAGCCGCCGCAAGCCGCGAGGCCGCGGAAGTCGCGGAGAGTAACGCGGCCGCTGAGGAGGTCGGTCATGTGGACATCGACGGCGCGGAAGCCGGCGCGGGTGAAAGCGGCGGCCATCTCGACTTCGCCGTTCACGCCCTGTTCGCGCAAGATCGCGATGGAGGGGCGGGAGTGGCCCACGGAAAATACGGAAGACACGGAAGAAACTGAGGATTGGGAGGCCGCGGGTTTGGCTTCCGTGTTTCCCGTGTGTTCCGTGGGTATCTTTCCGAGATCGAAGGTGACGACGGGGGTGAGGCCGGGGTTGGTGCGGTCTTGGCGGAGTTGGTGTTCGGCATCGGCGCAGGTGGGGTGGTCGCGGAGTGCGGCCATGCGGTGGGTCACATCCGACCACACGGCGCGGAGGGCGAAGAGGTCTTCATCGAGAAGAATTTTCCCTCCGCGCTTGATGCGGAAGCGGTGCTCGCGGTTGAGCGTGCCGATGCGCGTGGTGCAGGCTTTGAAGCCGTGTTGGCGGAGCGTCTGCGAAACGGAGTCGAGGTCGGCGGTGCGAATCTGGATGACGGCGCCGAGCTCTTCATTGAAGAGGGTGCTGTCGACGTTGTGGCCGGAGAGAATTTCGAGATCGACGCCGGTGTGGCCGGCGAAGGCCATTTCGGCGACGGTGGCGAGCAAGCCGCCGTCGGAGCGGTCGTGGTAGGCGAGGACTTTGCCGTCGTGGCCGAGGAGCTGGATGACGGCCCAAAATTGCTTGAGGTCGTGGGCGCTGTCGACGTCGGGCGGGGCTTCACCCATCTGCGAAACGACTTGGGCGAGGATGGAACCGCCGAGGCGGTTTTTGCTGCGGCCGAGATCGATCAAAAGCAGGACGGTGTCGCCGATCGGTTCGGCGGGTTGAGCGTTGAGGGTTGAGAGCTGAGAGGCGGAATCTAGGCGGGCGTCGGCGAGCGACGCCCCTGCGCGATCATATTGGAGCTGGGGCGTGAGGGTGAGGCGGATGTCGGTGACGGAGGCGAACGCGGAGATGATGAGGGAGGTGGGCGCGGTGATGCGTTTGTGGAGGCCCTCGCGGTTGCCGACGGCGGGCTCCTTCCAAGCGGTGCTCATACTCATCGAGTCTTTGCCAACGGGAATGGTGATCCCGAGGGCGGGGCAGAGATCGAGGCCGATGGCGGAGACGGCGGCGTAGAGATCGGCGCCGTCGCCAGCGATGGCGGAAGCAGCCATCCAATTGGCGGACAAGTTTACTTGGCCGAGATCGCCGATCTGGGCGGCGGCGAGATTGGTGAGGGCTTCGCCGACGGCGAGGCGGGCGGATGCGGCGGCGTCGTTGATGGCGACGGGTGTGCGCTCGCCTATAGCCATCGCTTCGCCGGTGAAGACATCGAAGGTGGCGGCGGTGACGGCGCAGTCGGCGACGGGAACTTGCCACGGACCGACCATCTGGTCGCGGGCGATGAGGCCGCCGAGGGAGCGGTCGCCGATGGAAATGAGGAACGTCTTGTCGGCCACGGCCGGGTGCGAGAGCACGCGATGGACGATATCGAGCAGCGTGAGCTCGCCGAGATCGAGGGGCTTGCGCGGGCGAGCGAGGGTGATGTCGGTGCGGGTCATGCGCGGCGGTTTGCCGAGCAGCACGTCGAGAGGGAGGTCGATGGGAGTGTTCTGGAAATGCGAATCTTCGAGGACGAGTTGTTTTTCCGCGGTGGCCTCGCCGACGACGGCGAAGGGGCAGCGCTCGCGCTCGCAGAGGGCGCGGAAGGCGGCGAGGCGGGCGGCGGGGACCGCGAGGACGTAGCGCTCTTGCGACTCGTTGCACCAAATCTCGAGCGGGGACATGCCGGGTTCGGCGTTGGGGACGGCGCGGAGTTGGAATTTTCCGCCGCGGCCGCCGTCGTTGACGAGCTCAGGGAGGGCGTTGGAGATGCCGCCGGCGCCGACGTCGTGGATGAATGAAATGGGATTTTCCGCGCCGAGGGCCCAGCATCGATCAATGACCTCTTGGCAGCGGCGCTCCATCTCGGCGTTGTCGCGCTGCACGCTGGCGAAATCGAGATCGGCGTGGGCGGCACCGCCAGTGAGGGAGCTGGCGGCACCGCCGCCGAGACCGATGAGCATGGCGGGACCGCCGAGGACGATCAGATGATCGCCGGGATTGATGGCGGCCTTTTTGACGTGTTCGGCGCGGATGTTACCGAGGCCGCCGGCGAGCATGATGGGCTTGTGATAGCCGCGGAGCTCGGTGCCGCGGGCGTTGGGCACCTCTTGTTCGAAGGTGCGGAAGTAGCCGTTGATGGCGGGCCGGCCGAACTCGTTGTTGAAGGCGGCGGCGCCGAGCGGGCCGTCGAGCATGATGTCGAGGGCGGAGACGATGCGGGCAGGTTTGCCGAAATCTTTTTCCCACGGCCGGACGGCTCCGGGGATTTTCAGATTTGAGACGGAGAAACCGACCAGACCGGCTTTTGGTTTTCCGCCGCGGCCGGTGGCGCCCTCGTCGCGGATCTCGCCGCCGGAGCCGGTGGCGGCGCCGGGAAACGGTGAGATGGCGGTCGGGTGATTGTGGGTCTCGACCTTGCAGAGAATGTGAATGTCCTCATCGTGCGGGGCGTATTCCTGTGTGACCGGATCGGCGAAAAAGCGGCCGCCGCGGGTGCCAGCGAGGACGGCGGCGTTGTCCTTGTAGGCGGAGAGGATCCCCTCGGGATGTAGCGCGTAGGTGTTTTTGATCATCTGGAACAGCGACTGGTCTTGGGGCTGGCCGTCGATAGTCCACGTGGCGTTAAAAATTTTGTGGCGGCAGTGCTCGGAGTTGGCCTGGGCGAACATCATCAATTCGATGTCGTGCGGGTCGCGGCCGAGGGTGGTGAAGGCGGTGACGAGGTAGTCGATCTCGTCGTCGGCGAGGGCGAGGCCGAGATATTGGTTGGCGGCGACGAGTGCGCTGCGGCCGGCGGCGAGCACGGGAATGGAGTTCATCGGGCGCGGTTGCTCGTGGCGGAAGAGCGCGGCGCAGGCATCAAGATCACCGAAGACGGATTCCGTCATGCGGTCGTGGAGTTTGGCGCGGAGGGTCTTGAGTTGGGCGGGTTCGGGGGCGGAAAGCGAAAAGGCGGCGGCGGGAACATCGAGCTCGACGGTGTAGGCGATCACGCGTTCGAGGCGTTGGATGGTCGTTAGGCCGCAGAGGCGCGCGATGTCGGTGGCTTTGGACGACCAGGGTGAAATTGTGCCGGGGCGCGGCGCCACGATCTGGAGCAGGCCGGCAACGGGTGTGGCGGTGCGGCGCGGGCCGTAGGTGAGCAGTCGCGTGAGGACGGAGTACTCGGCGGGCGAGAGGGGCGCGGTCGCCTCGGCCAAGTGAACGAACTCGGCGGCGAGAGCCCGAACGGGAAGCCCGTCGGCGACGAGAGCGGTCTGGAGCTTTTGGAGTCGGAAAAATGAAAAGGCGGGCGAGCCGCGAAGGATCAACATGGTCGGAGTATACGAGTTTCAGGACATCGCGGAGGCGGTCAAGGGAAGCGCGGAGGCGGTCGGAGGATCTTAAGAAGCACCGGAATCAAAAAGCCGTTGACGAAATTCGGGAGGCCTTCGAGATGGCGATCTTGATGATTAGAGAGCCGCAATTTTTGGATGAAAACCAGACCGAAACGGGTGCAATTGTCGGACGGGATGCAGGGACCGCCGTATGAGTGACTCGATCACCCACGAATGCGGAATCGCACTGGTGCGACTGCTGAAGCCGCTCAGTTTTTATCAGGAAAAATACGGGACGCCGCTCTGGGGTTTCACGAAGCTATTTCTCCTGATGGAGAAACAGCACAACCGCGGACAAGACGGCGCCGGCGTGTCGTGCGTGAAGCTGGACGTGCCGGCCGGCGAGCCCTTCATGTTTCGTGAGCGTTGTGTGAAGAGCAATCCACTCGACAAGATTTTCAAGGCGCTGCTCGGCCAATATAACGAGCGGCTCGCGAGCGGCATAATTCACCCGGAATTCACCGCCACGGTGAAAAAGCATTTCGATTTTGGGGGCGAGTCGTTGATGGGGCATCTGCGCTACGGCACCAGCGGCGGCTACAGCCTCAGCTCGTGTCACCCGTTTTTTCGGCGCTCGCCGTGGCCGACGCGCAACTTGGCGCTGTGCGGGAATTTTAATCTGACCAATACGACCGAGCTCAACCAGTCGCTCACCGCGATGGGTCAGCACCCGATCTACGCGACGGATACGCAGGCGATTTTGGAAAAAATCGGGTTTTACCTCGATGAGGAACACGAGGACATCTATCGATTCCTGCGCACGCGGAATCTCGCGGGCGAAGAACTCTCGCAACGCATCAGCGAGGACCTCGACGTGGCGCGCGTGATCCGGCGGGCGGCGGAGAAATGGGATGGCGGCTACACGCTTTGCGGTCAGATCGGCAACGGCGATGCTTTCGTGGCGCGAGACCCGTCGGGCATTCGGCCGGCGTTCTATTTTCAGAATGATGAAGTGATCGCGTTTGCTTCGGAGCGGGCGCCGCTCATGACGGTGTTCGATCTCGCGGTGGAGCAGGTCAAGGAAGTGGCTCCCGGCCACGTGGTCGTGATCAAGCGCCGGGGGGCGATCAGCTCGGAAGCGTTCACCGCGGCGTTGCCGAGGACGTCCTGTTCCTTCGAGCGCATCTATTTCTCACGCGGCAACGATGTGGACATTTACCGCGAGCGGCAGGCGTTGGGCGGGCGATTGGCCGACCAGATTTGCCGATCCATCGGGAACGATTGGGCTAACACCGTTTTTAGTTTTATTCCGAACACGGCGGAAGCCGCGTATTACGGGTTGATGTCGGAGTTGCGAACGCGACGACGCGGCGAGGTGAAGACGGCGATTTTGAAAGCGAGTGCGGCGGGCACGCTGGATGAGGCGCTGCTGGACGAACTGATTTTGAGCAACTGGCCCCGGGGTGAGAAAGTGGTAAGTAAAGATATCAAGATCCGGACGTTTATCGGGCAGGAAGGGATGCGAAATCAGCTCGCGAGCCACGTCTACGACATCACCTACGGCTCGGTGCGGCCTGGCGACAATCTGGTATGCGTGGACGACTCGATCGTGCGCGGAACGACCCTGCGGAAGTCGATTTTGAGGATTCTTACGCGACTCAATCCGAAAAAAATCGTGATCGTCTCGACGGCGCCGCAGATCCGCTACCCGGATTGTTACGGCATCGATATGTCGGAGTTGGGCAAATTCGTCGCGTTCGAGGCGGCAGTGGCGCTGCTCAAGGAGCGCGGTCAGACTGCGGTGCTCGACGAGGTGCACGCCTTGTGTGTGGCGGAAGTCGCGAAGCCGACCGGGACGAACCACGTGCGGAAGATCTACGAATCGTTCACGCCGGAGGAGATTTCAGCCAAGATCGTGGAACGGGTGCGTCCGGCCGACATTGAGTGGAAGGGTGAGATCGAGATCATCTTTCAGACCATCGAGCATCTCCACGTGGCGGTTCCGGCGCACACGGGCGATTGGTATTTCACGGGCTGCTATCCTACGCCCGGCGGCTATCGCGTCGTGAATCAGGCGTTTCTCAATTATTTCGAGAAGTCCGAAGGTAGGAGTTACTGAGGGCGCGGCCATGGCGAAAAAAGCGCCCGAATCCGTACTGCCGAGGATCTGCGCCGTGCGCCGGCAGAAGGTGGTGCTCGATGCGGATCTGGCGAAGTTGTACGGGGTGCCGACATTTCGCCTCAATGAGGCGGTGAAACGAAATGTAGCGCGGTTTCCTGAAGATTTCCGCTTTCAGCTGACGGCGGACGAGGCGGAAAACTTGATATCGCAAAATGCGCTATCAAAGGCAGCCCCCGATGGATTTCTAAGATCGCAAAATGCGATCTTAAAAAATGACGGTCGAGGAAGGCATCGAAAGTATCTGCCTTGGGTGTTCACGGAACACGGCGCTCTGATGGCCGCGAATGTTTTGCGCAGCAAGCAGGCGGTGCAGATGAGCCTGTATCTGATCCGCGCCTTTGTGGCTTTGCGGGAGCAACTGGTTTCCAACCTCTCTACGCTCCGACGCCTTTCCGAAATCGACAAGAAACTCCTGGAGCACGATGTCGTGTTGCGTGAGGTGTTGGAGCGCTTGCAGCCGTTGCTTGATCCTCCACCGGCGCCGAAGAAACCTCTGATTGGTTTTCATCCTGGAAACCGTTAGCCATTCTTTCAATTTCATGTCTCTCAGCTACGAATCTTCCGGGGTAAATTACGATCAGCTCGATGCGTTTAAGCGCGCGTGCCAAAAGGCGGCGAAGACGACGGCGCCGCTGTTGGCGAGTCACGGTTACGCCGAGCCGGCGAACACTCGGGGCGAGAGCTGCTACTTGATGGAGGCGGCGGACCATTTTTTGGCCCACGTCGAGGAAGGGTTGGGCACGAAGAATCTGGTCGCGGATGCGGTGTATGCGGCGACGGGTAAAAATTTCTATCGGGAGATTTCGATCGATACGGTGGCGACGATTGTAAACGACTTGATCACGTGCGGAGCGTTGCCGATCTCGGTGGCGATGCATGCGGCGGTGGGAGAATCGGCGTGGTTCACCGACGAGGCGCGGATGCAGGCGCTGGTCGAGGGTTGGGCGGCGGGTTGCCGGAAAGCCGGGGCGGTGTGGGGTGGAGGCGAGACGCCGACCTTGCGCGGAATTGTAAACGCGGAAGCGATCGTGCTCGCGGGCTCGGCGGTCGGAAAAATCTCGCCGAAATCGCAGCGAATCACGGGAGATGTTCGGGCGGGCGACGCGATTATCTTTCTGGCCTCAACCGGCGTGCAGACAAACGGGCTCAGCTTGTGCCGGTTGATTGCGGATAAGTTGCCGGAGAGTTACCAGACGCCCATCGGGCACGGTGATGCGCGCACTTATGGCGAGGCGTTGCTCGCGGCCTCAGCGATCTATGTGGATTTTGTGGGCGAATGTCAGAAAGCGGGATTGAAGCTGAACTATGTTTCGCATGTGACCGGGCACGGTTGGCGAAAACTGATGCGATTGGATGAGCCGTTTGTTTATGAGATCACCGAGCCGCGCGAAGCGCCGGCGCTGTTTAAATTTATGATGGAGGCGGGGCCGATCACGCTGCGGGAGGCTTACGCCACGTTCAACATGGGCATCGGGTTTGCGGCGTATGTCGCGCCAGAGACGGCGGACGCCGTGGTCGCGGCCGCGAAGAGCTGCGGGCATGACGCCTGGATCGCGGGCACGGTGAAGAAAGAGGGCATGCGAAAGGCGGTCGTGATTCCCTCGCTCGGTTTGGACTACGACGGGTCGACGTTGCAGGTGCGGTGAAGCGGCGGTGGAGTCGCGAGCAAGCTCGCTCCCACATTCGGATAGGGGGACGGCGGTCGGGTGTGGGAGCGAGCTTGCTCGCGACTTCAGGCGATGGCTCAGCCGCCGTAGCACTCGAGGTATTTCAGGCCGGTGCTCGTGTTGAAGAGGACGACCGTTTCGTCGGGCTGCACTTGGTTGGCGGCGAGGAGCATTTTGAGGGCGGCGTAGCAGCCGGCGCCCTCGGGGGCGACGAAGATGCCTTCGGCCGAGCCGACTTCTTTCGTGCCGGAAATCATCTGGTCGTCGGAAACCGCGAGGGCGCCGCCGCCGGATTTGCGCAGGGCGTCGAGCATGATGAAATCGCCGATGGCTTTCGGCACGCGCAGGCCGGACGCGCGGGTTTGGGCGCCGAGGTGTTCGGCGGCGAATTTTTCTCCGGCGTGAAAGGCGCGGACGATGGGCTGGCAGCCTTCGGCTTGGACGCTGAACATCCGTGGGCGCTTGGAATCGATCCAGCCCATGCGCTCCATTTCGTCGAAGGCTTTCCACATGCCGACGAGGCCGGTGCCGCCGCCGGTGGGGTAGAGGATGACGTCGGGGAGCGTCCAGTTAAGTTGCTCGGCGAGTTCGTAGCCGAGGGTCTTTTTTCCTTCGGCGCGGTAGGGCTCTTTGAGCGTGGAGACATCAAACCAGCCCTCGGCCACTTTGCGTTTGGCGACCTCGGCGCCGCAGTCGGTGATGAGGCCGTTGATGAGCGTGACGAAAGCGCCCATCTGCTCGCACTCGATGATATTGGCCTTGGGGGTGTCCCTCGGCATGAAGAGGTGGGCTTCCATGCCGGCGCGGGCGGCGTAGGCGGCGAGGGCTCCGGCGGCGTTGCCGGCAGAGGGGGCAGCGAGTTTTTTAAGGCCGTATTGTTTGGCCATCGAGACGGCGACGGTCATGCCGCGCGCCTTGAAACTGGCGGTAGGATTTTGCGCTTCGTCTTTGAAGAAAAGTCGGCTGAGGCCGTGTTTGGCACCGAGGCGGGGCGCAGGGAGGAGAGGCGTCCAGCCTTCGCCGAGGGTGACGATATCGGCGGCGTTCTTCACGGGGAGGACCTCGCGGTAACGCCAGAGCGATTTCTCGCGGGAGCGGAGGGATTCCTTGGTGAGAGTTTTCGCGGCGGCGACGAGATCGTAGTGGGCGAAGAGGGGCTTGCCGCAGGCAGTGCAGACATTCTGCGGGACGGCCGCATCGTGTTCTTTGGCGCAGGCGGTGCAGGCGAGGTGCGTGAGGTGCATGCGGCGGGAGTCAAAGCCCGGGAGCGGAGTGGGGCAATCTCCAGAAGGAAAAACCCGCTCGTCGCTGCCAGCGAGCAAGACGGCTTGAACTCAAAGTTGAGCCGTTCGGTTATATTGGGCTCGACTTGGGTGTGCGCAAAAACTGGGTTAAGGCACGGCCCCGGGGTTCCCCTTTTGCGGTGCATTCATTTGGCCGGACAGTTTTCCCGGCCCTTTTATCTCATGAAGAAAAATATCCCTATTGCCCTGCTCTTTCTTTGCCTTGCCAACGCCGTCGTGGCGCTGGCGGCCGAAACCAAACCGCCGGTGAAGGCGCCGGCGGCGGCCGCTCCGTTCGCCGGTGAGTTTTCCGGCGAATGGACGGGCGAAAATGGATCCAGTGGGGCGTTGAAACTTACGTTCAAACCGGGAAAAGACGCGGCCTGGGAGATGAACGCCACGTTTACCTTTGAGGGTTCGGCCATTCCGACGGTGACCAAGTCGGTCGTGGTGGACGGTAACAAGCTTGAGGCGGTTTTCGCTTGGGATGTCCAAGGCGCTTCGGCGTCGAGCAAACTGACGGGCGAGTTGAAGGACGACCGCTTGGAGGGGACCTACGACAGCACTGCGACGGACGGTGCCGCGAAAGGCAAATGGAAGGTCATGCGTACGCCGCTTGCGCCCAAGTTATCGGGCCTGACGCGACCGCTCCGAGCTGGGGCATAGGCCGTTGTCGCACCGTGCTCACCAGAGCGTGAAGCTTTGAGCTGAATTCAGTCGCTGGCGCTCCGCACCTTTATGCCACAACGTATTGCCATCGTCGGTGGCGGGATTTCCGGTCTTTCAGCGGCGGCTCACGTGCTGCTGGCGGCCCCGGAGGACTTCGAAATCGAGCTATTCGAAGCTGCGCCTTTTCTCGGCGGGCAATGCGCGTCGTGGCTGGATGCCAAGGGACGGCCGACCGAGATTGGGATCCATCTGGATTTCCCGTGGTATCACAACAAAGACGCGCTTTTTGCGGCGATCGGGCATCCGCTGCCGTTGCGTGAGACCGACGGGAACTACTACATCTGCAACGGCGCGACCGGCCGGATCGATACCCTGCTCGCGGGCAAATCGGTGTTCAAAACGCTGCGGGGACTGGCCACTTTTCCCGGTTTGACGCTCGGCGAGCGGCTCAAGCTCACCGGCTTCATCATCCGGATTCTACGGATGGACAATGTGACGGCTGAGAGCTTTGATGGAATGCCGATCACGGAGTTTTTGCGGGTGGAAGGGATGACCGAAGCGATTAGCCGGCAACTCGAACTTGAGGCGGTGACGATTCAGGGACTGCGCCCGGAAGAGGCGAGCGCCACGTCTTTCATCAAGTTTCTCCGCACGATGTATGGGAGCATGGGGCGATTCGACACGACCTTCTTCGGTGCGCCGCTGGCGGATGCGTTGATCGCACCGCTGGCGGATTTTGTGCGGGCGCGCGGCGCAAAAATTCACCTTGAGGCACAGGTGACGGCGGTGGTACCCAGCGGGGGTTCAGGCGCAAGTCTGACCACGGCCTCGGGTGAGATCCGCGCGTATGATCACGTGATTTTTGCCATCCCGGGCTATGCCGTGCCGCCGCTGGTTCCGACCGAATTCCGATCGCGGGCGCCGTTTGCCGGACTAACGGCGCTCAGGGAAACGCCCATCATTACCCTGACGCTTTGGTATGACGCCCAGGTTTTCACCGATGGAAATGTCTACATCTCGAACCGCGACCGGACGCACGGCCCGATCTTCGACGCGGTGGCCGACAAGGCCCACCATTGGCGCGGCTGGAACGGGCTCACGCATACGGGCAGTATCCTCCAAGTTCTGATCGATGCGGCGGAGGATGTGCAGCACCTCACCGACGAGCAGTTGATTGCGGCCTCCCGGGCCGACTTGGACCGTTTTTTTCCTACGTGCCGTGGGCACGCGCCGAGCGATGCGACCGTGCTGCGGTTGCGCGGCACTTATTGTGGAACGCGGGTGGGATACTGGTCGAAGGTGCCGCGCACACATGAAACGGGTATGCCCGGGGTGTGGCTGGCCGGCGACTACACCGATGGGCCCTATCACTACGGCATGGAGTCGGCGGTCATCTCGGGCAAGGCGGTCGCGAACCTGATTCTGGCCGGAGTAAATCGTCCCGGGCATGAGATTTTGCGCCCCAAATACCTCCCGTTTGTCGCCGCGAAGTAGGCGCAGTGAGCGCCGGCTATTTCGAAGGAGTGACGAACGTGAGGTTCGGTCGTGGTGCCGGTTTCATGCCGTCGCCGAGGAAGAAGCTCGGGTGCGGCGGTTGGTTGTAGCCGACATTCTGCCAGGCGATCGCGAGGCGATACTGCGGGTCGTGCATTAAGGTGGTGAGGCGATGCTCGGTGGAGATCGTCGTGGAGAAAATGCGCAGTTCTTGGTTGTCGGTCGTGCGGAGGATCACCTCTTCGCGCCAGTCGCCGAGGAGGTCGGCGCTGAGGGCAGGGGTGGATTTGGTGCCATTGTTGGAGGTGCAGCCTTCGGCGACGAAGAGCGGCGAGGTGGTCTCGGTTAGCCAGTCCCATTTGGAAATAGTGTTGCCGTTGAGAAGCTCGCGGAGGAGGTCGCCGTCCCACCAGACGGCGAAGTTAACCGAGTTAGGTTTTTTGGCGGAGATGGTTTCGCCCCGGGCGTTGTTGAGGCCGGGCAAGGTGGACCAAACTTCGTTGCCGGGGTGGCGGGGGTCGATGTCGAACGCCACGCCGCGGCCGACATCGGGGGCGGGAACGGTGCCGCCGGGTTTGCCCCAGATGAGCGCTCCGGTGTTGGCGTCGCGAAATTCGATGCCGTAGGGGTGCTTGGGATTCTCGTGGATGTCGAAGACCTCGAGGCCGGGGCGGGTGGGGTCGAGGTCGGAAATGTGGAGGGCGTCGCCGTGGCCGAGCTTGGTCGAGTAACGCGGGGCGCCGTCGGCGTTGATGCACATGGCGCCATAAACGATCTCGTCCCGGCCGTCGCCATCGACGTCGGCGATGGAGAGATTGTGATTTCCTTGGCCGCGGTAGGGGTTGGTGTTGTCGGCGGGGCCGTGTCGGTCGCTGTCGAAGACCCAGCGTTGGGTGAGTTTGCCGTCGCGCCAGTCCCAGGCGGCGAGGACGGTGCGCGTGTAGTAGCCTCGGCACATGACGGCGCTGGGACGGACGCCGTCGAGGTAGGCGACACCGGCGAGGAAACGGTCGACGCGGTTGCCATAGCCGTCGCCCCAAGCATTCACGTCGCCGCGGGCAGGGACGTAGTCGGCGGTGGCGAGGGCGGCGCCGGTGCGCCCATCAAAAACGGTGAGAAACTCGGGACCGGTGAGGACGTAGCCGGCGCGGGAGGCGACACGCTTGCCGTCGGGGGTGGTGGTGCTGCCGGTTTTGTCGCGGGAGGGCACGGGGGCATCGCCGACGGTGCGCCAGTCGGCCTTGGGATCGCCGATGATTTTGCCGGTGCCGTCGACGGCGCCGTCGGCGGTTTTGCAAATGAGTTCGGCGCGGCCGTCGCCGTCGAAATCGTAGACTAGGAACTGCGTGTGATGAGCGCCTTCGCGGATATTTTTGCCGAGGTTGATCGACCAGAGGAGCGTGCCGTCGAGTTTGTAGGCGTGGAAGATGGGTTCGTCGGTAATGCCGGCCTGGGAATTGTCGCGGGCGCGGCCGGTCATATGGACAATAATCTCGTATTCGCCGTCGCCATCGAGGTCGCCGACGGAGGTGTCGTTGGGGGTGTAGCCGGAGGGCGTTTTAAGGGGAATGGAAAAATAGGGGCGGGCGGGGGCATGGGCGGGAATCGTCGCGACGACGGAGCGCGCGGAGGGTGGTTGCTCGGCACCGGCGAGAATGGGGCGGACGGAGTAGGTGTTGGCGGCGGAGGCTTTAAAATTGGTGTCGGTGAAATGCGTCGCGCCGGTGAGGGGGGCGGGGTTGAGTTTCTCGGGAGCGGCGCCGTCGGCGGACCGGTAGAGGTTGAAGGCGAGGGCCTCGGGGTCGGGGCCGAGGAGGCGCCAGGAGACGACGATTTTTTGCGGCTCAGATTTGATCGCGATGACGCCGCGGCCGAGCGTTTCCATCTGGCGGGGCGGGAGCGAGGCGGCGTGGACCGAGGGCAGGAGAAACGGCAGGAGCAGGGCGAAGAGGAGGGGATTTTTCATGGGGTGGGTTACCGAGCTAAACGCGGCGCGCGCGAAAGGGTCGCGAGAATTCCCGCCGGACAGTTCGAAAAGTTGCCGGGCGAACGAAGATGCCGCCCGAGACTTCGTTCCGCTAGGGCGATGTTCCGGTAGGAATGCCCGTCGCCACCACTTTACGGCGGAAAATGGCGGGACCGCTCGTGACGTAGAGGAGGTCGCGGTCGGGGCCGGAGAGGACGCAGCTCGTGACCGATTTACCGCGGAGGGGGTTGTCGATAACGCCGCAGAGGCGACCCGTGGGATCGAAGACCTGAACACCCAGGGTGGTCGTCACGAAGGTGCGACCGAAGGTGTCGGTCGTCATGCCGTCGCCACGGGCGGCGGTGACGTAGGGTGGGGGAGAGTTATGCTTGAACTCGCCCTTCGGGTCGATGGGCCGGCGCATCGTCATGTAGGGCGTCGTCGCGTCGAGCGTGCCATCGTCGGCGATGCGGAAGGTCCAGACGAATTCTCCGGCGCTTTCGCTGACGGCGAGGGTGCCCTCGTCGGGCGAGAGGGTGATGCCGTTGGGGTTGGCGAGATCGGTGGCGGCGATGCGCTTGGTCTTCGTGGCGGGATCGAAGAAGGTCACCTGCTTCTTTTGGGTCTCGGTGAAAAAGATATGGCCGCGGCGGGTGACCACGAGGTCGTTGGGTTGCACGTCTTCGAGCAGGATTTCGATGGCGCCGGTCGAGGGGTCGAGGGTGAAGAGGCGCTTTTTTCCGCCGAAGCAGCCGTAGAGTTTGCCATCGGGGCCGAACTTTAAGCCGCTGGCCGTCTCGGTGCTGAGTCGAGTTTTCGTGCCGTCGACTGCGACTTTGAAAATGCCGGGGTTCTTGATGTCGGTGTAGTAAAAATTTCCGGCGGCGTCGCTGCAGGCCGCATCGGCGTTGCCGAGGCCATCGACGACAGGCTGCCAGCCCTCGCCCTCGATGAGGAGACGGTGGAGCGTCAGGTCGCCGGCGAGATCGCCCTTGATGAGGATGGTGGGGACGGGTTTTTCGTTGCGCCAAAGCCAGCGGAGGGCGTCGGGGAAAATCGAGCCGCCGTGCTGGGCGTTGTGGCCGTAGCCCTCGACGTAATCGAAGCGGCAATCGTAGCCCATGTAATGGAGGGCGGCGTGGAGATTTTTGTTGGCGGTGGGCCAGTGACCGAAGGCGTTGTCGAGATCGCCGCTGGAATCTTGGAGGAAGACGCGGAGGGGTTTGCGCTCGGTCTTGCGGATGAGGGACGGGTAGGCGTCACCGCCGCGGAGGTTCACGAAACTGCCGATGGTCGAGAGGACTTTTCGGAACTGGTCGGGCCGCTCCCAAGCGACGGTGAAGGCGGCGATACCGCCACTGCTGGAGCCGCAGATCGCACGCTTTTCCGGATCGGCGGAGAAGGGGAATTGTTTCCCGACCTCGGGCAATATTTCCTCGACCAGAAAGCGGGCGTAGCGGTCGCCGAGGGCATCGTATTCAAAACTGCGATTGCTGGCATTGGCGCCCTTTTTGGCGGGTGGCTTGGTGGGGTCGTTACCCGGGTTGATGAAGATGGCGACGGTCGCGGGCATCTCGCCGCGCGCGATCAGATTGTCGAAAACGGTGGGCGCGCGCCAAGAGGCCTTGAGGTCTAGATAGTTTTTACCGTCTTGGAAGACCATCACAGCCGCGGTGCCGTCGGGTTGGTATTGGGCGGGAATATAGATCCACCAGTCGCGGACGATGCCGGGGAAAATCTTGGATTCCAGCGCGGGCATTTGACTGACTGTGCCGCGCGGAACGCCGGCCCGGGGCTCATGGTCCGGTGTGGCGACGAAACCGTCGGCGGCAATGACGGGTGAGAGCAGGCAGACGATCGCGAGGAGAGAAAAGCCGAGCATGGGGTGCATGAGGGTGATGGGATGGGGTTAGTTCTTGGACCAGTCGCGCCAGAGCCAGCGGAGGGTATCGGGAAAGATCGCGCCGCCGTGTTTGCCGTTGTGGCCCTCGGTGCCGAAAATAAACGTATGGTCGTAGCCGGCAAATTTCAGGGCGGCGGCCATGTCCTGGTTGGCGAGAGGCCAATTGCCGTGAAGATTGTCGAGATCGTTGGCGCCGTCTTGAAGGAAGACGCGAAGGGGCTTGGGGGCGGCCTTGGATTTTCGAATGAGGCCGGGGTAAACGTAACCGCCGCGGATGTTGGTGAAACTCCCGATGTGGCTGACGACTTTGCGAAACGAGTCGGGGCGTTCCCAAGCGACGGTGAAGGCAGCGATGCCACCGGAGCTGTTGCCGACGACGGCGCGGCCGGCGGGATCGATTGTAACGTTGAGCCCGGCGGCCGCAGCAGGCAGGAGTTCCTCAAGAAGGAACCGGGCATTGGCGTCGCCGAGAGAATCGTACTCGAAGCTGCGGTTGCTGCGGTCCTTTGCGCCTGGCGCGGTCGCGGCGAAGGTGCCGGGATTCACGCCGACGGCGATGGTCACGGGCATTTCCTTTCGAGCGATGAGGTGGTCGAAAACGTTGGCGATGCGGAACGCGCCGTCGGCCTTAAAAAAGACCGCGCCATCGAAAAAGACCATGAGGTACGCGGGTTTGGCGGGGTCGTATTGCTTGGGTACGTAAACGAAGAACTCACGGGTGGTGCCGGGGAAGATTTTGCTGTCAGTAAACTTTCCGGTGCGGATTTCGCCGCGCGGGAGATTCGGTTGAGGCAGCGAGTCCGCTCCAAGGGTGTAGGCTTCGGCCGAGCGGAGGACTGAAACCGAGAAAAGCAGCAGGAGAACCAGCGGGGTGAAGGGGCGCATGCGGAATGAGTTTGGGCGAACAGAATGGGTTGGGCAAGGCCGGGGCTTAGACCGTCGGCCCGTAAAGTAACAGGCGGACGGCTAATCCAAAAAGAGGGCACTAGTGAAATTTAAGCGCAGGAACTTTGAGCGCATGTGAGCGCGGCGTTGACGGCGGCGTTGACGGCGGCGAAACGAGTCTGCCACCTTTCTAGATCGCCGTTCGCATGTTACCCATCGTGCAAATTTCTTTGGATCTTACCGACCTCGGCGAGGCTTTGGCGACGGCGGAGCTGGCGAGGCGGGCCGGCGTGGACTGGCTCGAAGCGGGGACGCCCTTTATTTTGGCGGAGGGCGTGCATGGGGTGCGGGCGTTGCGGGAGCGGTTTCCCGGCGTGCCGATCGTGGCGGATTTGAAGATTATGGACGGGGGATATTTGGAGGCCGAGATGATGGCGAAAGCGGGCGCGACGCATGTGGTCGTGATGGGGCGGGCGCACGAGGAGACGTTGAAGTGTGTGGTGAAGGCCGGCCGTGATTACGGCGTGAAGGTCATGGGCGATAACCTCGGGTTTCCCGACATGGTGGCGGGCGCGAAGTTGATTGAGGACCTGGGCTGCGACTTCGTGATTCACCATATCGGCTACGACGAGCGGCGCGGAATCGCGGCGGCGGGGCGGCGGATGCCGAGCCCGCTCGACGATTTGCGGGCGGTCGTGGCGGCGGTGAACGTGCCGGTGCAGGCGGTCGGCGGGCTCACGCTGGAGCAGGCCGTGCGCACGCCGGAGTATGGGGCGCCGCTGGTGGTGATCGGTGCGCCGCTGGCGGTGGACGCGGATGCGTTTCGCACGGCGGACGGCAACCTCGAAGGCACGCTGCGGATCATCTGTGAGCGCGTGCATGGTTACGGTGATGTGCGCGTCGGAAAACTTTCCCCATGAAAAGCCCTGGAGTTGTTAACTACTCGTCCGAACCGCACAGCGTTGAATTGCGCGAAGTCCCGCGGCCGGTGGCCGGACCAGACGATATTGTTTTGGCCGTCGAGGCGGTCGGGGTGTGTGGAAGCGATCTCCATCAATGGACGGCGTCGCACAGTTGGAAGGTTAACTATCCGGTGGTGCTCGGGCATGAGTTTGGCGGGCGGATCGCGGAGCTCGGCTCGGCGGTGCAGGGCTGGAAGGAAGGCGACCGGGTCGTGAGCGAGACGGCGGCGGTGATCGATCCCAACAGCCCGCTCACCCGCGAAGGGCTCTACAACTTGGAGCCGTCGCGGAAAGGTTTTGGCTACGGCGTGAACGGCGCGATGACGCGCTACGTGCGCGTGCCGGCGCGGTGTCTGCACCGAGTGCCGGACGGACTGGCGATGGAGCAGGCGGCGCTGACGGAGCCATGCTGCGTGGCGTTCAATGCCGTGATCAACAACGCGCGCGTGCGGCCGGGAGATCGCGTGGTGGTGCTCGGACCGGGGCCGATCGGGATTTTGTGCGCGGCGATGGCGCGACTGGCGGGCGCGCAAGTGGCGCTCGTGGGGTTGGAGCGGGACCGAGTACGGTTAGAGGTGGCGAAAGTTTACGGATGCGAAGTGATCGTAGGCGATGCGTCGGCGTGGGCCAAGGCACGCGACGGACTGGGCGTCGACGGCGTGATTGATGCGGCGGGGGCGTCGGCGGCGTTGAAGACCGCGATGGAGCTCGTGCGGCCGAACGGCTGGATCAGCAAAGTGGGTTGGGGCCCGCAGCCGTTGGGCTTCTCGCTCGATCCGCTCGTGCAGAAGAACATCACGTTGCAGGGAAGTTTTTCGCATAATTGGCCGGTCTGGGAACGGGTGCTGGCGCTGCTGGCTTCGGGCCAACTGGACGTGCGCCCAGTCATGGGCGGCGTGTGGGGGTTGGAGTCGTGGCACGAGGCGTTCGAGCAGATGCACTCGGGGGCGATTGTGAAGGCGGTGCTTAAGCCGGTTTGAATTCGGATTTTTAACCACGGATGGACACGGATAAACACGGATGGGGATTCGGAAATCGAAGGGGATGAAATAAAGTTATGCGCCTGAGGAACAAAGTGGTTGTCGTGACCGGCGGAACGTCGGGCATCGGGCGGGCGATTGCGGAGCGGTGTGTGGCCGAAGGAGCGCGGGTGCTGGTGCATGGGATCGTGCGTGAGGACGGTGAGGCGGTCGTGAAGAAGCTGGGCGCGGCGGGGGCGTTGCACCTCGACGATCTCGGCGATCCGGCGAGTGCGGCGCGGATTGTGGCGGCGGCGTTGGCGGCGTTTGGGCGGATCGATGCGGTGGTGAACAACGCGGCGATCGTGGCGCGGAGTAATTTGGGGACAGCGAGCGCGGAGTTTTTCGACCGGATGATGGCGGTGAACGTGCGGGCGCCGCTGCTGCTGATTCAGACGGCGTTTGCCCAGTTGAAGGCGAACGAGGGCTGCGTGTTGAACATTGGCTCCATCAATGCGCACAGCGGTCAGGCCAACCTGCTCGACTACAGTATTTCAAAGGGCGCGATGCAGACGCTGTCGCGCAATCTCGCCAACGCGCACGGCGAGGATCGCGTGCGGGTGAATCATCTGAATGTCGGTTGGGTGCTGACCGACCGGGAATACGCCCATCAGATCGAGCACGGGATGGCGCCGGACTGGCCGCAAAACGTGCCGCCACAATTCGCGCCGTCGGGGCGCCTCATGCGGCCCGAGGAGATCGCGGCGGCGGCGGTTTACTGGTTGGGCGACGAATCGCGACCGGTGAGTGGCGCGGTCGTGGAGCTGGAGCAGTTCTCCGTGATCGGGCGGAATCCGAGCAAGACGGCACCGGCCACGAGGATTTGAATCACGGATGGCCCCAGGTGAACCCGGATGAAGTTCCGAGTCTTAGTTTCGGATCCGGGTCTATCCGTGTTCATCCGTGGTTAAGTTTTTTTGAATCAATTTAATGTCTTGTCCCATGCCTAAACTCGCTGCGTTTCCGAAAGCTTTCATGCGGCCGCTTTGCAAGGACGGCACGATGACGTTGCGCGAGTGGGTAGACCTGGCGGCACCGCTCGGGCTCGACGGGCTCGAGTATTACAGCGGGATGTTAGAGCTAGCCGATCCGGCGCGTTGGGCGGAGGCGCGACGCACGGTGGAAGAGCGCGGACTGGTGATCCCGATGCTGTGTTGCTCGCCAGATTTTTCGCATCCGGACGCGGAGTTTCGGAGGCATGAGATCGAGAAGGAGAAAAATTGGATTCGGATGGCCGCGGCGTTGGGCGCGGGGTTTTGCCGGGTGTTGTCGGGACAGCGCCGGCCAGAGCTGACGCGTGAGCGCGGCGTCGAACTCGTGGCGCAAAGCATCGAGGCGTGCTTGCCGGAGGCGGAACGGTGCGGCGTCACGCTCATCATCGAAAATCACTACAAGGATGATTTCTGGAGCTACCCGGAGTTTGCGCAGAAAATGGATGTGTTTTGCGAGCTGGTGGAGCGGGTGCAGCATCCGCGTTTCGGCGTGAATTACGATCCGAGCAATGCGTTTTTGGCCGGCGACGATCCCTTGGAGTTGTTGCAGCGGGTGAAGCACCGGGTGGTCACGATGCACGCGAGCGATCGCACGTTGATCGAAGGCACCTTGGAGGATCTGCGCCGTGAGGAGGGTGGGGCGGAGGGCTATGTGAAGCGTCTGCGTCACGGGGAAATCGGGAAGGGTCTAAATGACTATGACGCGATTTTCGGAACGCTGCGCGCGGTGGGGTTCGACGGCTGGGTGAGCATCGAGGATGGAGTCGACGGCATGGACCAATTGCGGGCGAGTGTGGCGTTTGTGCGGACGAAGCTGCGGCAGCATTGGACCGACCTTTAGATTTAGCTCTCATTTTGCGCGGAGCAGAGTCAGGTTCATGCATGGAAAAACGTCTCTTTACCGAACTGGGTCTCTCGCCCGAGGTCCTCAAGGCTGTGGAAAAAATGGGCTTTGAAGAAGCCTCGCCCATTCAAACGGCGGTGATTCCAACGATCCTTTCAGGGCGGGACGTTGTCGGGCAGTCGTCCACGGGATCGGGCAAGACGGCGGCATTCGCCATTCCGGCCATCGACAAGGTCGATGTGCAGAGCCGGGCGGTGCAGGTTTTGATTCTGCTGCCGACGCGGGAACTCGCGGTCCAGGTGGCGGAAGAGGTGGCGAAACTGGCGTATTTCAAACGTGGTTTACGCGAGCTGCCGGTGTACGGTGGCCAAAGCTACGAACGCCAATTTCGCGGGCTCGACGCGGGCGCGCAGGTCGTGATCGGTACGCCGGGGCGGTTGATGGACCACATGGAGCGGGGGTCGCTGAAGCTGGACAAGCTGAAGCTCGTGATCCTCGACGAGGCGGACCGGATGCTCGACATGGGCTTCCGTGAGGACATCGAGAAAATTCTCTCGGCGGTGCCGGAGCAGCGCCAGTTGCTCTTTTTCTCGGCGACGATGCCGCGGGCGATCCAAGATCTGATCAAGCGCTACTCGCGTGACCCGGCGTGGATCAAGATCGAGTCCTCGGCCCAGAACGCGCCCCAAGTGGACCAAGTTTATTTCGAGGTGGACCGCCGCTCGAAGATCGAAGCGCTCACCCGATTGATCGACGTGCATGACTTTCGTTACGGCATCATTTTTTGCAGCACGAAGATCATGTGCGACGAGCTGGCGGAGATTTTGGCCGCGCGCGGTTACGCGGTGGACCGCTTGCACGGCGACATCACGCAGATGCAGCGCAACCGCGTGATGGATAAGTTCCGTAAACGGGGCTTCGAGTTTCTCGTTGCGACCGACGTGGCCGCGCGTGGGCTCGACGTCGATGATCTCGAGGTCGTTTTTAATTACGACCTGCCGAACGATGCCGAGGATTACACCCACCGCATCGGTCGCACGGGCCGCGCGGGCAAGGCGGGCCGGGCGTTTACGTTTGTCTGCGGCCGCGAGCTCTGGGTGATGCAAAATTTCATCCGCTACGCCAAACTCAAGATCCGCCGCGAAACCATCCCGTCGCTCGATCAAGTGGAGGAGGCGCGGGAGAACGTCTTCTTCGAAAAATTGCGCGATACGCTCAATGGCGGGAAATTCCGCAAGCAAGAGCGGATGATCGACCGGCTGTTGGAGCAAGGCTACCCGAGCACGGATATCTGCTCGGCGTTGATTCATCTGCTCCAAGGCGGAACCCCGGAAAAGCCCGAAGGCAAACCGGCGCCAAAAGCGCCGACGAGTGCGGCGCCAAGCTGGGCCACCAAAAAAGCGGCGGCGCCTGTAGCCCAGGTCTTGGCCTCGGCACCGCAAGTCGCGGCGGCCGTGCCGGTCAAAACGGCGGCGCCGGTCGCGACGCCGGTAGTCGCGCGGAGTTGGGCCGGACCAGCGACGGCCCACGCCGTGAAACCGAAGGTCGCGGCTCCGGTGGAGAAACCGCGTCCGCCCGGCGAAGTGATTCGGGTGCCGATCGACGGAGCGATTGAAGTCACGCGCGGGGATGGCGATTTTGCTCCGCCGGCCCGCACGGGAGTCGAAAAAGGATTCACGACGATCTTTTTGAATGTCGGCCGTAAGCATCTCGTCACGCCGGCCGACATCGTCGGCAAGGTCGCGGGCGTGACCCGTTTGCCCGGCAACGTGGTCGGCGCGATCGACATTCACCAGCGGCATACGTTGGTGGACGTCGCGGAAGATCAGGCGTTGTTCGTGATCGAAAAACTCACGGGCATCCGGGTTAAGGGCGAGTCACTGGTGCCATCCATCGCGATGGCGAAGGACAAGGTATAAAGCAGGCGGCGCTCGGCTACTTTTTCCCGGGCGCGGGCTTACCGGCGTCATCGACGACGGTAGGCGTGCCGATCTCAACCTTGCCTTCTTTGGCCAGCGGGGCCGTGACCGATTCAGGGAGCTTGGTTTCGCGACCGAAGTGGGGGCCGCCGGCGGTAATCATCGCAGGGATCACTTCGGCGAGGGAAACACGGTTGGACGGAGTGCTCATCTTGGCCTGCCAAAGGAGGATTTTCTTCTTCGTTTTGGCGGCTTCGAAATCGTAGGCGGAGACGATCACGAAGTAGCGGTCTTCCCGCGCGGCGATGAGGACGTCCTCGCGTTGGAAGCCGAAGGGATTGATGTTTTTGAGGGTGTTACCGGCGACGAGGGCGAGCATCTCGCGTTGGTTCCAGAACTGTTGCTGGGGGTTCTCGGAGTCGCCGATGTCGTCGATCTGCGGGTTCATGTAACCCCAGTGAAAGACGAGAATGAGCGACGGGGGCGGGGTCTTGGTGCCGACGACGTAGTAGTGCTGGGCGGCGAGGGCCTTCGCGAGGAGCTTGGCGACGGGCGTGGGCGGGGGGCTGGTCTCGCCGGCGACGATCGAGCCGGATTCGCGGTAACCGGCGAGCACCGGATAGTAGAACGCAGGTTTCTCCTTGGTGGGTGGGGCGCCGGCGCGGCCGGCCTCGGTCAGGTCCACGACGACGTTTACATCGGTTTCCTTCGGTGGGCCAAAACCGAGAAAGCCGGCGAAAAGCGGAGAGACGCCGGCGAGAGCGACGGCGGCGAGCGTCACTACGCGCCGGCTTTGGGCTGAGGAGAATAGCATCGCCGGTGGTGACGCTGGGCCGGCGGTTTGGTTGCGTTGAGGGCGGGTCGGAGTGACCCGCCCCCGGCCGCGGTCGATGCGTGGCGTGTGAGGGCGGGTCGGAGACCTCGCCCTACTTTTCAGAAGTCGAACTGCTCGATGTTGGACTTGTTAAAGATGAAGGGCTCTCCGAGGAGGATATTGTCGCCCTCGATGGCGAACGGGCCGAGAGTGCCGGCCTTGAAGGTCTTGGCGCCTTTTTTGAGTTCGTTTTTGGCCACGGCGACGGCGGCGTGGATCGTGAGGTAACCGAGGTCGCCGGTGTTCCAGAGGATGACGCTGTCAGTGACGCCCTCGCGGACGTAGCGTTTGTTTTCGTTGGGTAAACCGAGGCCGATTACCTTCACCTTGCCGGTTTTGCCCGCCTGTTTGACGGCTTCGGCGGCGCCCGGGACGCCGGGCGAGCAGATGGCCATGACAAGTTTTAGGTTCGGGTTGGCGCTGAGCAGAGCGGTGGTTTCGGACTGAGCTTTGTCCTTGAGGTCGTCGCAAGGACGGACGGCGACGAGCTTCATCTTTGGGTATTTCTCCTTCAGCCGATCCTCGATGTGTTTTTGCCACTCGCGCTGATTGGCGGCGGTGAGGGTGGCCACGATCATGGCGAATTCGCCTTCGCCCCCCGTGAGGCGGGCGGCTTCATCCATCAGGCTGTAGCCGATGCCGGAGGGGGTGGCTTGGTTGACGAAAAAGGAGCGGGCGTCGGCGATGGCATCGGCGTCGAACGTGACGATTTTGATGCCTTGCTTCTGGGCTTTGCGGAGCGCGGTCGAGATGCCCTCTTTGTTTTCGGCGGCCACGGCGATGACGTCTACGCCGAGTGTGATCCAGTTCTCCACGATTTCGTTTTGCTTGGCGGCGTTGGAATCGGTGGGGCCGTCGAAGAGCAGCTGGATACCGAGTTCCTTGGCGGCTTTGTCGGCGCCCGCTTTGACCGAGATGAAATAAGCGTTGCCCTTGGATTTCGGGAGCATCGCGACGATCAGTTTTGAATCGGCGGCGGTCGCGGGAACGAGCGAGCTCAACAGCACGATGCTGGCGGCGCAGAGACGGAGGAGGGTGTTTTTCATGGGGGGAAGAAGGCGTTACGTAGCTGAGGCGCGTTGGCGAAAGCCAGACCAGAGTTGCGGCACGACGCCGGCGCTGAGGGCAAAGAGAAGCAAAGCACCGGTGAGCAAGCCGGACATTTCTTCGGCGGCATTCATGCGCATCACGACCGGCAGACAGGCGAGGCCGTTTTTAAGGACCGCGATCGCGGCGACGCCGAGGAGCGTGCCGATGACGGAGCCCTTGCCGCCAAAAATACTCGTGCCGCCGAGGACGACGGCGGTGATGGCAAAGAGTTCGTAGCCAGTGCCGGCGTCGGCTTTGGCTTGGCCGAGGCGGGCGGTGTAAATGATTGCGGCGATGGCGGCGATCAATCCGGCGAGCACGTAGGCAAGGGCGAGGCGGCGGGCGACCGGTATGCCGGCGTAGCGGGCGCCTTCGGGGGAAAACCCGATGGTGCGAAAGGCCCGGCCGAACGTGGTGCGATGCACGAGCACGCCGACGACGATGGCGACGGCGAAGAAAATCCAGGCCTGCGTGGGTAGGCCGAGCCAGCGTTCTTGGCCGAGGTAGAGAAAGCTGGCGGGGAAGTCGGTATAGGTAATGGAGCCCCGCGTGAGCGCCTCGGCGAGTCCGCGGAAAAGCGAGTAAGTGCCGAGCGTCACAATCAGCGGTGGAATACGCAGGGCGGTGATGAGGACGGCGTTAAGTCCGCCGGCGAGGGCGCCGATAACAAGGGTGAGGCCGGCGGCCACCGGAATGGGTAGTCCGCCGTCGTGCCAGAGCTGGCCAAAGAGAATCGCGCACAAGCCGAGGAGCGATCCCACCGAGAGATCGATGCCCGCCGTGATGGTGATCGGGGTGAGGGCGAGGGCCAGGAGGCCGATTTCGCAGGAGTGGCGCAGGATGTCGAATTGGCGGTCGAGGGTGCCGAAACCAACGGTGACGCCGCGCCGGTTGACGGTGGTGCCGGCGAAATAAAAGAACAGCCAGAGAGCAATCAGCACGTAGAATAGTAGCATCTCGTGCGAGAGCAGGCGGGATTTCCAAGTGCCGAGTCCGGTGGAGGGAGCGGGTGGCAACGCGGCCATGGTCAATTCCCTCCTTGGCGGCTGCGCAGGCCATCGGCGACAACGGCGAGCAAAATGATCGTCCCTTGAATGGCCTTTTCCCAATACGCCTCGATGCGGAGGTGGGTGAGTGCCGGTGAGATGCACGCGAGCAGGAGCAGGCCGGCGAACGCACCCCAGAGGTTGCCCCGACCGCCGGAGATCGCCACGCCGCCCACGACGACGGCCGCGATCACTTTGAGTTCGAGACCGTTGCCGGTGAGCGGTTGGACTTGGGGCGACTGCGCCAGGTTCATCATGGCGGCGAGTCCGGTCAGGGCGCCGATCGAGACAAAGACAAGAAACGTGACGAGTTGCGGGCGGATGCCAGCTAGACGGGCGGCCTCCGCGTCCGTGCCGACCGCGTAAATGAAACGGCCGGCGGCGAGGTGGCGCATCGCGAGCGCGAGGAGGGTTAAAATGACGACCGACGAGATAACGAGCACGAGTTGACCGGTTGTTTGGCCGAGGCCGAACCATTGGATACCCTCGGGCAGATTCACGAATTCGCCTTGGCGCACGAGGTTCAGGCCTTGGCGCAGCGTGACCATCGTGGCCAGCGTAACGACGATCGACGGCAGACGCAGCCCGGCGACGAGGACGCCGTTGAAGGCGCCGAATACGGCCCCGAGCGCGACGGACGCCGGGAGCACGAGGAGCAAGGGCCAGCCGCGGGCGGCCAACAGCCCGGCGCAGACGCTGCAGACGGAGAAAATTGAGCCGACGGAGATGTCGATCTGGCGGCAGACAATCACGAGCGCCATGCCGCAGGCGACGACGAGGGTCGGTGCTTCGCGGGTCAGGAGCGAGAGCAGGGGCTGAGGCTGATAGAACGCGGGCGTAAAAATCGCCAGCCCGAGGAGGATCGTGACCAACGCGCCGAGGACGGAGAGTTCGCGGAAGTAGCGTTTCATGCGGCGGTGCCGAGGGCGGCGGCCATGACGACGTGCGGATCGGAGCCGCCGGGCAAAATCGCGCGCAGGGTGCCGCCGCCCATCACGCCGATGCGGTCGCTCAGGCCGATGACTTCGGGGAGATCGCTGGAGATAAGAATCACGGCGAGGCCCTCTTTTGCGAGGCGGCGGACGATCTTGTGGATCTCGCTCTTGGCGCCGACGTCGACGCCTTGAGTGGGCTCGTCGAGGATCAGGAGCTTGGGCTTGGTCGCGAGCCAGCGGGCGAGGGAAACCTTTTGCTGATTGCCGCCGGAGAGGCTGCCGCCGCGGGCTTCGGGGCCGGAGCACTTGACGGCGAGGTCGCGAATGTAATCCAAGGTGAGCGCGCGTTCGGCGCCAAAGCGGAGCCAAGTCGTGGGGAAGAGGCGGCGGTGGATCGCCATCGTCAGGTTGTGCGAGATGGGCAGATCGAGGACGACGCCGTGACGCCGCCGATCCTCGGGCACGTAGGCGATGCCATGGGCGACCGCAGCTTGGGGCGTGCGCAGGGTGAGCGGCTGGCCGTTGAGGGTGATGGTGCCGGAGTCGGCTGGGGTGAGGCCAAAGAGGATGCGGGCAAGTTCGGTGCGACCGGCGCCGACCAGACCGCCGAGGCCCAAGATTTCACCAGCGCGGACGTCGAAGGAGACGTTGCTTACGCCGGACGAACGACAACCCAGCTGGTTGAGCGAAAGGACCACGGCGCCGGGGGCGGATTCGGCGGCGGGATAGATCTGCGCGACCTCGCGGCCAACCATCAGACGAATGAGGCCGGCTTCGTCGATGCCGGCGACGGGATGCGTGCCGACGCTCTGACCGTCGCGGAGGACGGTGACGCGGTCGGCGAGGGCGAAGATTTCTTCGAGGCGGTGGGAGATGTAGATGACGCCGACGCCGTTTTGGCGCAGATCGCGGACGACGGCGAAGAGCAGGTGTTGTTCCTTTTGGGTGAGCGAGGCGGTGGGCTCGTCCATGACGACGATGCGGGCGCCGGAGCCGAGGGCGCAGGCAATTTCCACGAGCTGTTGCTCGGGCATCGACAACGAGCGGACCTCGGCGTCGGGCGAAATCTCCGCGCCGATGCGGGCGAGGAGCCTGGTCGCGCGGGCGCGGCAATCCGACCAGCGCATCCGGGCGGCAGTAGACGGGACGTTGAGGCGGAGGGCGAGATTCTCAGCGACGGTGAGATCGGGAAACAGCGCGGGCTGTTGGTAAATACAGGCGATGCCGAGGGCGCGGGCGGTGGCGGGGCTGAGACCGGAAACGGTTTGGCCGGCGAGCGTGATCGTGCCGCCGTTGGGTGCGTGGGCACCGGTGACGACCTTGATGAGCGTCGATTTGCCCGCGCCGTTTTCACCGAGGAGGGCGTGGACTTCGCCGGCCCGGAGGTCGAAATCAACTCCTCGCAAAGCTCGAACCCCGCCATAGTTCTTTACGAGCTGACGAAGTTCGAGGAGCGGAGCGGGTGACATGCGGCGGAGGAAAACGATGACGTGTCGGGCGAGCCCAGCAATTTTTGAGCGCGTGGAAAGCGCTAACTTACGCTCGGGCGGTCCCGGAGTGGGGCCAAGTCGGAATCGGTTTCGGCGGCGGCGCGAAAGAGCGGTTCGAGGGCGATGGCGGCGTCGACGCGGGCGCGGGCTTCTGCGAGGTCGCCGCGTTGGCAGGCATAGCAGCCGAGGTTGAACTGAATCGTAGCCTCGGCGGGATGACGGAGCTCGGCCTCGCGGAGGATGGCCTCGGCCTCGGTCAGCGACCGGGCGCGGCGAGTCGCGTAGGCGAAGGTGATCCAGGCTCCGGCGTTGGCGGGCTGGCGGCGGACGAGCTCGGCTGCGACGTTACAGAGCTCGATCCAGTGACCTTGCTCGCGGAGGATAATGAGACGGAGACTCAGGACCTCATCGCCGTTGGCCGATCCGGCGGGAAGTTGGTCGAGCTCGGCGGCGGCCTCGGCGAGGAGGCCGAGTTCGACGTAGCCGCGGGCGTGGGAAAGAAGCCAGCGCGGTTGCATCGAGGCGCGTGGCCGGCCGGCTTAGGCGGACTTGAGCAGACAGCACTGCTTGTATTTGCGACCGCTGCCGCAGGAGCAGGGGTCGTTGCGGCCGGGTTTGGCGGCGGCCTTAACGGGGGCGGGACCGGTGCGAACGGGGCGGGTGTAGATCCAACCATCCGCGCGGCGGCGGAACTCGGCGCGCTCCTCGAGCACGTGTTCGTTGCCCGATTCGACGTAGAAGGCGGAGAATTCTACGAACGAGAGATTGGGCTGCACGTCGGGCTCGTGGCGATGGATGACGAGACGAGACCAGCCGATGGACGGCTCGTCGGGGAGCTCGACGTAAGCCTCGCTGGCGGTGCCGGCGTAGGAGCGATGGAGGTGGACGTAATCGCGCGCGACGTGCGCGGTGAAGCGCGACCGCATGAGCTCTTCGGCGTTTGCGGCGGGTCGCTTGCCGGTGAGGATGGGCTCGCAGCACTCCTCATAAACTTTACCGCTGCCGCAAGAGCAGGGCTGACCACGTTGCGGGGGCGGAAGGGCGGCGAGTGAGTTCGACATCGCCGGAGAGGTAGGCTTCGGGCGGCGGGCGATGCGAGCCTGAAGCGGAGGGCGATGTTCACGCGGCGCGCGTCCGGCTGCGCTTGGCCGGCAACGCGGCGGCGGGCTGGTGGGCACTCAGCTGGGGGCTGAGGCTGAGCACGAGAAAATCATGCTGCGGCGCATAGGCGGACTCGGGCGCGGCGGTTTTTGTCCCGGCGGTGAAACTGAGGATCGGAAGGCGGGCGGTGAGGGCATGGTTGGGCTGATACGTTTGCATCGGATGTGGCGTGTTTTTGGTTTTTTAAAAACCCGCCCGAGACCGAACCGCAGAGGCCAAAAAAAAGCCCCTCCGGTGCGGCACCGGAGGGGCGAAAGTCGTTAAGACAAATCAGGCCCCCCGCGCCGCGCGGCGAATGGATACGGATACGACGGATACTACGACCACGGAAGCGTGGGCGAGCGGGGAGGCTTTGATCGTCGGGCAGAGAGGATTCACTTACACGAGGAGAAAAGTTTGAGCGGAGGAACGATGTCAAGGCCGTCTTCGGTCGGCACGCTCCGGGCGCACTACGCCGGAGTGCGGCACGTTTTGAGGGGCGGCGATGACGGCCGCACCGCTTCCGGATCGGGCGGCACACAAGTGTAACGGGTGGGGGCGCTTGACAGCGTTCGAGTGGCACGAGTATTGCGATCGTCCAGTATGGATGTTGCTCTCGACCAACCGGTGCTGGTTTTAAATCGCTTGTGGCAAGCCGTGAATGTGATCGGCGCCCGTAGGGCGTTCGCCTTACTGTCGCGCGGGCACGCGCACGTGGTGCACCATCACGACGACGATTTTCGGATGTTTTCGATGATGGACTGGATCGATTTTTCGGCGAGCAACCCGCCGGTGGCGGCGATCGAGACGGTGAACACGCCGACGCGCGCGATCCGACTGCCGCGCGTGATTTTGCTCACGTTTTTCGACAAGCTGCCGTGCAAGGAGTTGAAACTGACGCGGGGCAACGTCTTCGACCGCGACAAGAACACGTGCCAGTATTGCTCGCGGATTTTGCCCCGGGAGCAGCTCAATCTCGACCACGTGATTCCGCGTGATGCGGGCGGGAAGACGACGTGGGAAAACATCGTGTGCTCGTGCATCAAGTGCAATTCACGGAAGGCAAACCGCCTGCCGCACGACGCGCACATGCGACTCATCCGGAAACCGGTGCGGCCAAAGTGGCGTCCGGTGATCTCGCTCGTGCTGGGCAACCAGAAGCAGCACGAGGTGTGGAAAGATTTCCTCGACGTGGCGTATTGGAACGTCGAGCTGGAGGACTGAGGCGTTTTACTGCTCCGGCTTGGCGGATTTCTGCCGGACGATGAGGAGGAGAATTGCCGCGGCGATCATGTTGACGGAGGCCAAGGCGACGCGGCCGGCCATCGGGATTTTTGGACTCGGCAGGAGCAAAAGCACGATCGAGCACCCGACCAGCAACCCACATGCGAGGTAGATGGTGGTGCGTTGACGAGGCGTGGGCGAATAGCCCTCGGCCGGGGCCGCGGGTTTGGACGGATGGGAATTGGGTTCGATGGGGGCGGACATGAAGGGAAGCGGAGGTGAGGACGGTGGTGGGGCGATTAAGCGAGCGGAAGTGTAAGGCGCATCGTGGTGCCGGCGGGACTGCTGGTCACCAGCGTGAGGTCGCCGTAGTGGGAGTTGAGCACGCGTTTGGCGATGGCGAGGCCCAAGCCAGTGCCGCCGGGGCGGCCGGAGAGGAAAGAATCGAAGATGCGGTCGCGAATGTTGTCGGGGATGCCCGTGCCGGTGTCGCTGAGTTCGACGACGGCGACGGGACCGGATTCGCGGAGTTGGGCGTCGAGGGTGAGAGTGATGGTGCCACCGTCGGGCATGGCCTGCATGGAATTGATGATGAGGTTGAGCAGCACCTGTTGAAGCTGGCCCTGTTGACCCTCGACCACGAGCGGGCGGGCCGGGGGCTCGAAGCGGAGATCAATTTTGCTTTGGGCGAGTTTCAGGCGGAGCAGGACGAGGGTGTCCTCGATGATGTCCTGCAGTGGGCAACGGGTGTGGAGACTGTTGGGGGCTTTGGCGAAATTCAGCACGCGAGTGACGATCGCTTCGAGCTGGTCGAGCTTTTCGCCAATGACGCGCATGTCGGTGCGGCGCGGATCGTCGGGGGGGAAATCGACGCCGAGGCCGCCGTGGAGAAGTTTGAGGACGGTGAGGGGGTTGCGAATCTCGTGGGCGATTTCGGCCGCGAGCAGGCCTAGGGTAGTGAGGCGCTCGTTTTTGCGGAGGGAATCTTCGCTTTGAAAAACGCGGGTGTAGAGGCGGGAGTTTTGCAGGGCGACGGCACCGAGCGAGGCAAGGGCGGCGAGAAGACGTTTTTCGTCGTTGTCGAAGCGGTGCAGTCGTTCGGTGAAGACGGCGAGCACGCCGAGCACTTCGCCTTCGTAAAGCAAAGGAGTCGCCAAGACGGAGATTAACGCCGGATCGCCGGGCAGATCGACGAGGTCAAAATAATCGGGTGTGCGAATATTGGCGAAAGAGACGGCGCGGCGGGTGTGGACGACGGCGGCAAAGGCGCAGGAATCGAGCGGAATGTCACCGGGGGGCAGTGGAGTGGCGACCACGCTGGTCAGGGAGGCGCAGCGCAGGGTGATGCTGTCGGGGTTGTAGAGGTAGAGGGCGCAGGCGCGGGCGGCGACCACTTGGCGGGCATCGCGCGTGAGCGAGTCGAAGAGAGCCTGCGGTTCGAGTTTGGAGACGAGCGATTTGCCGGTGGTGATCAGGGTTTCAAGTTGGCGGGCTTTGGCCTTGAGATGGCCGATTTGCCAAAGGCGCTGGAGCACGGCGGTTGCTTCGGCGGTGAAGCGCACCAGCAAGGCGAGGTCGCTGTGGGTAAAGCGGTCCACCGTGTCGTGATCGATGCAGATGACGCCGATGACCTGACCATGGTCTTCCATGGGCACGGCCATTTCCGTAGCGGTGGTGGGGCGGATGCGCACGTAACGCAGGTCACGGCTGACATCGGTCACGAGCTGGGCGCGAGCGTGAAAAGCGGCCCAGCCGGTCACACCTTGGCCCATGCGCAAGGCGACTTCGCGGTAGTCGGGGGGCAGGCCGATCTGAGTTTCAATCTCGAGCCGGCCGGTGTCGGGATTGAGCAGGGAAATCGTGCCGGCCGAGGCGTTAAAGTGGGTGATGAGTTCGCCGAGAATGCGAGGTAGCACGACGTTGGGTTCATCGCTCTGAAAGCCCAGGGACGCGATTCGGCCAAGGGTGGCTTGGTCGGCTAAGGTGAGAGCGAGGGCGGATTCCACGATAAACAGAATTGGCGAAACGACGGGAATGGCCAGAATTTCTGACGTCGCTCCGAACGCGGAAGCCCCGGGAAAACGAACGATCGCAGCGGGCGACGGACTATTTGTCGGCGGTAGGCGTCGGCGCCGGGGTCGCGATGATGTCGGCGAGCGCGTCCCTCAGCGTGTGCAACCGGGTGGGGTCCTCAATCGGCTTATGATTGGCGCTTTCGATATAGAACGTGTCGATCGCGACGCCGCGCTCGGTGCCGATGCGGGCAAAGGTGATGTCGAAGCCGTGGTCGGAAATGGTCTTCGCGAGGCGATACAGCAGACCGATCTGATCGCGCGCTTGGATTTCCACGATGGTGCGTTCCATCGACAGCTCGTGGTAGACGTCCACGGTGGGAGGAAACGAGCTGTGTAGGGCTTCGCCGTTGGAAGCGGCCTGGTAACGGGTGGAAGCGATCTTTTTAGCTTGGGCGACGATCTCCGGATAAAGGTCTTGGTTTGAAAGCAACGCGGACTCGATGGTCTTGGCAAAGGCCTCTTGGGCGACGGCACTTTGAACGATACCGCGCCCGGGTTCGACGACGTAAAAGGTATCGATGGCGATATGGTCGGTGCGGGAAATGACTTTGGCGCCGAGGATACTCAGCCCAGCGACGCTCAGGGCCCCGGCAAGTTTGTAGAAGAGTCCGGCGCGGTCCCACGTCACGACGTTCACCACCGTGAGGGAGCGATTGAGATCGTCTTTCCAGTCGATGACCGGGCGCAGCGTTCCGACGGAATCAGTCGTCGCGATCGAGGTGAATAGTTGGTTCACCATTTGAATGTGCAGCGCGATCTCGGCTCCTTCCGTGTGGACAAAGTAGCGGTCGGGCAGGAGACTGAAATGGGCCGCGATCTCATCATTGCTGATGCCGGGGATGCGCTGGGCGATGAGTTCCTGTTGGGTCATAAGCTTTAGGGCTTCGTGGCGGGCGGCGAGGGTGGGGCCGTGTTTCAGGCGTTCGAGGGTCGCGCGAAAAAGCGTGGTGTGCAGCGTGTCCTTGTAGCTGTTCCAAAGGTCGACCGTCGTGCCGCGCGCGTCGCAGAACGTATGGACGTAGAGCATCCGCAGTCGCTCGGGGTCGAGCACAAGCTCGGCGAAGGCGGCGGCGGTGTTGGGATCATCAACATCACGCTTCTGCCAGAATCGTGCCATCGCCAGATGATTTTTGATGACGAAGATGGCAACGGATCGGGATTCCGGGGAGAGCCCGAAGCGTTCCAGCAGGGGTTCGGCGAGCCGGACCCCGCTTTCGGCATGACCCTGGATGCCCTCGGCTTTGCCGATGTCGTGGAGCAAGAGGATCAGATACAGCTCGGCGGGATCGGTGACCTCGTGAAGGGTCTCACGGTATTTTAGCGTGATGGGTTCGGTGGCGGTGAAAATCCGGTCCAGCTCCCGGATGGCGTTAAGCGTGTGAACATCGGCGGTGTAGCGATGGTAATACTCGTGCTGCACGAGGCACGTGAGGGCGTCGAATTCGGGGATGAAGCGGCCGAGCACGCCGAGTTCATGCATTAAGTTGAGGACCGGATAAACGGCGCCGACTTCCGACAGGATGGCCCGGAAGGAAACGGCGGCGTCGGGCGAGGCTGCGACGGCCGGCGTGAGATGAGACAGAGATTCGCGAATGAGTTCGCGCAAATGGAGGTCGAGGGCGCAGTCGAGTTGCTGGCTGTGGCGGAAGACGCGGATGAGACGGACGGGGTCGACGCTGAAGACCTCGGGAGATTCGGCGGCGAGTTCGCGGCCCCGCACGATGAAGCCGTCGAGGCGTTTGGCCCGGGAGAAGCGGGAAATGCGGAGGGACTCGCGGATGGAACCGGGGGCGTAGTCCGGCCCGCGTCCGATGCTGAGGGCGAGGCGGCTCTCGACGAGTTTGGAAACGCGGAAAATGGTCTGCGCCGCCCGGTAATAGTCCTGCATGAAACGCTCGAGGCGGAGGAGCATATCCGGCTCGGTGTAGCCGAGATTTTCGGCGATACGCGGCTGAGTATCGAGTGCCAGGGTATCGGTCGGCCGTGGGCTCAAGAAGTGGAGTTCGTTCCGCACCCGCAGGAGGAATTCGTAGGCTTTTTGGGCGGCCTCGACATCGGCGGGCTTGAGGTAGCTCTGCGCCGAGAGATCGGAGAGGGTCGTGATGCCCAATTTAACCCGGGCCATCCAGACGGTGTTGTGAAAATCGCGCAGACCGCCCACCCCGTTTTTCACATCGGGCTCCTGGTTGAAAACGGTGTCGGCAAACTTCGCGCGCCGGCTGGCTTGGTCGTCGAGGCGCGAGAGGATGTAGGCCTTGGGATCTTCGTTGGTGTAGAAATTCCGATAGGTCTGGGTAAACGTGTCCGCCAAGGCGGTGGAGCCGGCGATGCCGCGGGCCTCGAGCAGGGCGGTCTTCGTCTGGATGTCTTTGCGCGCTTCGACGAACACCTCGTCAAGCGTGCGGGTGGAGTGGCCCACCTTGAGCCCGCAATCCCAGAGGAGGTAGAGGATCTCTTGGGTCAGGTGTTCCTGCAGGGGTTTGGCGGCGACGGGCTTGGTTTTGGCCGGGAAGAGAAACATGACGTCGATGTCGCTCCATGGGGCCAGTTCACCGCGGCCATAACCGCCAAGTGCAAGCAGGGCCACCGGCATGGGCAACGGGCCGTGAGTGCGCGTGAAGGACGCGACGGCGTGGTCGAACAGGGTGCGCAACAACTCGTCGATCGAAGCCGAACGGGCGCGGGCGACGGTGAGCCCGGTGGCGCCGGCATTGTGGAGGATTCGCAGGGCCGTCAGTTCCGACTTAAGATAGGCTTTGGCGGCCGCGAGTCGCTCCGCCGCGGGCACATCGCCGGTAAAAGCGAATATCTCACGATCGGTTTCAGGAGTGCGATGCAGCATGTAACCGGTGACATTGGGAGGGAAAGTGGGCCGTCGCAAAGCGTGAAAATCAGGGCTTAAAAAAACGGCATTGCCCGCCCCGGAGGGGACCGACCTTGTAGTGGGTTCTATAACCGCACCGCACCATGGCCGAAATCACCAAGAGTTACGAATCCCGGGACGTTGAGCAAAAGTGGTATGCCGCCTGGCAGCAGGCCGGCTGCTTCGCGGGCACGGTGACGCCGCATGCCCCGGCCTACAGCATCGCCATTCCCCCGCCGAATGTCACCGGCGTGCTCACGATGGGTCACGTGCTCAACAACACGATTCAGGACATGCTGATTCGCCGGGCGCGGCTTGAGGGTCGCTCTGCGATGTGGCTCCCGGGCACCGATCATGCCGGCATCGCCACGCAGACCGTGGTCGAGCGGCAGCTGCGGAAGGAAAAGAAAACGCGGCACGATTTTGGCCGCGAAAAATTTCTCGAGAAGGTCTGGGAGTGGCGCGAGGAAAAGGGCGGCATTATCCTCGAGCAGCTTCGCCGGCTCGGTGCTTCGTGTGATTGGGATCGCACGCAGTTCACGATGGATCCGCATTACTCGCAGGCGGTGCTCGGGGTCTTCGTGCAGCTCTTCGAGCGGGGAAACATTTACCGTGGCAAACGCATGGTGAACTGGTGTCCCGCGTCGCAGACGGCTTTATCCGACGAAGAAGTGATCATGAAGCCGGTCAACGGCTTGATCTACCGCGTGCGCTACGAGCTGACCGAGGCCCCCGGCACATTCATTGAGGTGAAAACGACCCGGCCCGAAACCATCCCGGGCGACGTCGCGATCGCGGTGCATCCGGAGGATCCACGTTACACGGCGTTGATCGGAAAAACTGTGTGGCGCCCACTCAATCGAGCCGCAATCCCGATCATCGCGGATGCGGCGGTGGACAAGGAATTCGGGTCGGGCGCGCTCAAGATCACGCCGGCTCACGACAAAGTCGATTTCGAGGTCGGCACGCGGCACAAGCTTCCGGTGATCGACGTGCTGAACGCCGATGGGTCGCTCAACGCGCTCGCCGGTCCCGAACTCGCCGGGCTCGACCGCTTTGCCGGTCGCAAGAAAGCGGCGGAAATCCTGAAGGAATCCGGCGCGCTGCTCGCCGAGGAAGCCTACGCCAATAACGTCGGTTACTCGGAGCGCGCCGATGTGCCGATCGAACCGCGCCTGACTTGGCAATGGTGGCTGCGCTACCCGCGGGTCGAGGAGGCGAAGAGGGCGGTGCGTGACGGTCACATCAAATTTCACCCCGAGCGGTGGAGCAAAGTCTACCTGCACTGGCTTGAAAACATCCAAGACTGGTGCATCAGCCGTCAGCTTTGGTGGGGTCATCGCATTCCGGTGTGGTATCGGAAAGGCGTCGATAAAGAGTCGCTCACGGAGGCCGATCTGCGCGACACCGCCAAGGTCCACATCTCATTGGCCGGTCCGGCCGACCCGGAGAATTGGGTGCAGGAAGACGACGTGCTGGATACGTGGGCGTCATCTTGGCTCTGGCCGTTCGCTACGCTCGGCTGGCCCGACAAAGACAAGATGCGCGCTGCGGGTTACGATTATTTCTATCCCACCAGTACGCTGGTGACCGGGCCGGACATCATTTTCTTCTGGGTCGCGCGCATGATTATGGCCGGGCTGGAATTCACGCATGAGGGCGAGCTGCTGGGAAAACGGATTCCTTTCAAAGACGTTTATTTCACCGGGATCATCCGCGACCAGCAGGGCCGCAAGATGTCGAAGTCGCTCGGCAATTCGCCCGACCCGCTCGATCTGATCAACACCTACGGCGCGGACGGCCTGCGCTTTGGCATTATCTCAATCGCGCCGGCGGGGCAGGACATCCGCTTCCAGGAAGACCGTATCGAAGGCGGAAAGAATTTCTGCAACAAGCTGTGGAACGCCTGCCGATTCCGGCAGATGAGCGGAGAGATGGGCGACAACTCCTCGACGCGGGCGATTTCATCGCGCCTCGACGAAACGAAGTTCGATGCCGACGACCATGCGATCCTGGAGCGACTGTTGGTGACCACGCGCGAGGTGGGCCGCTGCTTCGCCCAATTCGAGTTCAGTGCGGCGGTGCAGGCGTTGTATGCTTTCTTCTGGAATGATTTCTGCGACTGGTATGTCGAAGTTTCGAAGTCTAAGCTCCTTTCGCCCGAGACGAAACCGAACTGTCTCGCCATCCAAGACCTCGTGCTCCGGCAGACCCTGTTGCTCCTGCATCCGGTGATTCCGTTCATCACCGAAGAATTGTGGGCGCTGCTCGGTTACGGTGCGCCGGGCACCTTCCTGATGCGCGATGCCAGAATCGAAGACGCACCGCACGGCAGGTTGAGCATCGACCAACGTCAGGCTTCGACGGTGGCGAGTGTGAAGATGTTTGTCTCTCAAGCCCGGGCGCTCAAAGCGGAGCACAATCTCGCCAGCCGCCGCGACGTGCGTTTTCTGGTGAAGACCGGTGACGCCGCGTGGGCGGTTCTTGAGGGGAATCTTGCCAAGCTGATGCGGATGGCCGGGGCGACGGAGTTTGTCCGGCAAGAGGTGGTGGAAGGCGCGCCCGCAGTGGTGACGACGCTTGGCACGCTCTACCTCGATCTTGCCAGCACCGTGGATGCCGCCGCCGAAAAGGTGCGCCTCACGAAGGAAATCGAGGCCATGGCCAAGCATATTGCCGGCACGGAGGCGCGGCTGGGTAACGCAGCGTTCGTCAGCAAAGCGCCTCCGGCAGTTTTGGAGGGTGCGCGCAAGCAACTCGCTGACCAGAAAGCCAAGCAAGCCGAGCTGGAGCGCCTGCGCGCGGCGCTGGG
>CAMCWW010000009.1:0-57137 GCA_945882935.1 Opitutus sp. GAS368
AACCAGGCCAAGTTCGTCGAGGCCTACAAGACCGAGATGAAGAAGATGATCGAGCTCGTCGGTAAACTTGAGGCCGCGTTCAAGGCCGGGAAAAATGACGAAGTCGCCAAGGTGATCGCTGATTTGGACGCGCAACAAAAATCTTCGCACAAGGAATTCCGCAAGCCGAAGCCAAAGCAATAATCGTTCGGCGGAAAGTTCCGCCGTCTCTTCGGTTTAGCCGGGCGAAAAATCGCCCGGCTTTTTTGTGGGTGAGTGGTTCGGAGAAGTCGTGGGAGGCGGGTTCGGAGAGGGGCACGGACGTCTCGCCCGTGGGATTGGAACATGGGCGGGACACCCATGCCACGACGGAGCCCCTCTGTTATTTCTAGAGGCTGATCCTTATTGAGAGTTGAGCCAAGAAGTGACGCGGTTCGGGAGTAGAGCGGGGTCTGTGACCCGCCTTGGAGGCGTGAATGGGCGGGTCATAGACACCGCCCTACTTTCAACCAGGGCCGTCTCATTTTTTTGGGTAATCATCAATGAGTGCCGTCGGCGTGAAAACCGTGGCTGCGGCCAAGGTCGAGGCAGGCGGCGGCCGATTCCACGGAGTCGGAGCAAGTCGGGCTGCGGAGCGAAGCCGCGGCGGCGCAGACGCCAAGTTCGAGGGCGCGTGGCATCGGCCACGATTCATGCAGGCCGAACAAGATGCCGGAGGCGAGGGCGTCGCCTGCGCCGGCCGTGCCGGCGATCTCGGCAACCGGGACGCGCACCGAGGGTTGCCAGCAGATTTCGCCTGCGCCCGAGCAGGCGCAGACGCCCTCGGGGAAATGGACGACCGCCCAGGCACGCACGCCCAGCGCGATCAAGGCGCGGGCGGCTTGTTCGACGGCGGCGCGATCTAAAGTCGGACCACGGCCGAGCGTCAGGCCGGTGAGTTGCTCGGCTTCGTAGTCGTTGGCGAAGAGCACATCGACCTCGGGAAGGACGGGCGCGACGTGGGTGCGGAATCGCGGGCCGGCTTCACTCACGCAATCGACGGAGGTGATGAGACTGGCGGCGCGGGCGCGGGCGAGCACGGCGGCGGCGGCGGGACGTCCGTCCAGGCCCGGGGTATCGAGGGTGTCGAGCAGCAGGAGATAGCCGAGGTGAAAAATCTTCGCGTGGGTGGCAGCGAAATCAAAGTGCGCGGGGGCGAGCAGGGCGTTGGCGCCGCGCTGGTGGAAAAACGTGCGGCGCGCGGTGTCGCGCACCGTCATCACATCGGTGTAGCTGGTGGCGGCGTCACGGGTGGTGCGCAGTTGCGTGGTCGTGATGCGGTGGGCGGCGCAGTCGGCGAAGATCGCGCGACCATCGGAGTCGTCGCCGATGAGGCCGACGGCTTCGAGGGGAAACTGGGCGCCGAGGCGGGCGAGATTTTTGAGCAGGTTGTAGGCGGAGCCGCCGTTACCGTCGGACTGGGTGAGGATGGAGGCGAGGGCGTCTTGGGGTGGCCACGTGTTGATGAGTTTGACGTGGTCGACGATCCAGTTGCCGCCGGCGAGGATTCCGTTGCGTGACATAAGTGGGGCTTAGCCGAGGTGGGCGATTTTTTGTTCGTGGTGGCTGGCGAGGGCGGCGGTCCAGATTTCGTGATGGGCCACGGCCTCGTCGGGCGTGGCGCAACCGAAGCGATCGCCGAGCAGGCCGGCGCGTTCGGCGAGGAAGGCGGCCCACATTTGTTGGAGAATGTCAGGAAAGCCGGGTTCGAAAATGTGGCCGGTAATGGTTTTGAAAGGCGTGCCGAACCCGAGATCGGTTTTGGACCACGTCTGTTCGGGGGTGCGCGTGTAGCGCCAAAGAGTCTTCGGTTCCTTGGTGGAGAAACGCACCCCATGGTCGGTGCCGAGGACCTCGAAGATCCACGTGTTAGTCTCGGTGGGAGCCAGGCGTTTCATTTCCAGCGTGAGTGGGACGGGGTGGCCACCGATGGTCGCGGTGGTGTGGAGGGTGGCGTTATCCCACGTGTCGCAAGGGGCGGTGCCGCCGTTGCCGTCGGGGCGGGTCGGATAGATTTTTTGGAGCTGCGCGTAGACCGTGGTGGGTTTCCAGCCGAGGCGAAGGGGGAGGTGGGCGACGTGGAGGCCAAGGTCGTTCATCACGCCGGCCTCGCCGCAGAATTTATTTTGGCGCTTCCAATTGATCGGCTTGGTCGGATCGAGATCGCTGGAGTGAAGGAACGCGCAACGCACTTCGAGAAGGCGACCGAGGGCGCCGCTGCGGGCCAGCTGAAAGGCGCGTTGGGCGCCGGGCAGAAAAGGAAACTCCGACGAGACGCGGACGAAGCGGCCGAGTTTGTGGGCCTCGTCCCGGATCCGGCGGGCGGCGGCGAGGTCGATGCCGAAGGGTTTCTCGGCGAAGAGGTCTTTGCCGGCGCGGAGCACGTCGAGGTAGAGCGATTCGTGGACATGGTGCGGCACGGCAACGTAAACGGCGTCGATGTCGGGCCGGGCGAGGAGCACGCGGTGATCGGTGTCGAAATGGCGGACCGTCGGCACCTGACGAAACCAGTCGAGGGCGGCGGCGTTGACGTCGCAGACGGCGACGAGTTCGGGGCGCACGGGACAATCAAGGAGGGCGAACCAACGCCCAAAGGCGGAGGCGACCTCGCGGCCCATGAGGCCGGCGCCGATGACGGCGATGCGGACGGGGGTGGCGGGGGACAGGGCGGCGGCGGTAGCGGTGGGCGTGCTCATGCGAGGAATTTCAAAGCGTCGGCCGGCGTGGCGCCATCGTGGACGACGGCCATGAGGGCGCGGGTGATCGCGGCCGGTTTCGGGTGTTGGATGATATTGCGCCCATAGACGATGCCGGCGGCGCCTTGGGCGATGAGCGCGGCGGTGCGGGCGAGGATTTCGGCTTCAGGGGCTTTGCTGCCTCCGCGCACGAGGACCGGGATGCCGCCGGCCGTCTCGATGACTTTGTGGTAGATGGAAACATCGTCGGTGGGATCGGCCTTGATGATATCGGCGCCGAGTTCGACGGCTTGGCGGACCAGCGGGATGATTTTGGTCGGGTCTCCGTCCACTATATAGCCGCCGGCTTTGGCGTTGGGCTGGAAGACGAGAGGCTCGATCATGAGCGGCATGCCGAAGTGATCGCAGAGGGGTTTGAGCGCGCAGATGTTCTGGATGCACTGGTCGGTGAGCTCGGGTTGCTCCGGGATGCGAAAGAGATTCACGACGACGCAGGCGGCATCGAGGCGCACGCCTTGGAGCACGGCATCCGCGATCAGGCGGGAGAAGAGGGTGCGCGGGAGCTGGGTGCCGTAGACGTTGGCCACATCGGTGCGAAGCACGAGGGCGGGCTTGCCGCGGACGGGGAGCTTTTGGAGATGCGGGGCTTGGCCGACGGTGAGCTGGATCGCATCGGGCGCGGCGGCGGCAACGGTGGCGATGGCGGCCGGCAGATTTTCAATGCCGGCTAGAAACGACGGCTCGTTGAAAAAGCCGTGGTCGAGGGCGACGTCGAAACAACGACCGGTCGCGGGATTGAAAAGACGATTGAGGCGGGCGGTTTTCATAAAAAATGGATCGGAAAATGTGGTAGGGTTCATGCCACACTGGTTTTTGCCCGTCCGGGTGGATGGTGGAGCGTAACGCCGTGGGCGGCGAGGCGGGTGGACTCGGGGCGGGTGGGGCGGTGGTCGGTCACCCAGTCGTCGAAGCCGGTCCACGGAGCGAAGCGGATCGCGGCGGGGCGAGCCCACTTGGTGGCGTCGGCGATCAGGATCGTGCGGGTGGCGCGCGCGAGGGCGGCTTGCTTGACCGAGGCTTCGAGGAGTTCGGTGGTGCTCGCGCCGTCGGCTAGGTCGAGGCCGGAGGCACCGACAACCGCAAAGTCGAAACGAAGATGGGCAAGCCAGTCCGTGGCGAGGCCGCCGACGAGGGCGCGGCTGATCGGGCGGACTTCGCCGCCCAACGCAACGAGGCGCGCCCCGCCGAGGTCGCCGGAGGCGAGGAGCGGGAGCGAGTTGGTGAAGACGGTGAGGCTGGGGCGGGCAAGGAGAAGACGACCCACGGCGAGCGTGGTGGACCCGGCGTCGATGAAGACCGTGGCGCCGTCGGGAACCAGCGCGGCGGCAGTGGCGGCGAGGGCGGCCTTGACGGCAGGGGCAGTGCGGACTTTGCGGGCGAAGGCGGGTTCACCGGACACGGCCTCCGGATGAAGCACGCCCCCGTGAGCGCGGACGATGCGGCCGGTCTGAGCGAGGAAGGTGAGGTCGCGGCGGAGGGTGGCGGCCGAGACTCCGAGTTGGCTTTGGAGCGCGGCGACGGAGATGCGGCGGTGGCGCTCAACGGCCTTGGTGATCTGTTGCTGACGGGTCTGAGCGAACATGACGTTTTGCATCGAAACGCTCAAAAACGAGCAACCGCGTGTCAAGGGCGAGTTGAGGCGCAGGAGCGAGGATCGTGGGCGCGGGGCGCACTTATGGGTTGGATCATGGGACGAAAAAAAGCCCGATGGGATCATCGGGCTGCACCGCGCGGGGCGAGGCGCGCTTGGGCTTGGGAGGGCGGGTCGGAGACCCTGCCCTACATCGGAGGCGGGCTACTTGAGCTCGCGGATCTTCAGGTTCCGATACCAGCAGTTGTCCTGATGGTAGGTGAGCATGAGGTGGCCGGTGATCTTGTCGCCGAAGCCGGCTTCTTTCGCGAACTTGCTCTTGGCGAGGCCGGCTTTCACGGCGTCGCTGCCGAGTTCGTAGGTGAGGACGTTTTTGCCGTTGAGCCAGTGCTCGACGCGGTTGCCCTGCACGACGAGGCGAGAGGAATTCCATTCGCCGGGCGCACGGGAGGGTTTGTCGGCGGCGGGCGGGAGGACATCGTAGAAAGCGCCCGTCTGGCGGTGAGGGCCGATCTTGCCGTCGGGGTGACCGTTGTCGTCGAGCATTTGGTATTCGTGGCCGGGCGATTTGGTGCGCGCTTCGGTGACGAAATACTTCACGCCGTTATTGCCGGCGACCGGGAGTTTCCATTCCCAGGAGAATTCGAAGTCGGTGTATTTTTTCTCGGTGATGAGTTCCACGCCTTTGACCTTGGCGATGGCGTGGATCGTGCCGTCTTTGACTTCCCAACCCCCGACGGGTTTACCGGCGTAGGGTCGCCAGCCGTTGAGGGTCTGACCGTCAAAGAGTACGGTCCAGCCCGCGGCCTTTTCGGCCGGGGTAAGTTGGTTTTCGGCAGCGGATGAAGGCAGGGAGAAAGCGGCGAGGGCCGCGAAAGCGATCAAGTTACGAGGGGTGAGCATGATTTTAAAAACAGCAGACGGGGCGGGCAGGCCAAGGAGAAATTGCGGTCGGTCGGCGCGGGATGGGGAACGACGAGCCGGCCGTACAGAAAAAGGCTTAAGCGAGAATATCCTTGATGACGTGGCCGTGCACGTCGGTGAGGCGGAATTGGCGGCCCTGAAATTTATAGGTGAGCTTCTCGTGATTCACTCCGAGCTGGTGGAGGATCGTCGCCTGGAGGTCGTGGACGTGGACTTTGTTTTGCACGGCGTTGAAGCCGAACTCGTCGGTGGCCCCGTAGCTCAAACCTTTCTTCACGCCGCCGCCGGCCATGAATACGCTGAATGCATAAGGATGATGGTCGCGACCCCAAGTCTTGGTGTCCTCGATCTTGCCCTGCAAAAACGGAGTGCGCCCGAATTCGCCGCCCCAGACGACGAGTGTATCGTCGAGGAGGCCGCGTTGTTTGAGATCTCGGATGAGGGCGGCGGACGGTGCGTCGGTGTCCTCGCATTGAATCTTGAGCTGAGAGTTGAGGTTGCGGTGCTGGTCCCACCCCGCGTGCATGACCTGAATGAAACGTGTGCCCCGCTCGGCGAGGCGACGGGCCATGAGACAATTGTAGGCGAAACTACCCTGGCGTTTCACCTCGGGGCCATACATCGCGAGCGTCTCGGGCGATTCCTTGGAGAGATCGGTGAGCTCCGGGACGCTGGTCTGCATCTTGTAGGCCATCTCGTATTGGGCGATGCGGGTAGCGATCTCGGGGTCGCCGAAATCCTCGCGCTTGATCTCGTTGAGGTGCGCAAGGTCGTCGAGCATGCCGCGGCGAACGGAGGCGCTCATGCCTTTGGGGTTGGATAGGTAGAGCACGGGATCGCCGGCGCCGCGGAAGGCGACGCCCTGATACTTCGTGGGCAGAAAGCCGCTGCCCCAGTAAAAATCGTAGAAAATCTGGCCGCAGCTGGCCTCCTTGTCGCGCGAGGTCATGACGACGAAGGCGGGTAATTCCTCGGTCTCGCTGCCGAGACCATAACTCAGCCAGGCGCCCATCGACGGGCGGCCGGCCATTTCGGAGCCGGTCATGAAGAACGTGATCGCAGGCGCGTGATTGACGGCCTCGGTGTGCATGGACTTCACGAAGCACAATTCATCGGCAATACCCGCGATCTTGGGGAGAAAATCGGAAACCCAAGCGCCGGACTGGCCGTGCTGGGCGAAGTTGGCGATTTCCTTCAGGACCGGGCGGGCCGTTTGGCCGCCGGTCATGGTGGAGAAGCGTTTGCCACCGGCGAGTTCGTCGGGGATCTGCTTGCCGTGCCACTCGGCGAGCTTGGGTTTGTAGTCGAAGAGATCGACGTGGGAAGGCGCGCCGTTTTGAAAAAGGTAGATGACGCGTTTGGCCTTGGGCGCGAAGTGCGGGAGATCGGGCAGACCGGGAACGCTGCGGCGGGCGGCGGGGGTGACAGCGCCGAAAGCGGAATTACCGAGGAGCGACGCGAGGGCGGCGGTGCCGAGGCCCATCGCGCTGCGGCCGAAGAACTGGCGGCGAGTGTAGTGGGCTTGGGCTTCGAGAAAGGGATTCATGGGAATTTGGGATTGCCGATTTCCGCTTGGCGATTTCTGCGGGGCGAGGTGCGGGGTCGAATGCGGGTGAGGGTTGATCACCTGCAAGCAGGCTCCCAAATCGGGAAATTGGCCGGTCAGGATTTGGAGAGGGTTTCGTCGAGGTTGAGGACGAGGAGGCAGAGGGTGGTCCACGCGGCGTGTTCGACGGGATCAAGCGCGGTGGGGCGCGGGGCTTCGCCGATGGCGCTGAGGTCGCGGGCGGCGGTGGGGTCGGCGGTGAAATCGGCGCGAAGTTTGGCGAGCCGGCTCAGGAGAATCTGGCGCTCGGCCGGGGTGGGGAGATGGGCGGTGGCGAGGCGGAAAGCGGTATCGACACGCGTGGCATCGGCGACTGAACGGTCGGCGAGGAGGCGTTGGGCCATCACGCGGGCGGCCTCGACGTAGGCAGGATCGTTAAGGGTGACGAGGGCGTGGAGAGGGGTGTTGGTGCGGGCCACCTTGACGGTGCACACTTGGCGGGGGCCGGAGTCGAAGAACGTGGTGGGGCCGACGATGCGGCGCCAGAAGACATAAAGGCTGCGGCGGTAAAGGGCTTCACCATGGTCCTGCTCGTAGTTTTTTTGGCCGAAGGTCGCTTCCTCCCAAATGCCGGGCGGCTGGTAAGGTTTCACGGAAGGTCCGCCCGGCTTTTCGACGAGGAGGCCGGCGGCGTGGAGGGCTTGGTCGCGGATCATCCACGAAGGCATCCGATAGCGGGGGCCGCGGGCGAGGAGACGGTTTTCGGGATCGCGTTCGTGGAGTTCCGCGGTGGCGCGCGAGGACTGGCGATAGGTCGCGCTGGTAACGATGAGGCGGTGGAGTTTTTTGGTATCCCAACCGGTGGCGACGTATTCGGCGGCGAGCCAGTCGAGCAACTCGGGGTGCGATGGGCGCTCGCTCTGCACACCGAAGTCCTCGGCGGTCTTGACGAAGCCGGTGCCGAAGAAGGCCTGCCAGGCGCGGTTGACGGTGGTGCGGGCGGCGAGGGGATTCTCGGGGGAGACGAGCCAGCGGGCGAGGTCGAGGCGGTTCATGCGGGCGGTGGGAGCATTGCCGGCCGCCGGGTAGCGCTGGAAGATTTCGGGAACGTGACCCTCGACGCGGACGTCGGTCTTGGCCTCGTAGTTGCCCTTGCTGAGGACGAAAGTTTCGCGCGGCTTCTCAAGCTGGTCCATGACCATGACCTTGGTGATATTGGCGGCGGCGGCGTCGCGGGCGCGGACGGCCGCGAGGGAGGTTTCGAGCAAGGTGACGTAGGCGGGATCAGGCTCGGTGTCGCGGAAGTGCGGCAGCGCCTCGAGCAGCCCGACGACGGCGCGCCTGGCCGGAAGGACTTTGGCGTGAGTAGCGTAGAGATTGCCAGGGAGCTTGATCGCCGCGGGCGAGTCGCTGACGGGCTTGCCCTCGGGGCGGGGAAATTTCTTCAGCTCGTAGGCGTCGATGGCCGGCGTGAGGGCGTCGAGTTGGGCCTGGGCGGCTTTGAGGGTGTCGCGCTCCGCGTCGGTCGAAAGATCGAGTATGGGGAGGATTTGGCCACCGCGGCTGCTACCGCTGGCGCCGCCGGTCTCGGACATCTGGTTGAAGACGTCGAAGAAGGCAAAGTAGTCGGTCTGTTTGAGCGGGTCGAATTTATGGTCGTGGCAGCGCGTGCAGTTGAAGGTGAGACCGAGCCAGACGGTGGCGGTGGTCTCGACGCGGTCGAAGATGTTTTCGACGCGGGTTTCTTCGGCGATGCGGCCGCCCTCGCCGTTGAACATGGCGTTGCGGTGAAAGCCGCTGGCGATCTTTTGGTCGCGCGTGGCGTTGGGCAAGAGGTCGCCGGCGAGTTGCTCGACGGAGAACTGGTCGAAGGGCATGTTGGTGTTGAGCGCATTCACGACCCAATCGCGCCACGGCCACATCGTGCGCTCGGGGTCGCCCTGGAAGCCGTTGGTGTCGGCGTAGCGGGCGACGTCGAGCCATTCCCACGCCCAGCGCTCGCCGAAACGCGGGGAGGCGAGCAGGCGGTCCACCAGATTTTCGAATGCGGATTCTCGATTTTCGATTGAGGCGGCGACGAAGGCTTCGACTTCGGCGGGGGTGGGCGGGACGCCGGTGAGGTCGAGGCTCACGCGGCGGATGAGAGCGGCGGGCGGGGCTTCGGGTGAAGGAGAGATTGGGGTTTTCTCGCGGGCGAGCCGGGCGCGAATGAAGGCGTCGATGGGATTGGCCGATAGTTGAGAGCTGAGAGTTGAGAGCTGAGAGATCGGAGCCGGAATTTTCGGAATTTCCGGGCGGACCGGGGGGACGAAGGCCCAGTGCTCGCCCCATTTGGCGCCCTCGGCGACCCAGCGTTTTAAAAGATCCTTTTGGTCGGCCGTGAGTTTGCGGTTTGAGTCGTGCGAGGGCATGACCTCGTCGGGATCGGTGGAGAAAATGCGGGCGATGAGTTCGCTCTCTTCGGGATTGCCGGGGATGATCGAAGCGTAGCCGGAACCGGCGGGGGCGAGGGCGGCGCCGCGGACATCGAGGCGGAGTTTGCCTTTGCGGGCGGAGGCATCGGGGCCGTGGCAGCGGTAGCAGTTTTCTGCGAGGATGGGCTGGATGTCCCGGCTGAAGTCGATTTCGGCGGCGGGGAGAGTGGGGGCGGCGAGAAGCGCGGCGAGGGCAAGCAGACGCGTGAATCGAAGCGGGACGGGGAGCATTAAAAAAACGCTAGCAAGCCGGCGCGCAGTTTGCAATCACGCGAACGCGCCGGGTGGCGGAAAGGTTTCGCGCTAGGGGGATCAAGGTCGGTGCGGTGTGACCCTGTCGAAATTTCGCTCAAAGGAGCTTAAACAAGCGGGGGAGCCAAAGGGAAAGCGCGGGGATAAACGTCACGAGCAAAAGCACGAAAACCATCATCGCGAAGAACGGCAGGAGCGGACGGATCACCGCGCCGATACTGGTCTTGGCCACGCCGCAACCGATGAAGAGCACGGTGCCGACGGGCGGAGTGCAGAGGCCGATGCACAGGTTGAAGATCATGATGAGCCCGAAGTGGACGGGATCGACGCCGAACTGGGCCACGACGGGCAAAAAGATCGGGGTGAAGATCAGCACGGCGGGCGTCATGTCCATGAACGTACCGACGATCAGGAGGATTAGGTTGATGACGAGGAGCAGCACGATCTTGTCCGAAGTAAGCGCGAGGAGAGAGGCGGAGATCTTTTGCGGAATATCGGCGGAGGACATGACCCACGACATCGCCATCGAGGCGCCGATGAGGACGAGCACGACAGCGGTGGTCGCGGCGGCGTCGGTGAAGACCTTGGGCAGCTCGGCCCACTTGATTTCGCGGTAGATCACGACGGACAAAAGAAACGTGTAGAGCACGGCGACGGCGCTGGCCTCGGTGGGCGTGAACCAACCGCCGATGATGCCGCCCATAATGATCACGATGAGGGCGAGACTGGGGAGGGCGGCCCAGAAAATGCGGCCGGCTTCGCCGGAGGAGATTTTTTCGCCGACGGGATAGCGATTTTTCTTCGCGATAAGACCGGCGACGAGCATGAGGCCGAGGCCGAGCATGATGCCGGGGATGTAGCCGGCGACGAAAAGGGCGGCGATGGAGACGCCGCCGCTGGCGAGGGAGTAGACGACCATGACGTTGCTCGGCGGGATGAGCAGGCCGGTGGTGGCGGAGGAGATGTTGACGGCGGCGGAAAAGTTTTTGTCGAAGCCCTCTTTCTTCATGAGCGGAGCCATGAAACCACCGTTGGCGGCGGCGGCGGCGGCGGCGGAACCGGAGATCGCGCCGAAGAGCATGTTCGCGAGGATATTCACGTAGGCGAGGCCGCCCGGGAGCCGGCCAACGACGACCTTGGCCAGAGCGATGAGCCGGTGGGCGATGCCGCCGCGGTTCATCAAATTACCCGCGAGGATGAAGAACGGAATCGCGAGCAGGGCAAAACTGTCGAGGCCGGTGGCGAGGCGCTGGGCGATGACGGTCGAGGCGGCGGCTGGGTCAAGGCTGACGACGAGGGCGCACAGCGAGGCGAGCCCGATGGTGAAGACAATCGGGACGCCCGCGAGCAGGAGGACGACGAAGACGAGGGCGAGGACGAGGGCTTCGTTCATGTTAGTTGAGGGCGCCGGATTGGGCGGCGGCGGTGGCTTGACCGGCGCGGGCTTCGATGAGCCAGCCGAAGGCGTAGAAGACGACGCAGACCCCGGAGAGCGGCACGACGAGATAAACGGTGCCGAGCGGAATTTGGAGAGCGCCGGAGGTTTGGCCGAGGGCGAACGAAATCCAGACGAGGCGGATGCCGCCGCCGAGGAGGACGGTGAACGCGAAGGCGAGGACGCTGAGCGCGATCACGGTGGCGACGATCTTTTGGCGGGCACCGGTGAGGCGGGTCGAGATGAGGTCGAGGGCGAGGTGGGATTTTTGGCCGACGCCGTAGGCTCCGCCGAGCAGGCCGAGCCAGATCATCATGTAGCGGGCGAGCTCCTCGGTGTAGGAGCTGGGCGTGGCGAGGATGAAGCGGGTGAGGACCTGCCAGAGGACGTTGACGACCATCGCGGCCATGAGGAGGCAGATGGTGGCGGCGAGGGTGCGGTCGAGGACGAGTTTGACGCGGCTCATGGGCGGACCTCCTCGATGCGGCGGGCGAGAGCGCCGATCTTGGGTTGCTCGCGGGCGACATCGGCCTGCATGGCGGCGACGCGTTCGCGGAACGGGGCCTTGTCGGGCGCGATGATTTCGACGCCGGCTTTGCGCACGGCGGCGAGGGCCGCCTCGGTGGCGCCGCCCCAGAGCTCCCGTTGCCTGACGGCGGATTCGTCGGCGGCTTCCTGGACCCAGATTTTCTGCTGCGGGGTGAAGTTGTTCCAAAGGTGCGTGCTGATCAGGAGGACGTCGGGGACGGCGGTGTGTTCGTCGAGGATGTAGTATTTGCAGAGCTCGTAGTGGCGGGAAAGGTGAAAGCTGGGCGGGTTGTTTTCGGCGCCGTCGACGACGCCCTGTTGCAGGGCGGTGTAGAGTTCGGCGAAGGCGATCGGGGTGGCGGCGGCGCCAAGCGCGCGGACCATGCGGAGGGCGATCTGGCTTTCTTGGATGCGGATTTTCAGGCCGGCGAGGTCGGCGGGTTTTTCGACGCGGCGGTTGACGGTATAAAAATTGCGGGTGCCGGCGTCGTAGTAGCAAAGGCCGCGGAGAAAACGTTTCTCGGCGGAGAGCAGGACCTCTTGGCCGACGGGACCTTTGAGTGCGGCCCAGCGGTGGGCATCGTCGCGGAACAGGTAAGGCAGGCCGAACACGCGGAATTCCGGGGCAAACCCTTCGAGGCCCGAGGAGGAAACTTTGGTCATGCCGAGACCGCCGAGCTGGAGGAGCTCGACGCACTCGCGTTCAGAGCCGAGCTGGGCGCCGGAGTAGAGGTCGACGCGCATGGTGCCGCCGCTTTTGGCGGCGAGGCGTTCGCCGAAGTAGGCCATGGCGAGATGGACGGGGTGGGACTGGTCGAGGCCGTGCGCGAGCTTGATGACGGTGACGGAACGCTGACCGGAGCAACCGGTGAGTGCGAGGAGGGCGGCGAGCAGAATGATCAGACGAGGAAAACGCATGGGGATTCGGCAAAGAAAACGAACCGAGCGGCGCAGACCAGAGCCAAATTAATCCGAAGTCGAGAAAGGTGTCGGGCGACGTCGCGGGGGAAACTTCAGGCGAGGCTGCGTGAGAGACCGAGCTGGAGGCCGCGGAGTTCGGCGAGGCCGCGGAGGCGGCCGATCAGCGAGTAGCCGGGGCAGGCGGGCGGTGGCTTCGCCAAATCGTCGAGCATGGTGTGGCCGTGATCGGGGCGCAGCGTGAGTTGCCAATCGGCGCGGGCGGCGGTGCGGCGGGCGGCTTGCTCGGTGAGGAGGGCGCGGACGACCGCGGGCATATCCATCGAGCCTTCGAGGTGGTTGGCCTCGTAGAAGACGCCGTCGGCCGTGTGTTGCACGCTGCGGAGGTGGACGGCGTGGATGCGCGGGCCGAGGCGGCGGGCAATGCCGGGGAGGTCGTTGTCAAGGCGTGCCCCGAGCGAGCCGGTGCAGTAGCAGAGGCCGTTGGCGGGCGTGTCGACGAGCGCGAGGATGGCGGCGAGGTCGGCCTCGGTGGAGACGATGCGCGGAAGGCCGAGAACGGGGAACGGGGGATCGTCGGGGTGGATCGCGAGGCGGACGCCGGCGGCGGTGGCAGTGGGGGTGACGGCGGCGAGGAAGAGCCGGAGGTGCTCGCGGAGCTTGGCGCCGTCGATCGCCGCGTAGCGAGCGAGCAGGGCGCGGAGGCCATCGAGGGTGAGGCCGAAGCGCACGCCGGGAAAGAGATCGAGGGTTTGTTGGACGAGCGCTTCGCGGCCCGTGAGGTCGAGGGCATCCCAGTAATTTTTTGCGGCGGTGCAGACGGCGGGCGGGTGATCAGCAGCGGCGCCAGGGCGGGCGAGGGCGAACAGATCGAACGCGGCGAATTTCGCCGGATCGTAAAGCAGGGCCTCGGCGCCGTCGGGCAGGACGTGGCGGAGATCGGTGCGCACCCAGTCGAGCACGGGCATGAAGTTATAAACGACGACGTGGATGCCGGCGGCGCCGAGACGCTCGAGGGTGACGCGGTAATTTTCGAGGTGGCGCTCGAAGTCGCCGGTGCGGGTTTTGATCGCTTCGGAAACGGGGACACTCTCGACGACGCGCCACGTGAGGCCGGCGGCGGCGATCTCGTCGCGGCGCGAGGCGATCAATTCGGCGGGCCAGGCTTCGCCGTAGGGGATTTCGTGCAGAGAGGTGAATACCTCGGTGGCGCCGGTCTGGCGGATGGCGGCGAGGGTGACGCTGTCACCGGGGCCGAACCAGCGCATGGCCTCGGCCATGAGGTTGGGGGAGGACGGGGGCATGGGAACGGCGGAGCGCGGGGTGACGGCCGATGTTAGACGCCCGAGAAACACGAGAAGCCGCCGTCGACGGCGAGGACAGTGCCGGTGACGAAGGCGGAGGCGTCGGCGAGGAGGAAGTGGAGTGCGCCGTGGAGCTCGGCGGCGGCGCCGAAGCGGCGGAAGGGCGTTTGGTTGAGCACGGCTTGCCCGCGGGCGGTGGGGATGCCGTCGGGGTTGAGGAGCAGGCGGCGGTTTTGATCGGCGATGAAGAAGCCGGGGGCGATGGCGTTTACGCGGAGGCCGTCGCCGTATTTGGCGGCGAACTCGACCGCGAGCCAGCGGGTGAAGTTGTCCACGGCGGCTTTGGCGTTGGAGTAGCCGACGACGCGGGAGATGGCGCGCTCGGCGGCCATCGAGGAAAAGTTGATGATATTGCCCCGCTTCTGCGCGGCGAAGGTCTGCGCGAAAACTTGGGACGGTAGGACTGTGCCCTCGAGGTTGAGCGCGAGCACCTCACGGTAGGCCGCGAGGTCGAGATCGAAGAATGTTTTGTCGGGCGGGATGGTGGCGCCGGGTTGGTTGCCGCCGGCGGCGTTGATGAGGGCGTCGATGCGGCCGAAACGGGCGACGACTTCGGCGCGGACGTTTTCGAGGCCGGTGCGATCCAAGACATCGACGGAGTAGGCGGCGGCTTCACCGGGCAGGCCAACGCAATCGACGCGGGCGGCATCGAGCTTGGTTTGGTCGCGGCCGAGGAAGACGACGCGGGCACCTTGGGCGACGAGGTAGCGTGCGGCCGATCCGGCGAGAACGCCGGTGGCGCCCGTCACGATGATGACGCGGCCGGTAAGATCGAAGAGGGGCGAAGGGGGAACAGGGTGAGACATGAGTGGAGGGTAGCACGGATCGTCAGCAGGAGGCAGACACGAACCAAGCCCGATTATTTAAAGGACGGTTTCCCGATCAACCCGGCGGCAGGCTTCGAGGGTCGGTCAGGCGGCGGCCGACGGTGGGCCGTTTTTTGCTTTGGCTTCCGCCAATGTCTTTTCGGACTCGCCTTCCGCCTGCTTGAGTTCGCCGGTGCGTAGAGGAGGGCGTAAAAGTGACATGATAGGGTCAGTTAGCGCCTCCGCTCACTCCCAACCATCTTATCTCATTTTTCCTTCCCCAAACCGCGAGCTCACCATCTCCGCGCAGGAGCGCGCCGTCGTTTGGGACGAATCTGATGAAGAGCGGAACGGATATACGGACGGTGCAGGGATTGCTCGGGCCCGACAGTGTTGAGGCCTCGTATAGGCTGCGCCACGCGGCTCGATTTATACGCATGTGATGCCAAATGCCGGGGTTGGGGGTGCGGTCGCCGCTGGATCAGGGGTGATGCCGCCGACTGTTGGGTTTCGGACTTTAGCTAAATCTGGAGCCGCGAGCGCGAGCGAGGGGCGGTTGGCATACAGCGGTCGCGGAACGCGACGGGGGCGTCGCGTCTCCAGCGGAGCAGAACAGAAGTCGAGCCGGGCGCGGACGAGGCGCGACCCCACGAGGCGCGACCTTACACGGCGGGGGATGCGGAACGCGACGGGGCGTCGCGTCTCCAGCGGAGCAGAACAGAAGTCGAGCCGGGCGCGCACGAGGCGCGACCCCACGAGGCGCGCCCCTACACGGCGGATGATGCGGAACGCGACGGGGCGTCGCGTCTCCAGCGGAGCAGAATAGAAGTCGAGCCGGGCGCGCACGAGGCGCGCCCTTACACGACCCGGCAAAATCGGAGCGGGGAGGCGGGAATCGGGATTGAACGATTGCCTTGCGGGCGGCGGGGAAGGGCGAACAAGTTCATCCGCTCACATGAATAGTGACGAATATCTGAAGCTCGCAGAAGTCGAAGACCGGATGTGGTATTTTCCCTCCCTGCACTGGCACGTGCGCCACGGGCTTGAGCGGGGCGGGCTGGCGGCCGCGGCGGACGTGCTCGATGCGGGCTGCGGCACCGGTGGGTTGGTGCTGAGGTTGCGTGAGCAGCGGCCGGCGTGGCGGTGGACGGGGATCGATTTTTCGGCGCTCGGCGTCGAACTCGCCCGCCGGCGGGTGCCGGGCGTGACGTTCGCAGAGGCCTCGATCACGGCGTTGCCGCAAGGGGACGCGACGTTCGACGCGGTGGTGTCGGCGGACGTGATCTGCCAGGTGGATAACCCGGCGGTGGCGTTGGCGGAGTTTTTCCGGGTGCTGCGGCCGGGCGGAATCGTGGTGATCAATGTGCCGGCCTACATGTGGATGTGGTCGTATCATGATGATTCGTGTCAGACGAAGCTGCGCTACACGCGGCCGGAGTTGGCGGGGCTGCTGCGCGGCGCGGGGTTTGAGGACGTGCGGACGACGCATTGGAACGCGCTGCCGTTTCCGTTGCTGTGGGCGAAGCGGAAGATTTTCCGGACGGCCCAGGACACGAGCGACGTGAAGCCATATCCGGCGGTGCTGGAAGCGGGTTTCAACGTGGCAATGGCGGTGGAGCACGCTTGGGTGTGGGTGGGCGGGCGCTGGGCGTGGGGTTCGTCGGTGTTTGCGACGGCGCGGAAGCCGCAGTAGAGCGCGCGTCGGATGTATTTCTACCTCGTCGCATTCGGACTGCTGGCGCACGTGCTGTTTTGGGGCGCGGGCTTGGCGCTGGCGGTGATGCCGGGGCGCTGGCGGAATTATTGGCCGGTGCTGGCGGTGCCGGCGGGGCTGACGTTGCAGGCGCTCGTGGTGTGGGCGGGAGTGTGGGCGGGGCTAAAGGGAACCAACAGCTATGCGTGGGCCAGCGAACTGGTCCCGGTGGTGGTGCTGGCGGCGGCGATTCGGTGGCGGGGAATGACGGTGCTGCGGGCGGGGCTGGGAAAGTTTTGGGCGGTGTGGGGCGCGACGGCGGTGGTGTTGGCGATGCTCGTCGCGCCGCTGGCGCGGGCGGCGAAAGGACTGACGACGACCTCGCTGGGCAGTTGCGATGCGGCGGACTACGCGGCGGGGGCGCGGGTTTTGATGGAATTCGCGCGGGACGAGCGCGGGGGCTTTATGGGCCTCACGGAGGTGGTGCGGGTGATGTCGGTGGACAACTTTTTCGACTACTGGACGCGGCTGAACCACTTCGCGCCGGCGGCATTGATCGCGTTGAACGGGACGATCCTCGACTGCGCGCCGCATGAGCTGACGAGTCTGATGACGATGGTACTCCTGGCGGGATCGGTGCCGGTGGTGTTTTGGCTGGCGCGGGCGGGACTCGGCTATGGCGGGCGGGCGAGCTGGGCGATCGCGGCAATTTATGGCGTGAGTCCGATCACATGGTATGCGGTGGCGCACACGGCGATGGGGCAGTTGCTGGCGGCGCAGGCGATCGCGGTGGTGACGTGGGCGGGGCTGGCGTTGTGGCGGGGGCGATTGGGGTGGGCGAGGGCGGCGAGCTTCGGTGGCGCTTTGGGGTTGGCGTATGGTTTGGCGCTGGGGAGCTATGGATTTATCCTGTTGATCGCGCTGGGGCCGGTGCTGGCATGTGCGGTGGGCAACGCGATCTGGCGGCGGCAGGGGAAAAAGTTGGCGGCGTGGAGCGCGGCGATGTTGGTGCCGCTGGGGGTGGCCGGGGTGATTTTTTGGGAGCGGGTGGCGGGTTTGGCGGAGCGGCTCGCGCTGTTGAAACAGTATGATTTTGGTTGGAAGATTCCGTGGTTGGGGCCGGAAGGCTGGCTGGGGATAGTGGCGGCAACGACGCTCGAGCCCTTGAGCGGAGGCTGGCGCTGGGGGTTGGCGGGCGGGGTGGTGGCTCTGCTGGTTGCGGCGCTGGTGCTCGGGGCGATCCGCTGCCGAAGCGGAGCTTTTGCGGCGCTGGGCCTCACGGTCATTCCGCTGCTGGGCTATGGCTATCTGAACTTCCGGGGAGCGCAGTTGGGGACGAATGCGAGCTACGATGCTTACAAGGTGTTGGCGGTGTTTTATCCCGGCGTCTTGGTGGGGCTGTTTTACTGGGTGACGCTGGATGCCGGCGGCTGGCGACGGTGGCTCGTGGTCGGCTGCGGGCTGGTGGTGTTCGCGATGAATTTGCTGGGCGCGGATCGGTTTACGCGGGCGATGCAGCAGCCGCCGCTGCTGGTCGGGCGCGAGCTGTTGCAAGTGGCAAAGATCGAAGGCCGCACGGACATCGCTTCCCTCAATTTGCGCGTGCCCGACATGTGGTCGCGTCTGTGGCTCAACGCTCTGCTGCTGAAGAAAGCGCAATTTTTTGAAACCCACACGTATGAGGCGCGCTTGAACACAGAGATGAAAGGCGAATGGGATCTCACGGGGGGCTTGATCGCCTTACAGCTGCCGGCGGGTGGCAGCGAACGAATCAATCCTCACTACGGCTTGGTCGACACGAGAAGTCCTTATTACATCCGGTCGCGGCTGGGCGACGGTTGGTATGACCCGGAGCAGATCGCGCGCACGGGGACGCGCTGGAACTGGACGAAAGGCGACGCGACCCTGCGGTTGGAGAACCCACAGAGCCGCCGCCTGCGGGTGGTGATGCGGGGTTTGCTGCGCAGCGAGGAGCCGCGCGATCTGCAGCTTTGGTTGAACGGACAACGCGTGGAAACGTGGATGATCGGAAAAGATCTGGCGCGGCGGGCGGGACCGGTGATGGAGCTGCCGCGCGGGTCGAGTGTGCTGGAGTTGAGGTCAAGCACGCCGCCGACCGGTGCCGTTACCGGAGCGGGGCGGCCGTTGGGCTTTGTTTTTTACGGGATCGAACTGGAAGTGTTGGCCGAGGCGATGCCGCCAAAGGAGTGATCGCCGGCCGCGGGGACAGACGGTAAATAAATTTGCGCACGGGCAGCCGGGGCGGGTTAATCGGGGCATGGGTCACGTGAAGAATTTTGGACAGAAATTTGCCGGCGCGCGGGTGCTCATCACCGGCGGGTTGGGATTCATCGGTTCGAATCTGGCGCGGGAGCTGGTGGCGCTGGGGGCGCGCGTGTCGGTGGTGGATTCGATGATTCCGGAATACGGCGGCAATGCGCGGAATCTGGCGGGGGTCGCGAGCAAGGTGACGGTGCACCGCACGGATGTGCGCGAGCACGCAAAGCTGGCTCGGCTGGTGCGCGGGCAGGATTTTTTGTTCAACCTCGCGGGGCAGACGAGCCACATGGACTCGATGACGGACCCCGAGACCGATCTTGAGATCAATGGCCGGGCGCAGCTCGCGCTGCTCGAGGCGTGTCGGAAGCACAACCCCGGCGTGCGTATCGTGTTTGCTAGTACGCGGCAGATCTACGGAAAGCCGGATTACTTGCCGGTGGACGAGAAGCATCCGCTGCGGCCGGTGGACGTGAATGGGATCAACAAGGCGGCGGGCGAGGCGTTTCATCTGCTGTATGCGCGGGTGCACGGGATCCGCGCGACGGCGTTGCGACTGACGAACACGATCGGGCCGCGAATGCGGATCAAGGATGCGCGCCAGACCTTCGTCGGCGTGTGGGTGCGGCGGTTGCTCGAAGACGAGCCGATCGAAGTCTGGGGCGGGGAGCAGCGCCGGGATTTTTCTTACGTGGACGATGCCGTGGAGGCGTTCTTGCTCGCGGCGGCCAACGAGGCGGCGGTGGGTGAGGTGTTTAATTTGGGCGGGCCGCCGCCGGTGACGCTGCAGGCGCTCGCCGAGCTGATGATCGAGGAGAACGGGGGCGGCGCGATGGTGGTGCGGGAGTTTCCCGCGGACCGAAAGAAGATCGATATCGGCGACTACTTTGCGGACGACCGGAAGATCGCGCGGCTGCTCGGCTGGAAACCGCGGACGGATCTCCGCACGGCGCTGGCGCGGACGCTGGAATATTATCGGCGTGAGCGGCGGTTCTACGTGTGAGGCGGCGCAGGGCAGGGCCTTTTGTTTTGGCGGGTTCGCAATCAGGGCGTTCTAAGGCGCGGAACGCGACGGGGCGTCGCGTCTCCAGGGAAAAACCAAAATATACCGCCCTGAGGCGACGGAGCTGGGGCTGGCGCGAGGCGAGGCGGCCGCAACCGTGGGACGCAAATGAGCGCCGCTGAAATCATTGAGCTGATCAAGAAACTGCCGCCGGAAGAGCGGGCGGAGGTGAACGACTCTTTAAACAGGAGCCACGTCGCGCAGCCGGATATCGGCGGACAATTTGCGACGGATGCGGATTTCGACCGTGCGGCCAAGCAGGTGTTTACCGACCACCACGATTTGTTGCGCCGTTTGGCGCAATGAATTCGGCGAGGATGAGGTGAAAGTGGGGCGCAGGTCCGGCAGGCGGCAGGCTAGGTACGAAGGAACAGACGGTGAGAATTGGCCGCGACTAAGGCGGTGAGGTCCACGAGGGGGATTTCGCGGAGGTGCGCGAGTGCGGCGTAGGAAGCGGCGAGATTCGCGGGATGATTGAGGGCGGGGTCGGCGGCGAGGGAGAACGGCGCGTGGGGGTTTGGCGCGAGCATCGCGGGGGCGTCGGTCTCGATGAGGAGACGGGCGAGCGGGATGTTTCTGAAAAGCTCGCGGAGCCGGGCATGGCGTGGGGCGAGGTAGGCGGCGTTGAAGGAAAAATAGGCGCCGAGGGCGGCGAACGGGGCGACGAGTTCGACGGAGCCGCTGTAGGCGTGAAGCAAGAAACCACGCGGGGGGAGCGAGACAGAGTGGAGCGTTTCAAGCAGGAGGCCGAAGGCATCGATGCAGTGAATCGTGGCGGGTCGATCCAAGGTGACGGCGAGATCAAGCTGTGCCTTGAAAACGGTGACTTGCTCGTCAAGCGGAGCACGGCGGAGGCCCGCAAGGCGCGGGTCATCGGGGCGGGCACGGTCAAGCATCCAGCGGTCGAGGCCGATTTCGCCGACCGCGGCCCGGGGATCGGAGACGAGGTGGGCTCGAAGGGCTTCGAGCCACGCGGGAGAACGATTTCCAACGTCCCAAGGGTGAAGACCGTAGGACGGCAGGAGCGAAAGTTGAGGCAGAGCCGGTGAGGGTTGAGCGACCGCGGCGCAGAGGGCGGCGACGGTGGACCAGTCGGATTCTTCGGTGCCGTTGACGACCGCGTGGGTGACGCCGGCGGCGGTGAGGTCGGCCAGAACTTGCGGGAGGTGCGGCGCGAGCGCGAGCGCGGGCGCGGCGAGGTGGTTGTGGGCGTCGAAGAACATCAGGCGGGAGAGAATGAAAGGTTAACCACGAAACCCACGAAAGACACGAACGTCGGAATCGGATTTGGGGCCCACGGAACCCACGGGATACACGGAAAAGAAGGCGGTGGAGAGAAAGGAGAAAGGGCGGCGCGGAGGGGCAGGTCGCAGACCCTGCCCTACGCGAGAGCAAGGGCGAGGGTGTGGATGCGTTGGCGGACGGCGGTGAGGCCGTTGCGGCGGGTGGGGGAGAGATTCTTGAGCAAGTCGAGGGCGGCCAAGGGATCGGTTTCGCTGGCGGCGATCTCGGTGGGCGGACTGTCGTTAAAAAAATCGGCGAGGAAGACGACGAGGCCGCGCACGAGAGGCGAGTCGGCGTCGGCGTGGAAGTGCAGCCGGCCATCGCGGAGCTCGGCGGTGAGCCAGACGGCGGAAATGCAGCCGAGCACGCGGTGGGTGTCGATGCGGATTTCGGCCGGCAGCGGCGGGCAGCGGCGGGCCCGGTCGACGACGAGGGTCAGGCGTTCTTGGAGGTCGTCGATGGGGGCGAAGTCGTCGACGAGGGTTTGGAGTTTGGCGACGAGGGTCACGGTGGGAGAAAAATTGAGGTGGCCGCGCGGGACGGGCAAGCGCAGGCCCGAAATTCTAGGGCGCGCGGGGCGGAGCAGGGCAGGCAGGTCGCGTGGGAGGCAAAAATCGGGTTTGATCGGGATTAACCGTTGCGCCGGGCGCGACCGCTGATGTTCGCTCGGGCGATGCAGTCCACCCTAGTCGATCCGAGCGTGCCGGTAAAACGCAACACGCTCTACCTGCAAGTGCTCGTGGCGATCGTGGTGGGGGTGACGGTAGGCTACGTGTGGCCCGATTTCGGCGCGTCGCTCAAGCCGCTGGGTGACGGATTCATCAAGCTCGTGAAGATGCTGATCGCGCCGATCATTTTCGCGACGGTGGTGGTAGGGTTGGCTGGCATGGGCGACTTGAAGAAAGTCGGGCGCGTGGGCGGCAAGGCGCTGTTGTATTTTGAAGTGGTTTCGACGTTGGCGCTGGTGATCGGGCTGGTGGTGGCGAACGTGTTCGAACCGGGCGCGGGCGTGCATGCAAACGCGGCGACGCTCGATGCGAAGGCGGTGGCTGGCTACGCGAAGGCGGCGATACAGGGACAGACGACGGCGGAGTTTTTTTTGCACATCATTCCCAATACGTTTGTAGGGGCGTTTGCGGAGGGGGAAATTTTGCAGGTGCTGCTGCTGGCGGTCTTGTTCGGGATCGCGCTGGGGCAGATCGGCGAGCACGGGCGACCGGTGCTGAATTTGATCAACGAAGTGTCCCGCGTAATTTTCGGCATCGTAACGATGGTGACGAAACTGGCCCCGGCGGCGGCGTTCGGCGCGATGGCGTTCACCATCGGGAAATACGGGTTGAAGTCGCTGGTCTCGCTCGGGGCGCTGCTGGCGTGTGTTTATCTGACGTGCGCGGTGTTTGTCTTCGTCGTGTTGGGACTGATCGCGCGGTTCAACGGCTTCAGTGTCTGGAAAATTATCAGGTATATCCGCGAGGAGTTGTTGATCGTGCTGGGCACTTCGTCGTCGGAGACGGCGTTGCCGGGATTGATGCACAAGATGGAACACGCGGGGTGCGCGCGGCCGGTGGTAGGCATCGTGGTGCCCTCGGGTTACTCGTTTAATTTGGACGGCACATCGATCTATTTGACGATGGCGGCGCTGTTCGTGGCGCAGGCCACAGATACCCACCTCACTTTGTGGGAACAGGGCAAGCTGCTGCTCGTGTTGATGATTACTTCGAAGGGTGCGGCCGGGGTGACGGGGAGCGGGTTCATCACGCTGGCCGCGACGCTGGCGGCGACGGACAAAATTCCGGTGGCCGGCATGGCGCTGATTCTGGGGGTGGACCGCTTCATGTCGGAAGCGCGGGCGATCACGAATTTCATCGGCAACGCCGTGGCGACGCTGGTGGTGGCGAAATGGGACGGCTCTTTTGACGCGACGAAGGGCGGGGACGTGCTGGTGGCGAACCGGAAGTGAGGCGGGAACGGTGAAGACGGGGGTGGGCGGTGGAAAATTTTGCTATTTTCTCTGCATCGAATTTCTAAGTGAATCGTCGTTAGCAGTATCGTTTTTCCTTCGGACTTTGTTACCCCCACCATGCCGCAGCTTGCTTTGATTTCTTGGTCTGGATTGTCGCGCTTTGCCTTGCTTGGCGGCGTGGCACTGAGTGGGGTGTCAGCGGGCCTCGCGCAGAACAGCGGCGCGGCGACGCATCCGACCGAAAAGTTGATCCAAGGGTTTTGCATCGATTGCCACGATGATGGGATTCGGAAGGGGAAGTTTTCACTGGAAGGTTTGGATGCGAAAAATCCGGCGACGAATCCGGCGGTCTGGGAGAAGGTTTTGCGTAAGCTCGACCATCGGCAAATGCCGCCGATCGCCGATGAGCGGCCGGATGCGGAGAGTTACAAGCGGGTCGTGGCCGAGCTGGAGCGTTCGCTCGATCTGGCTGCCGCCACCGCGCCTAATCCGGGGCGCACGGACACGTTTCGCCGGTTGAACCGCACGGAGTATCAAAACGCAGTCCGCGATCTGCTCGCGCTCGAAGTCGATGCGACCACGTTGCTGCCAAACGACGAACCAAGTCACGGTTTCGACAACGTCACCGTGGGAAATCTCTCTCCGACATTGCTGGATCGCTACGTCTCGGCCGCGCAAAAGATCGCGCGGCTGGCGATCGGAACGCCGCGCAAGGTGCCGGGTGGAGACACCTTTCGCGTGCGGGCCGATTTGACGCAGGAAGAGCGCCTCGCGGGGCTGCCGCCGGGCACGCGCGGCGGGACGTTGATTCCCTATGTCTTTCCCCAGGATGGGAACTACGAGATACAGATCCGGCTCCAGCGTGACCGCAACGAGCAGGTGGAAGGACTGCGCAAGCCGCACGAAGTCGAGGTGTTGATCGATCGGGAGCGCGTGAGGCTCTTTACGGTCAAGCCGACCGGGAGCGACAAGAACGCGGAGGGCGTGGATGCGCATCTCAAATTTCGGGTGCCGGTGAAGGCGGGCGCTCGTGACGTGGGGGTGACGTTTATCAAAAATCCCTCGGCGTTGATTGAGACGGAGCGGTTGCCGTTTTTGGCGCGGTTTAACATGCACCGGCACCCGCGCACGGCGCCGGCGCTTTTTCAGGTGACGATCACGGGGCCGTTTGACGCGCAGGGGCCGGGCGAGTCGGAGAGTCGGCGCGCGATTTTTGGCGATGCGAAACCGCTCGCGGCGGCCGCGACGGTGGCCGAGCAGGATGCGCGGGCCCGCGAGATTCTGACGCCCCTGATCCGACGCGCGTATCGCCGGCCGGTCGCGGAGGACGATTTGCGCAAACCGTTGCAGTTTTTCCGGGAGGCGCGGGATGAAAACGGCTTCGAAGCCGGGATCGAGGGCGCCCTGACGGCGGTCTTGGTGAGTCCGCGATTTTTGATCCGCGTCGAAGAGGACCCGGTCGGGCTCGCGGCGGGATCGGTTTACCGGGTCAGCGACCTCGAACTGGCGTCCCGGATAGCGTTCTTCATCTGGAGCAGTCTGCCCGATGATGAATTGATCGCGGCGGCGGTGCGGGGCGACCTGCGGCAACCGAAGCGGTTGGAGGCGCAAGTTCGACGGATGCTGGCCGACGGCCGCTCGGGTAGTTTGGTGACGAATTTTGCGAGCCAGTGGCTTTATCTGCGGAAGCTCGAAGCGGCCACGCCCGATCTGCGGTTGTTCCCCGACTTCGACGATAACTTGCGCCAAGCTCTGCGCCAAGAGACGGAACTGTTTTTCGAAAGTATCCTGCGCGAAGATCGCAGCGTCACCGACTTGCTCAGCGCGGATTACACGTTCCTCAACGAGCGCCTCGCGAAACACTACGGCATCCCGCACATCTATGGTCCCCGCTTCCGGCGGGTGTCGTTTGCGGGTGAGCCAGAGCGGCCGCGCGGCGGCTTGCTGCGGCATGGGAGTATTTTGACCGTGACCTCCTACGCGACGCGCACCTCGCCGACGATCCGCGGGCATTGGGTTTTGGAAAACATCGTGGGGGAGCCGCCGCCGCCGGCACCGCCCGACATTCCGACGCTGGAAGACAACACCGTCTCATCCTTTTTGCCGATGCGGGCCCGGCTCGCGGCCCACCGCGCGAATCCCGTGTGCGCGAGCTGCCACGACGTGATCGACCCGGTCGGGTTCTCGCTGGAAAACTTCGACGCGGTGGGACGCTGGCGGTCGGCGGAGGGCGGTCAGCCGGTCGATGCCTCGGGCGGGTTGGCGGACGGCAGCACGTTTGTTGGCGTAGCCGCACTCGAGCGCGCCCTGTTGCAACGCCCGGAGCATTTCACGGGCGCTTTGACGGAAAAGCTCCTGATTTACGCACTTGGCCGCGGCGTCGAGCCGTTTGACGCGCCGGCGATTCGGCAAATACTCCGCCGTGCCAGCGCGGAGGATTTTCGTTTCTCCGCCCTAATTCTCGGTATCGTGAACAGCACCCCGTTTCAAATGAGGAAGACCCCATGATTATTACAAAAAAAGCCCTGCCCCGTCGGACGTTTTTGCGCGGAATGGGCGCCTCCTTGGCGCTCCCGTTGCTCGATGCGATGATTCCCGCTGCCACCGCCGCGTCCGCGACGGCGGCCCTGCCGGTGAAGCGGCTCGGCTACATTTTTATGCCGATGGGCTGCGACATCGGCCGATGGACGCCCGGCGGCACCGATGGAAAACTCGGCGAGCTGTCACCGATTCTGCAATCGCTCGAAAGCGTGAAGAGCCACGTCACGGCGATTACAAACCTCGAACTGCGCACGGCCTACCCCGGCTCCCACGCGACCTCGAACGCGGCCTTTCTGAGCGCCGCCAAGGCGAAGCACACCGAAAGCTCCGATTACTATCTCGGCACGACCGCCGACCAAATCGCCGCGCAGCAGATCGGGCACGCGACCCAGCTCCCATCCCTCGAGCTCTCGATGGACATGCTGCAAACGACCGGCCAGTGCGACAACGGCTACGCCTGCGTTTACCAAAACAATCTCTCGTGGTCCTCGCCGACGACGCCGCTGCCCTCGGAGGCGCACCCGCGCATCGTCTTTGAACGGCTCTTCGGCGAAGGCGGCTCGCTGGCCGAGCGCCGAGCGGCGTTGCGCAAGCGGGCGAGTCTGCTCGATTGGATCACCGAGGACATCGCGAGCCTGCGCCGGAATCTTGGGCCGGCTGATCGGGCCAAGGTCGCCGAGTATCTCGACACGGTGCGTGAAGTGGAACGCCGCATCCAGAAGGCGGAGGCGGATGTCGCGAAAAATAATCTCCCGGCCGATCTGGACCGTCCGCTGGGCGTGCCGGCTTCGTATGCCGACCATGCGCGCCTGATGTTCGATCTCCAAGTCCTCGCGATGCAGGGCGACATCACGCGGATCACGACCTTCCAGCTCGCGCGTGAGACCAGCAATCGCACCTATGTCGCCGAGACGGGCGTAGCCGATCCGCACCATCCGCTTTCCCACCACGGGAACGACCCGGAAAAGGTCGCGCGCATGGCCAAGATCAACGCGTTTCACGTGTCGCTTTTTGCCTACTTCCTCGAACGCCTCAAGGCTACGCCCGAAGGCAACGGCACGCTGCTCGATCACTCGCTCCTGCTCTACGGCAGTGGCATCGGCAATCCGAACGTCCACGATCACACCAATCTCCCCGTGCTCGTCGCGGGCGGTGCAGCCGGCGGGATGAAGGGCGGCCGACATATCCGTTACAAAGAGCCCACGCCGCTCGCAAATCTCCACCTCTCGCTGCTCGACAAAGTCGGCGTGAAACTGGACCGCTTCGGCGACAGCAGCGGCAAGATGGACGAGATTTTTCAACCGCTTTCGGTATGACCGGCGGTCGGCAAGCGTTTTTGACGGTGAGGCGGTTTCGGTTGAGGCCGGGCTCGCGTTCCCTGATCTTAGCCGCCGGCCTGATGTTGGGCGGGGCGAACGCGCATGCTGCGCCCGCGCCGATCGCCGACGCTGCCGAGCGAAAAGACGCGGCGGCCCTGCGCGGGCTGCTCGCTAAAACGGCGAAGGCCGACGTAAACGTCGCGCAGGTTGAAGGCATGACGGCGCTCCATTGGGCGGCCTATCACGACGATCTTGAGACCGGGAAAATTCTACTCGCCGCCGGCGCGAAAGCCGAGATCACGAATCGCTATGGCGTGACGCCGCTCTCGCTCGTCTGCACGAACGGCCACGCGGAGTTTGCCGAACTGCTGCTCGCCCACGGCGCCAATCCGAACACGGCGCTTCACGGCGGCGAGACGCCGCTCATGACGGCGGCCCGCACGGGCAAAGTGGCGGTGGTGAACGTGCTGTTGGCCCGCGGCGCGGGCGTCGACGCGAAACTGCCGGACGGCCAGACGGCGATGATGTGGGCGGCGGCCGAAGGCCACCTCGCCGTCGTCGAGGCGTTGCTCGCGGCGGGAGCGGATTTTCGGACCCCACTGGCCACTGGGTTTACGCCGCTATTGTTCGCGGTCCGAGCGGGACATCTCGAGATCGTATCTGCGTTTTTGAAGGCGGGCGTTGAGGTGAACGCGGTGACGGAACCGACGATGAAGCTGACCCGGAAGCACCCGCGAAAAGGATCCGGTGCGCTGACGATGGCGGTGGAGAACGGGCATTTTGAACTCGCGGGCTTCCTGCTTGATGCCGGCGCCAACCCCAACGATCTGCGCTCGGGCTTCGCGCCCTTGCACATTCTAAATTGGATCCGAAAACCGGATCGCGGCGAAGACGAAGGCGACCCGATTCCCGAAGGGCAGGGCACGATGACGAGCGAGCAACTCATCCGGAAGCTCGTGGCAAAAGGGGCCGAGGTAAATCTGCGGCTCACGGGCGGGCCGAAGGGCGGCGGGCGAATCGATCGGAAGGATTGCACGCCGTTTCTGTTGGCGGCGGACGCGGCCGACACGGCATATCTGAAGCTCTTGGTCGAGCTCGGAGCCGACCCGACGATAATGAACGGGGATAGAATCACGCCGCTCATGGCGGCGGCAGGCCTCGGCACGAGATCGGTGGAAGAAGAAGCGGGGACCGACGACGAAGCGGTCGAGGCGGTGGGTTATCTGTTGAGTCTCGGCGCGGACATCAACGCGGTGGCGGCGACCGGGGATACGGCGATGCACGGGGCGGCGTTCGCCAATTTTCCAAAGACGGCGAAATTTCTCGATACGAAGGGCGCAAAAATCGAGGTGTGGAATCAGAAGAACAAACGCGGCTGGACGCCGCTGTTGATCGCGGAGGGGCACCGGTTCGGAAATTTCAAGCCGGGCTTTGAGACGATCGCGACGATGAAAGAGATCATGATCGCTCGCGGGGTGACGCCCCCGCCGCCCACGCCGCCTGAGGCGACGCTGGGCTACGAAGCGCTGTGAGTTTTGAGCACCGACCGCCGGTCGGTGCTAGAGCCAGACACCTCGCGTGGCCAAAAAATGGCGGGGGTTCCTGCTGCGCGGTTGCAGGCGCTGGTTTGGGCTGGGTTGCCGCGGCGGCTGAAGTGAGCGCGGTCGGTGCGGCGCGGGGCGCGCGGTGGCCGGGGCGGGGCCCGCTTCGGCTTGCGCCTAGGGAGAGGGCGGATCGGAGAACCTGGCCTACTCTAGTTCAGGAAGATCGCTTCGTTGGTCTGGAAGAGGGCGTGGGCGAGTTTGGTCCAGGCGTCGACGGGGGCCAAAGAGGCATTCATCGCGATGCCGCCGGGGGGGCGGTTGTCCGTGCCGCCTTTTTTGGTCGCGGCCATGGCGGCGACTTTGTCGGCGAGGCGCTGTTTGCGTTTCGCGTCTTGCGCGCTCGCGACCGAGGCAGCGAGCGGAACTTCGAGGGCTTTGCCCGTGGGGTTGGCTTTCACGTATCGGACGCCGAGCGAGACTTCCTGTTCGCTGGGGTGGCGTTGGTAGATGGCGAGGTAGAGCGAGGTGACGCGTTCCTGGTCGCTCTTGAGATCGGCGAAGGCGGGCCGGTGCGTGAGCTTGCGGGCGGTCTCGACGACGAGGGGGCTGTTCATGAGGAAGAGCGCCTGGGCGGGAACGATGGTTTCGTAGCGGCGGCCGCTCGGAATATCGGGGCTGGGGAAATCGAACTGCGTGAGGAGTTCGGGCGGGTTGCGGCGGTCGATGTAGGTGTAGACGGCGCGGCGGGTGGCGAAATCTTCGGTGCCCATGCCGATGGATTTGCCGCCGAGCTTGGGCTCGAGAGTGCCGGCGATTGCGAGGAGGGAATCGTGGAGTTGCTCGAAGTCGAGGCGCCGGAGATTGGCGCGCCAGAGGTAATGGTTGTTGGGGTCCTGCGCGGCGAACTTGGGATTATTGGCGGAGCTTTGGCGGTAAGTCGCGCTGGTCACGATGAGGCGGTGGAGCTGCTTGATCGACCAACCGCCTTCGACGAAGCGGGCGGCGAGGTAGTCGAGGAGTTCGGGATGAGTGGGCGGGGAGGACATGTTGCCGAGGTCGTCGGGGGTGGCGACGAAGCCGGCGCCGAAGTGTTGTTGCCAGATGCGATTGACGAGGACGCGGGCGGTCATGGGGTTCTTCGGATCGACGATGGCGAGGGCGAGTTGGAGGCGGCCGCTGCCTTCTCTCCACTCGGGGCGGTTCTTCGGATCGGGTGAAAGGATTTCGAGAAAACGGCGGGGGACGACGGGGCCTTTGTTTTGGGCTTCGCCGCGGATGAGCACGGGATAGTCGCGGGAGCGGGGGACGTCGGAGACGACATGGGCGCGGGCAGGGGCTCCGGGGTGGGAGGAATCGAGGTCGCCGATTTCGCGGAGAACCTTGGTCTCGGCCCGGACGAATTCGCGGCGTTTTTCCGCGTCGCGGGAGCGGGATTTGCGGAAGGCGGCGTAGTCGGCTTCGACTTGGTCGGCTTGTTTCTTCAGTTCGTCCGATTTGGCGAGGTAGTCGATGAGTTCGGGCGTTTTCGAAATCTTGGCGAAGAGGGTGGGCTGATCGCGGGCGAACTTGGGCTCGGTGACATTGGCGAAGACGCCGTAGAGTGAGTAGTAGTCCTTGGTGGGAATGGGATCGAACTTGTGATCATGGCAACGGGCGCAGGTGGCGGTGAGGCCGAGGAAGGCTTTCGAGGTGACGTCGATGCGGTCGTTGATGATGTCGTGGGGATTGCCGTCGAACTTGTTGCCGAGGGAAAGGAAACCGAGGGCGGCGAGAACGCGCTGATCTTGGGGCGGCTCGGCGGAGGGGTTCTTGGCTTTGGATTTTTTGACGGACTCGGCGAGGAGGCGGTCGGCGGCGAGTTGCTCGACGACGAACTGGTTGTAAGGTTTGTCGCGGTTGAAGGCGTCGATGACGTAGTCGCGGTAAGTCCAGGCGTTGGCGTAGCGCAGGTCTTCGCGGCCTTTGGCGTCGCCCTTGGTGTCGGAGTAGCGGGCGACATCGAGCCAGTAGCGGCCCCAGCGTTCACCGTAGGCCGGGGAGGCAAGCAGGCGGTCGACGAGGGCGGCGTAGGCGGAGTCGGAATCACGGAGCGAATCGGATTTGAAGGCGATGATTTCGGCTTCGGTGGGTGGGAGGCCGGTGAGGTCGAAGGTGAGGCGGCGGATCAACGTGCGGCGATCGGCAGCGGGGTTGGGGCTGAGGCCGTGGTCTTCGAGTTTGGCGAGGATGAAGTTATCGACGGGGTTTTTGATCCACGCAGTGTCGGCGGCAGTGGCGGCGGCGGGGATTGCGGGCTTGCTTACGGGCTGGAACGCCCAGTGTTTTTTGCCGACGCCGCCGTAGCCGGCGGTGGCGGAACCGGGCTTGGCCGCGGTGGGGATGCGGGGATCGGGGGCGCCGCGGCGGATCCATTCGGTGAAGTCGGCGATTTGCGCGTCAGTGAGTTTTTTGCCCTTGGGGGGCATTTGGAGTTCTTCGTCTTTGTAACTGATCGCGGTGAGGAGGAGGCTATCCGCAGGCTTGCCGGGGATGATGGCTGGGCCGGTGTCGCCGCCGGCGAGCAGAGCGGCGGAGGAGTCGAGAAAGAGGCCGCCCTTGACGCGGTCGGCATCGTGGCTGTGGCACTTGTAGCAATGCTCGATCAGGACGGGGCGGATTTTATTTTCGAAGAACTGGAGGTCTACGGGGGAGATTGTCGGCGCGGCGGCGGGCGGGAGGGCTTGGGCGCGGGCGGTGGGGAGAAAGAGTAAAAGAAAGAGGAAAGAGAGGGGGCGCATGTTGGTCGGGGCGCTTAGGCGAGGACGGGTTTGACGACCTCCCCGGCGACGTCGGTGAGGCGGAAGTCGCGGCCGTTGAAGCGATACGTGAGCTTGGTGTGATCGAGGCCGAGGCAGTGGAGCATCGTCGCGTGGAGATCGTGGACGTGGACCTTGTCGGTGACGGACGCGGCCCCGAATTCATCGGTCGCGCCGTGGACGGTGCCGCCCTTGATGCCGCCGCCGGCCATGACGACGGAGAACGCCTTGGCGTTGTGGTCGCGGCCGGGGTTGTCGTAGCCGTTTTTATCTTTGGTGGGTTTGCGGCCGAACTCACCGCCCCAAACGACGAGGGTGCTGTCGAGGAGGCCGCGCTGTTTGAGGTCGGAGAAGAGGGCGGCGAGCGGGCCGTCGATCTCACCGGCCTTGACGGAGAGTTTCTCGTGGAGGTCCTGGTGGTGGTCCCAACCGTTGTGCCAGACTTGGACGACGCGCACGCCGCGCTCAACGAGACGGCGGGCGATGAGGAGTTGTTTGCCCTGTTGGCTCGTGCCGTAGGCGGCGCGGGTGGATTCGGATTCTTTAGAAATGTCGAACGCGTCAGTGGCCTCGGTCTGCATGCGGAAGGCGATCTCGTAGGATTCGAGGCGCGTCTCGAGGGCGGATTCGCGTTGGAGATTTTGGGCGTGGACCTGGTTGAGCTGATTAACGAAGTCGAGTTGGCGGCGCTGCTCCTTGGGGGCGACGTAGCTGTTGCGGATGTTTTGAATCATCTGCTGGACGCTGGGCGCGGTGGTGTTGACCGAGGCGCCTTGGAAGGTGCCAGGGAGGAAGGCGGAGCCGTAGTTGGTGACGCCGCCGACGGGGAGGCGGCCGTCGCGCAAGGCGATGAAGCCGGGGAGATTTTGATTCTCGGTGCCGAGACCGTAAACGAGCCAAGAGCCAAGGCTGGGCTTCACGATGCGGAGCGAGCCGGTGTTCATGAAGACGGTGGCGACGTCGTGGGCGGGAATGTCGGTCCACATGGAGCGGATGACGGCGAGGTCGTCGGCGTGGGCGGCGGTCTTGGCAAAGGCGTCGCTAACCTCGAGGCCGGAGCGGCCGTATTTCTGAAACTTAAAGGGCGAGCCCATGGCGATGCCGCCGCCGGGGAGAGTCTTGCCGTCGCGGCGGGAAAGGGCGGGCTTGGGGTCCCACGTGTCGAGGTGCGAGGGGGCGCCTTGGGCGAAGATATGGATGATGGCTTTGGCCTTGCCGGAGAAATGCGGCGGCTTGGGGAGAAGCGGGCTGGGCCCGAGAGCAAGGGCGGAGGCGGCCGGCGCGCCGATGAGTTGAGATTGCGGGACGAGCGAGGCGAGACCGAGGGCGCCGACGCCCATGCCGACGCGGGAGAGAAACTGGCGGCGGGTTAAAAAATAGTCCTCGAGATCGGTCGAGATACCGTGGCAAGGGTGGACGAGCTGAGAACCGCCAGGTGAATTGTGGCCGTGGAACCGGTCGGACTGGGGGGCGGGGAACATGAGGGAGGAAGACGCTGGGGGCGCGGGTTGGTTTCCCACCGGGATAAAACGGATGGGATAGAGCGAGGTTTCACCAAGGGCCGAGCGCGAGAGGTCAGGAGGTGGTCGGAGGTGGGCAGAAACGAACGGGCGTCGACGCGCGATGCCCCTACTGCGGGAGCGGAGGGAGCGGAATGTCGAGGGTGGCGGCGATCGCGCGGAGGAGCTCGTATTCTTCGACGTGAACCTCGCCGTTGGCGGTGACGACGGCGGTCGCGGCGACGAGGAGGCGTTGCTTGATCGGCGCGCTGGCGGAGGCGAGTTTGTGCAGGGCGAGGTCGAGGGCGAGGAGGTCGATGGACGCCGCGGGCGCGTCGAGTCGACCGTCGAGAAGTTTGAGTTGTTCGGCCCCGGCGGCGAAGGCGGCGGCGGTGTCGCCGGGGCTGGAGTGGGCGAGCACGGAAAGGACGGTGGCGATCTCGGGCGCGACGGCTTGGAAGGAGTAGATCTGGGTGATCGCGGTCGCGGGGGCGCGGGTGGCGGCGACGTTGCGCAGGAGCAGCTTTTGTAGGGCGAACTCGAAAGGGGAGACGCGGGAGTCGGCGTGAACGAGCTCATCGAGCAGCTCGAAAAACGGCGTGAGGGCAGTGGGCCGCAGGGTTTTTAACGCGGGTAGGGCGAGTTGGAGCAGCGGGAGTTTTTGCTCGGGGCCGAGCGAGCGAAGAGGGGCGTCGAGGTTTTCGAGGAGATGCAGCGCCTCACCGCCGGCGCGGCTGGCGATGAGAGAGATTTGGCGACGTTGAGTGGTCTCGTGGTCGGAGAGTACGAGACCGTAAAGAAGAACGGGGGCTTGGACGGGCGAGTGCGCGGCGGCGAGAAGCCGCGGCGGCAGCGCGGCGTGAAGGGCCGCGGCCTCGCCGAGGAGAGCGAGGTTGAGCGAGCCGAGTGGGAAGAACTTGGGCTGCGCGGCTCTCTGCTTTGTTGTGGCGGCGGCCGGAGTGCCACGGTCGCCCAAGGTGGGTGGAGTGAAGCCCCGGACTCGGGACCAGTTGTCGTAGGGCGCATCGAGTATTTTTGGCGGGTCGAAAACTTTACCGTCGAAGGAAGGCTCGATGGCTCGGATGCGGACCTCAACGGGAGGATGGGTAGCCCAGAGGCCGCCGAATAGGGAGCGGAAACCTTGGGCGAAAAAGAAATGACCGATAGCGGCGCTCTTGGCGTGGTCGAGGGAGGAGCCCAGCGCGTAGCCGGCGATCTTTTTGAGCGCGCCGCCGATACCGGCCGGGTTGCGGGTGAACTGGACGGCGGCGGCGTCGGCGAGGAATTCGCGTTGGCGGGAGACGGCGGCCTGGATGAGGCGGCCAAAAAAATAGCCGACGTAGCCGATGACGAGCAGACCGAGGCCGGCGGCGCCGATGGCGACGAGAATGCCGCCGGAGTTTTTACTGTCGCGCGACGAGCCGAGTCGGCCGCGGCCGAGGGAAGAGATGATACCTCGGCCGATGAGACCGAGGACGAGGATGCCGAAGATGAGCGACGTGAGGCGCAGGTTGAGGCGCATGTCGCCGTTGAGAATATGGCTGAACTCGTGGGCGACGACGCCTTGGAGTTCGTCGCGGGTGAGTTTTTCCAAGGTGCCGCGGGTGACGGCGACGACGGCATCGGCAGAAGTGAGGCCGGCGGCGAAGGCGTTGATGGCGGGCTCGTCGTCGAGGATGAAGACGCCGGGCATCACGATGCCGGAGGCGAGGGCCATTTCCTCAACGACGTTGAGCAGGCGGCGTTCGGCGAGATTGGTGGTGTTCGGATCGACGCGGCGGCCGCCGACGCTCTCGGCGACGGCGGAACCACCGGCGGAGAACTGGTGCCATTTATAAAGAGAGGCGAGGCCGACGACGGCGAGGGTGCCGAGGGTGACGAAGGCGAAGATCTGAGGCTGCCAAAGCGAACGTTGAGAGTTGAGAGCTGAGAGCTGAGCGTGGCGGCCGGAGTGATGACGCGGGGGATATTCTTCGGGGAGATGATGCGTGACCCAGACCGCGCCGAAGTAGCCGGCGGCGATCGTGCCGAGGACGGCGAGCGAGAAGAGCGCAACGAGCCGCGACGTGCGCTTTTTCGCGCGGGCTTGGGCTTCGAAGAAGTCCATGCTCGGACTTAATTTTTCTCGAGGGGTCGATCAACCGGGTCGAGCACGACGATCAACGCCGTCGCGACGGGGCCGAGGAAGAGGCTGGCCAAGAACCAATTCAGGCGGGAGCGATTTTTTGATTGGGCGAGCCCGGCGTTGATGAAGGCGAGCGTGCCCCAGCCCACGTAGAATTCGGGCGGCGGAGTTTTTGGGGTCATGTGCGGGACGGGAACATGGGAGGGCCGTTCGGAGACCGGCCTTACCTCGAGTGTCAGTTGAACGAAACCTTTGGCGCGTTGCGCTCGGTGGGGTCTTCGATCTTGAAGAGTTCGGCGGGGAGGAATCCGAACATGCCGGCGAAAATTACGTTGGGGAAAGTCTCGCGGGCGGTGTTGTAGGCCATGACGGCGTCGTTGTAGGCCTGACGCGCGAAGCCGACTTTGTTCTCGGTCGAGGTGAGCTCCTCGGTGAGCTGCATCATGTTTTGGTTGGCTTTGAGGTCGGGGTATTGTTCGGAGACGACCATGAGGCGGGAAAGGGCGCCGCCAAGGCCGGCCTCGGCGGAAAGGAGGCCTTTCATCGCGTTGCCATCGGCGGGATTGGCGGCGACGGCGGACGCAGCGGCGGCGGCGATGTTGCGGGCTTTGATCACGGCCTCGAGTGTGGTGCTCTCGTGCTTCATGTAGCCCTTAGCGGTCTCGACGAGGTTGGGGATGAGATCGTAACGGCGCTTGAGTTGAACATCGATTTGGGCGAAGGCGTTTTTGAAGCGATTGCGAAGGGCGACGAGGCCGTTGTAGATGCTGGCGATCCAGAAGCCGGCGATGAGGAAGACGGCGAGGATAACGCCAAGGACGATGAGGATGAGCATGGGAGGGTGGCGTTTGAAAGTGGGAGTGCGGAGTTTCGAACGTGGTGGGCGGCGCGGATGAACCTGGTAGGACGATAGGTCTAAGCAGGCGTCGGGCGAGGCGGAACTGGCCACATCGCGATTGATTGTTGGCCGAGGTCGAGCACGTTGGAGGGGAATCATGCGTCTTTGTCGAAGCTCGACTTTTTTTCTCTCTTGGGTGGCGGCGTTTGCGGTTTTGCCGTGGACGTTGGCCCAAACTGAAGCGCCGTTGAACCGAGTGGTGCCACTGGCCGGCACGATTGAAGCGGGGGCAACGAGTGGGACCGTGGTTTTGACGGCGTCGGCGGCGCAGCGGGCTCACGAACTGGGATTCCCGGTCACAGCGGCAGAGCTTTACCGCGTGGCGTTGGCCGATCCCGGCGCAGACCGCGCGGCGCTGACCTTGGGTCTGGCCACGGCTTTGCTTGACGAAGGACGCGCGGCGGAGGCGGAGAAGGTGCTGAACGAATTTGTCGGCCTGCGGGGCAGTGCGTGGCAGTTGCGCGCAGGGTTGGCGGCGCTAGCCCTGCGCAAGACGGGGGCGGCAGGTGCGGCGGTGGCAGCGGTGAAAGAGACGGAGCTGACCGAAGGGGATCGGGCTTGGTGGTTTTTCGCGCAGGCGTTGTTGGCGGGCGCGGCGGGCGATGTGAAAGCGACGAACAAGGCGTTCGAGCAGGCGCAGGCGGCCGCCGGATCGGACCTCGTGCGCACGCGCTTTCGACTTGAGGAAGAGTGGTCGCTGTTGCGGCGTAGCGGGAGTGGTAACGAGGCCCAGCTCGCGGAACAGCGGCTGGCCATGGAACGGTCGGCTGGCCAGGCGCTGGGTTTTCTGGCGGCCCGGGGGTATGCCGCGAATCTCAATGCGCTCGGTCGAAAAGCGCAGGCGATCGCGGTCATCAAGCAGCAGCTGCTGATTTTGCCGCGGGATGAACGGCAGTATTCCGATGATTTTCGTTTGTGGCTCGGGTTGATTGCGGGTGCGGGGGAAGGGGAGGGGCGCGTGGCCTTGAGCGAACTGGTTGCGACGGGCAAAGATCCGGTGCGGCAACGGATGGCGCTGCGGTTACTGGCGCAGGCCTCGGAGATAAATCTGGCGCGCGGGCAGTTACGGGCGGAATTGGGGCGGCTGATCGCGTTGGTGCCGGCCCATCCTTTGCAGGAAGATTTTTATCTGTATCGAGCGAGTTTGCTACTGGGCGACAAAAGCTATGCGGCGGCGGAGAATGATGCCCGGGCTTTGTTGGAAAAATTTCCCGGATCGGGGTTGAAGGCGGAAGCGTTGGCCGTGTTGACCGGAGCGGCCTGGGAGCAGCGGCGGTACCGGTTAGCGGCGGACAGCGCAACGCGCGCGTCGGCGGCGATGGCGGCGGGCACACGACGCGCTGAATTGGGCGTTTTGGTGGCGGAGGCGTGGTTTCGGGCGCAGGATTTTAGATCCGCAGCCGATGCCTATGCGGCGGTGCTGATGGACCCACCGGCGAATTTGACCGGGGCGAGGTTGAGCGAACTAAAGTTTCAGCGGGTGCAAGCGGAGATCGAAGCGGGCGCCTTGGATGCGGCGAGCACGGCGCTCGATGGGCTGGTGCGTGAGCCGGAGTTTCGCGCTGAGGAGCGTTGGAAAGCCGAATGGAATCTGGCGCGGGCCCTCCAAGCGGGTGGAGCGGGAGGAGCGGCGGCGGCGCTCGAGCGGGTGGAGCGGCTTTTGGGCGGCGAAGTCGATCCGGGCCTATCGGCGGACCTGAAAGCGCGGCTCGAGTGGTTGAGGGCGCGGTTGACGTTGGACATTACCCCGGCGCAGCCAGCGAAGACTTTGGAATATCTCGTCATACTGGAGAAGACTCTAGCCGGGGTGTCTCCGGCGATGGGCAAGGAAATCGCAAGCTCCGCGGCCGTGGTAAAGGCGCAGGCGTTCTTCCGGCAAAACAACGAGGCGGCGGCGCTGGAGCAGTTACGAAAATTGCGGGTAGAGTTTCCCGAATCCGAAGCGGCGGCATCGTCTTACCTCGAGGAGGCGGACCATTATGTGAAGCAGTTCAAATTAGTGGAAGCGCAGCAACTCTACACAAAATTGGCGGACGACTTCCCGAAGAACATCAATGCTCCGTATGCGCTGTATTTTGCGGCCTTGCAGGCTGAAGCGAGGGGTGAGGCCAATCTCGCGGAGGCCAATCGCTTGATCGAGGATTTGGTGAAACGTTATCCCCAAAGCGACCTGGTTTTCGCGGCGCGACTAAAGCAAGGACACCTTTTGCGAAAGCTGAATCAGTTTCCGCAGGCGCAGCAGGCCTACGAGGATTTGGTCAACAATTTCGCGGCGAGACCGGATGTGGTGCTTGCGCAGTTGGCCTTGGCGCTGACGCACAATGCGCAGGCGGCGAGCGATCCTGCTCACCAAGAGAGCGCGCTCGCATTGCTCGAAAATCTTCGTGATCGGGTGGATGCTCCGGTGGATGTGCGGGTCGAGGCGGGATTTAATCTCGGGGCGGTGCTCAAGCAACGCGGTGAGGCCGAGAAAGCGGCGACGGTATGGTGGCGAGATGTTGTGATGGCCTTTTTGATCGAGCCGAAAATGAGAGCGCAGCTGGGGGCAAAAGGGCCCTATTGGATAGCGAAAACCCTGTTGGAGTTCGGCGCGTTAAGGGAGCGACAGGGAAATTTGGAGGAAGCGAAAAAGGCCTGGCTTCTGATGCTGAAAAGCGGGCTTCCGGGCGCGGGTCAGGCCACCGAAAAACTCGCGGCTTACGGGGTGCCCGCGCCCGCGCAATGAAGCGGGCTATGAACCTTTCGCGTTTACGCGGCGTCGAGAATGACGTGTAGTGGTCGGCTTTTCGCGATGTCTGCTTACAATCTAACTCTTTTTGCCAAAGGTGGACCGATGATGTGGGTGCTCCTGGCCCTAGGAATATTGGCGCTCTTGCTGGTCTTTGAACGGTTGCTGTTTCTCCATCGCGGCCAAATCCGGGCGACGACATTCTTGGACGGAATAAAAAACAGTCTCGCCAAGCGCCGTCTGATCGAGGCGTTGACTCTTTGTGAGGAAACACCCGGCCCGGTGGCGGCCGTGGTTAAGGCTGCGTTACTTCACGTCGACGCGAACGCGGACACCATGCGTTTTCACGTTCAGGAAGCTGCGATTGTTGAACTGCCGGCGCTGGAGCGAAGACTCGGAAGTATCGCGACGATTGCCCAAGTTGCGCCGCTGGTTGGCTTGTTAGGGACGGTTTTGGGGATGGCGACAACGTTCTTGGCGTTTGAACGAGATTACATGAGTGCAAGTGCCTTGGCGACTGGGATGTGGCAGGCGCTCCTGTGCACTGCAGGTAGTTTGATCTTGGCGATTCCTGCCCATGTGGCGCACCATTTTTTAAGCGGGCGGGTGCGATCAATTGTGCGCGATGTCGAATGGTCCGGGAACGAGATTATGCGGTATTTGCAAAATGACTATCGCGGCCTCAAACCGATTGGGAGCGAAGCCGTAGAGGCCGCAAATCGGGAAGGACCAAACTCAGAGGTGCCACAATGATAACGAGGCCGCTGAATCTTTTGGGGCATCTAAGGGCAGAACCCGCGCGTCTCGACGCGATGTTCTATGTAAACGTCGGATTGTTGGCCGTGTTCTTCCTGATGTTTGGTTCGCGTTTTGTTTTGGCGCCCGGATTGGGCGTGGATTTTTTGGTTCCCACCGTAAAAGGAGCTTCCAAGGGTGCGCGAACAACCACACATCAAATTACAGTTCAGCGTTCGGGCCAAATCCTGGCCGATGATGGATTGGTAACGAACAGGCAGCTAGTGGAATGGCTGCGTCGCGAGAAATCTAAAACGCCCAAGCCCTCGCTGTTGATTTTGGCGAGTGCAGGCGTTCCAAGCGATGAACTGGCTGAAATCTTCAGTTTGGCGCAAGGCGCAGGATTTTCCGTGATATGGGGAGCCCTGGATCCAACGGCCCCCGGAGCGGGCCCACAGTGAAGAATATAGCGGGTGAGAAACTGCGCTGGTTGGCGGCAGGCTGCGGCACGACCATTATCGGATTTGGGCTGCTCTTTTGGTTCGAAGTGCCTTCGGCGTCGTCGGACCAAGCTGCAGGAAGTTTGCGCCTCGAAACGTTGGTCGTTCAACGCGTCGTGGCGGATGAAGCGGCTTTACTCGATAAAACCCCTTTGTTTTTGCCGACCGAATGGAACACTTCAATTAAAGATGTTTCGCTTCCGAAAACCGGGGGAGTGTTCGCTGATTTCCCATCAGCCTTTGCCTACAAGGAGGGAGACCAAAGCTTTGCTGTTTTACGTTCCGACCAAGAGGGTTTCAGCGGTGCGATTCTAACCGTAGAAGGGCCAAATTCTGCGTTTCTCTCTTTTGGTCAAAAAACGCAAAGTCTGCAGGTAACGCGCAGAGAAGTAGGATACTTGGAGGTCTATTCGGCAAAAGACGGAATTGCCGTTATTCGTAAAGCTCTGACGCTCGATCTGCCGCCAGGAACAATCAACTGGTCCCCGATAGAATTGATGGCGGTGGTTTCAGCGGCAGGACTTGTCGGTCCTCCTATTTCGATTACTCGATCCGGACTGGATGAGGTTGATCTTTATTTTGCCGATTTCTTGGTCAAAGTGTTTCGCATCGGTGAGAAACTGTCTCCCGGAGTTTATCAAATCGTCGTAGGACCTTAGTTTCTGCTAAAAACGACAAGTTTGCTGTTGACGACGCAAAATGCCCACAGCAAGTTAACCATTCATTTTCGTTTTTTGGCACGGTGTCTTAGTCTGCCCAGATAGCTCAGTTGGTAGAGCACGTTCTTGGTAAGGACGAGGTCGCCGGTTCGACTCCGGTTCTGGGCTCCATGTCATAAAACAACGTCGGATTAGCTTCTACGACGATAATTCAGAAGTAACATTTAATCCAAATCAAAACACCCGTATCCCATGGCTAAAAGTAACTTCGAACGCACTAAACCGCACGTCAACGTTGGCACGATCGGACACGTCGATCATGGAAAGACCACGACGACGACCGCAATTCTAGCTGTTCAAGCCCGGAAAGGTCTAGCGGAAGTTAAGAGCTACGCGGACATTGCAAAGGGTGGAACTGTGCGTGACGCATCCAAGATCGTCACGATCTCTGTGGCGCACGTTGAGTATCAAACCGAAAAACGCCACTACGCCCACGTCGATTGCCCGGGCCACGCCGATTTCGTCAAGAATATGATCACTGGCGCTGCGCAAATGGACGGTGCTATTTTGGTTGTCTCCGCTGCGGACGGTCCAATGCCCCAAACCCGTGAGCACATTTTGCTCGCGCGCCAAGTAGGGGTGCCAAAGATCGTAGTCTGGCTCAACAAAGTTGATCTCATCGATGACAAGGAACTCCTCGATCTGGTTGAGATGGAGATTCGTGAGTTGCTCACCAAATATCAATTTGACGGTGACAACGCGACCATCGTGCGCGGTTCCGCTACGGCGGCGCTCGACAACAAGCCGGAAGGCAATGCGGCAATCACCGCCCTCATGGACGCCATCGATAAAGATATCCCGGAGCCGATTCGTGAAAACGATAAGCCGTTCTTGATGTCGGTTGAGGATGTTTTTTCAATCACTGGCCGCGGCACAGTTGCTACCGGTCGAATCGAGCGTGGTTCCTGCAAAATCAATGAAACCGTTGAGATTGTTGGTCTTAAAGACACTGTGACGACCGTGATCACGGGTATCGAAATGTTCCGTAAGCTCCTCGATTCGGGTCAGGCTGGAGATAACGTTGGTATGCTCCTCCGAGGCGTTGAAAAGGACGGTATTGAGCGGGGTCAAGTCATCGCAGCCCCAAAGTCGATCAAACCGCACAAAAAGGCAAAAGCTGAAATTTACGTCCTCTCAAAAGACGAAGGTGGTCGGCATACGCCATTCTTCAACGGTTACCGTCCTCAGTTCTATTTTCGGACGACGGATGTTACGGGCATTGTGAATCTTCCCAAAGGCGTTGAAATGATCATGCCAGGCGATAATATTGCGGTTGAGATCGACCTCATCGTTCCAATCGCGATGGAGACGACGCAAAAATTCGCTATCCGTGAAGGTGGTCGCACAATTGGTGCAGGTCGCGTCACGGAAATTATCGAATAAGTTCGATTAAAAACCTTAAACTCGACTCTGCCGAGGTCTCGCAACGGGGCCTCGGCGGCGTCGTCTAAGAAAGCCCATCCCACAGGCGTGTAGCTCAATTGGTAGAGTAGCGGTCTCCAAAACCGTTGGTTGGGGGTTCGATTCCCTCCGCGCCTGCCAAATTTAAGTCCATGAAAAATCCGTTTCGCAGCACTCGTATCTTTATCGGTGAAATGGTTGGCGAGCTTCAAAAAGCTTCTTGGCCGACGCGCACGGAGTTGCGAGATTCAACAATTGTTGTCGTGCTCGCTGGCGTACTGCTCGGTGTTTTCACCAGCATCAGCGACTTCGCTCTTATCAATGTCGTCGACCTGCTCACGTCTTGGGTTAGCTAATCCAAACAAACATGTCTGCCACTCCTCTGATTCCTTCTATGGCTCAATGGTTTGCGTTACATACGCTTTCGGGTCAAGAGAACAAGGTCAAAGCCTACATCGAGAAATTCAAGAAGGCAGAAGAGCTTGAAGATCACATCTTCGAGGTCTTGTTGCCCACCGAAGTGGTGTCCGAGGTAAAGAACGGCAAAAAGTCAACCAAGGTCCGCAAGCTCTATCCAGGCTATGTCTTTATCCAGATGTGGCTCTATTGTGAGGACAAGAAGGTCATCAATAAACCTTGGTATTTCGTAAAGGAGGTGGCTGGAGTAATCGGTTTTGTTGGCGGTGAACGACCAGCGGCGTTACAGCCATCGGAAATTGTTGAAATCCGGTCCCGAATCGAAGCGGCCAATGGGAAGGAAGTTCCGAAGATTCAGTATACTGTTGGGGAGGAAGTGAAAATTACTGACGGTGCCTTTACTAGTCTGACCGGCCGAATTGATGAGATCGACCCTGAGCGTGGTAAGCTGAAGGTTTCTGTCTCCATCTTCGGGCGTTTTACTCCGGTTGAGTTGGAATACTGGCAGGTCCAACGAAACACCGAATAGACTCATTTCTCTCCTCTCCATTACGCGACATCTGTTAACGCACCCGATTTAATTCTATTTTAAAATGGCTAAGAAAATTCAAGGTTACATCCGCCTCCAACTTCCTGCCGGTGCTGCAAATCCTGCTCCTCCGGTGGGGCCTGCTCTTGGCGCTCAAGGCGTCAACATCATGGCGTTTTGTAAGGACTTCAACGCCCGAACCAAGGATCAAAATGGAATGATCCTTCCCGTAGTAATCACGGTTTTTTCGGACAAGAGTTTCACTTTTATCCTCAAGTCGCCGCCGGCATCTGTGCTTCTCAAAAAAGCCGCAAACATTGCGAGCGGTTCTGCGCGACCCAACCAAGACAAAGTCGGTAAGGTGTCCAAGAAGCAATTACTCGAGATATACAAACTCAAGGCCAAGGACTTGAATGCAAAAGACGATGAGGCAGGCATCCGGATCATCGCAGGCACCGCCAGAAACATGGGCATCGAAGTCGTCGGTTAATTTTTTCCTCCAAAACAACAACTCACCGCGGGAGTTCCACTCGGAACACTTGCACCGCAAGGAGTCATCATGAAGAAACAAAGTAAACGTTATCGTAGCGCCCAAAAGGTCGCTGACCTATCTAAAGAATACTCCCTCGCCGAGGCCGTATCGATTTTGGGTAAATTCCCAAAGGCAAAGTTCGATGAGACCGTTGAACTCTCTTTTAAGCTTGGCGTAGACGGCGCCTCTGGAGATCAAAACGTTCGTGGAACTACCCCGTTGCCAAATGGCTCGGGCAAGAAAGTTAGAATCGTGGTCTTTACAGATAATCCGGCAGCTGCGTTGGCCGCCGGAGCCGATACGGCGGGATTGGCGGATATCATGCAGAAGATTAATGAAGGTTGGTTAGAGTTCGACGTAGCTATCGCCACGACTGAGGCAATGAAACAAGTTCGCACTCTTGCTCGTGTGCTCGGTCCAAAGGGCCTCATGCCAAATCCGAAGAGCGGAACGGTGACCGACGATATCGCTGCCGGAATCAAGGCCGTGAAGGCCGGTCGGGTTGAGTTCAAGATGGATAAAGCTGCGATCATCGGAGTGGGTGTAGGTAAGTGCTCGTTTACCGCCGCGCAAATCTTGGAGAATGCGTCGACCGTGATTGATGCCGTTGGCAAGGCAAAACCCGCTTCATTCAAGGGCGGCGTCTTTATCAAATCTATAACCTTGTCCTCCAGCATGAGCCCCGGCGTTCGCGTCGCCTCAAGCGAGTTCAGCAAATACTAAACGGAGCCTGACCCATGAGACCCGAAAAAAATTATCTGATCGCCGAAGTTGAGACGCATCTCAAGAAATCCGAATACGTTATCTTGGCTAATTTTACCAAGGTAACTGTCAGTGATGTGGCTGACCTTCGTGCCAAACTTAACGCGGAGAAGGCAGAGTTTCACGTCGTGAAGAACAGTTCACTTCGCGTTGCGGCCAAAGCACTGGGCCTCCCTGAGATCGAAACGGCATTGACCGGCCCGACCGCGGTTATTGTCGGCGGGAAAAACCCGGCGGGTGTGGCTAAGGTCCTCAAGAAGTTCTTCGAAGACAAACAGAAGCTCGAAGTGAAGATCGGCGTGCTCAACAAGAAGTTGGTGAGCGCGGCTGATTTGGCAAAAATGGCCGACCTCCCTTCTTTCGAAGCTCTTCGTTCCCAATTCCTCAGTCTTCTCATCAGCAACGCTGGAGCCTTCGTCCGCGTGTTGGATGCGAAAGTCAAGAAGGAGCAACCGGCAGCATAACTTTCCTGCGGCGCTGCTCTTTATGGCAGTGCCATGGGTTAAAATACATCCTTTGGGTGAGCTAGGAGACTCGTCTCTTAAACGTGTTTCACTTTTAGAAACCGCTAGTAATCCCGAGAAAATACAAACATGAGCAATATCACTAAAGACCAAGTAATCGAGTGGCTGTCCGCACAAACCGTGCTCGACCTCGCAACCCTCGTCAAAGACCTTGAAGGCAAGTGGGGCGTCTCCGCCGCCGCCGCTGTTGCCGCCGCTGGACCTGCCGCCGGTGCTGCTGCTGCGGCTCCTGTTGAGGAGAAAACCGAATTCAACGTGATCCTCTTGGAGGCTGGCGCAAACAAGATTGGCGTCATTAAGGAGGTCCGGGTGATTACCGGTTTGGGTTTGAAGGAAGCCAAGGATCTCGTCGAGGCCGCTCCGAAGTCCGTCAAAGAGGGCGCCAACAAGGCTGACGCCGAAGAGATTAAGAAAAAACTTGAGGCCGCCGGCGCCAAAGTCGAACTCAAGTAATCACTTGGTCGACTTAGTTGGCATTGATTTACAAATCTATCGAAGGGATTACGCTATGCGTGTTCCCTCCGATGGGTTTTTCTCTGTTCTTTTGTCAGGTTCCCGCGCGGGGCGATTCTAGCCCTGTGTATCTGTTCCCTCGTTAATCACCTCCTCCGGAAATTCCCATGGCCGACCGCACACATCCCGAACGCACAAACTTCGGAAAACTCCGCGAAGTCATTCAGCCGCCGAATCTCATCGAGATTCAGATCACGTCCTATCTCGAGTTCCTGCAGAAGGGAATTCCCGAGAAACAACGTAAGCCTCAGGGCTTAGAAGCCGTTTTTCGGGAGGTTTTCCCGATCCATTCCTACGACGAACGCCTGGTACTGGAGTATGTTTCCTACAATTTGGGTGACTCCAAAAATACCGAACTCGAGTGCTTGCGCGAGGGGATCACTTATTCCGTGCCGCTTTACGTGAAGCTCCGGTTGCGCGAAGAAGATTTCATCAAGGATGAAGATATATACATGGGCGAGATCCCGATGGTGACTGAACGTGGTTCCTTCATTATCAACGGCGCAGAGCGCGTCGTTGTCTCCCAGCTCCACCGTTCGCCTGGTATCGCCTTTGAAGTCACACCGCACCCGAACGGCAAGTTGCTGCACTCTTTCCGGATCATTCCCGACCGCGGGACGTGGCTCGAGGTCCAGTTCGACAACAATGACCTGCTTTACGTCTACCTTGACCGTCGCCGGCGCCGGCGAAAGTTTCTGATCACGACTTTGCTCAGGGCAATCGGCTATTCGAGCGACATTGATATTTTGAATCTCTTTTACGAGATCAAGGATCTCAAGGTTGCTAAGGCTTTGGACCTCGAGAACGTCTCGACTCTGGTGTTGGTCGAAGATGCGATCGACGCACAGCAGGGGGTGGTTTTGGCGCGCGCCTTTGAACCGCTCACGAAGCAGATCGTGCGGACTTTCCAGAAGCACGGAATCTCTACGATTCGCGTGATCGACACGACCGTTGACGAGGGGGCGCTGATCCGTGCGCTCAAGAAAGATCCGACTCGTAACGAGGAAGAGGCGCTCAAGGAAATCTACAAACGTCTGCGTCCTGGCGAGCCGCCGACGACGGCGAATGCCAAGGCCCTCTTAAAGCGACTGTTCTTCGACCCTAAGCGCTATGACCTCGGAAGGGTCGGCCGTTACAAGGTCAACCAAAAGCTCGGACTCAAAGTGACGCTCGAGCAGCGCATCATCGAAAGTGGCGATATCGTCGCGGCGACGAAGTATCTCGGTCGGCTCAAGAAGGGCGAAGGCGTAGTTGACGATATCGATCACCTTGGTTCCCGCCGCGTGCGCACCGTGGGTGAATTGCTCGCCAACCAGTGCCGCGTTGGCCTCAGTCGCACCGAGCGGCTGGTTCGCGAGCGGATGACCATGTATGATCAGAGCGTTGACTCTATTACCCCGCAGAAGCTCATCAATCCGAAGGCGCTTACGACCGTGATCCGTGACTTCTTCGCCCGGAGTCAGCTCTCTCAGTTCATGGACCAGATTAACCCGCTCGCGGAAGTGACGCACAAACGTCGCCTTTCGGCACTCGGGCCAGGTGGTCTCAATCGCGAGCGCGCCGGTTTCGAAGTTCGCGACGTTCATCCGTCGCACTATGGGCGCATTTGCCCGATCGAAACTCCCGAAGGTCCGAATATCGGCCTCATCAACTCCCTCTCAACTTACGCTCGGGTAAATGAATTCGGTTTCATCGAGACTCCCTACCGGATCGTCAAAGACGGCCGTGTCTCCGACAAAATCGAGTATCTCACCGCTGACCAAGAAGAAGCCAAGGTTATCGCCCAGGCTAACTCTGAGCTCGACGATAAGAGTAACTTTATCGGCAAGGTCACCGTCCGCCAAGACGGTGAATTTCTCGAAGTCGCAGCCTCCGAAGTCCATTATATGGATGTCTCGCCGAAGCAGGTCATTTCGATTGCGGCCGGTATGATTCCGTTCCTTGAGCACGACGATGCCAATCGCGCGCTCATGGGCGCAAATATGCAACGCCAAGGCGTGCCGCTTCTCCAAGCCGAGTCACCGCTTGTTGGCACCGGTATCGAAGAGCGCGTCGCCCGCGACTCAAAGATCGTAGTCGTCGCCGACGAGGCTGGCGTTGTCGCCTCCGTTGATGCCAAGCGCATTGTCGTCACGAAAGATGGCGAGTTGCCGCGTAATCTGAAGCACGATCCGAAAAATCATGTCTTTATCTACGAGCTGCGGAAATTCATGCGCTCGAACGCCGGCACATGCTTCAATCAGAAGCCGATCGTCGCGCTTGGCCAGAAGATCAAGGCGGGCCAGATTATTGCTGACGGTCCTTCGACGGACAAAGGCGAGATGGCCCTCGGCCGAAACGTGCTCGTCGGTTTCATGCCGTGGAACGGTTACAACTTCGAAGACGCTATCCTGATTTCGGAAAAGGTTTTGAAGGAAGACATTTTCACTTCGATCCATATCCAAGAGTTCGAGGTCAACGCCCGCGACACGAAGCTTGGGCCGGAAGAGATCACCCGCGACATTCCTAATATTGGCGAAGAAGCGCTCAAGAATCTCGACCATAATGGTGTTATCCGGATCGGTGCGGAAGTGAAGCCTGGCGACATTCTCGTCGGGAAAATCACGCCGAAGTCTGAGACCGAGCTCGCCCCTGAGGAAAAGCTGCTTCGCGCTATCTTCGGTGAAAAAGCCGCCGATGTTAAGGATACTTCGCTGGTGGTTCCATCAGGCGTTGGTGGCATCATCATGGACGTAAAGATATCGTCCCGGATCGACAATCAAGAGGAGAAACTCTCGCCCTCTGACCGCCGCCGCCAAGGCAAACAAATTCAAGAGGAATACAAAACGCAGATCGATAAATTGCGCGAAGGCCTGACTGAGGCGCTCTCCAACATCCTGCTTGGCGAAAAAATCCCGCTCGACGTGATCAACGGTGAATCTGGTGAAATCATCATCCCAGCCAATCGAAAGATCACGAAGACTCTTCTCCGGCGTCTTGCAGCCGTATCCAAGCACGTCCAGATCGATCCCTCGCCGGTTCGGATCAAGATCATGGAGATCATCGGCGGCTACCAAACGAAGTTCGATGAACTCGAGACTGACCGCGAGCGCAAGATCGGTGCGGTTGAAGCTGGAGAAGGCTCCGGTGACGGCGCGATCAAGCAGGTCAAAGTCTATGTCGCCACGAAGCAGAAGCTTGAGGTCGGAGACAAGATGGCCGGTCGCCACGGTAACAAGGGCGTTGTTGCGAAGATTGTTCCCGAAGAAGATATGCCGTTCCTCCCGGATGGCACTCCAGTCGAAATCTGCTTGAACCCCCTCGGCGTGCCCTCGCGCATGAATGTCGGCCAGGTTCTGGAAACGCATCTCGGCTGGGCTTGTAAGAAGCTCGGCTTGAAAGTCGCGACTCCGGTCTTCGACGGTATATCCGAGAAACGAGTCCGCGAATATCTCAAGGAGGCCAAGTTGCCGACTTCCGGCAAGAGCGTGCTCTTCGACGGTCGCACCGGCGAGAAGATCGATCAGGAGGTCGTGGTTGGCTACATCTACATGATGAAGCTGAACCATCTTGTATCGCACAAGATCCACGCTCGTGCGGTCGGCCCTTACTCACTGGTCACGCAGCAACCGTTGGGCGGCAAGGCCCAATACGGCGGTCAGCGCTTTGGCGAAATGGAAGTCTGGGCGCTCGAAGCCTACGGCGCCGCGCACACGCTCCAGGAACTCCTCACCGTCAAGTCCGACGACGTGCAGGGCCGTACGAAGATCTATGAGTCGCTCGTCAAGGGCGACAACACCCTGGTCGCCGGAACGCCCGAGTCGTTCAACGTTCTCATTAAGGAAATCCAGTCCCTCGGCCTGGATATCAAACTCCAGAAACGCGACTCGCTCAGCTACGGCTCCTAAGCCACCGCCCGAGTCCCGTTCACCTTCCACAAAATTCAGGAGCTAAAGCCATGATTCAACCCGCCGAAACCGCCGCCTCCAACCGTGATGAAGCCCGCGCCGCTCTGGGCCTCGAAGAGAGCCCGTTCGACTGCGTGTCCATCACCGTCGCTTCGCCCGAGACCATCCGCAAATGGTCCAAGGGCGAGGTGAAGAATCCCGAGACGATTAACTATCGCACGTTCAAACCCGAGCCAGGCGGTTTGTTCTGCCAAAAGATCTTCGGGCCCGTTCGTGACTATGAGTGCGCGTGCGGCAAATACAAACGCATCAAGTATAAGGATGTTGTCTGCGATCGTTGCGGAGTCGAGGTCACCATCGCCCGCGTCCGCCGCGAGCGCATGGGTCACATCGAGATGGCGGTGCCGGTCACGCACATTTGGTTCCTTAAGTCCATGCCGAGCCGACTCGGTTTGTTGCTCGATATGACCGCACGCTCCCTTGAGCGCGTGATTTATTACGAGAACTACATGGTCATCGATCCGGGCAAGACCCCGCTCGAACTCAAACAGCTGCTCACGGATACTGAATATCGCCAAGCTCTCGATGAATACGGCGCGGATTCCTTCGTTGCCAAGATGGGCGCTGAGGCCGTGCGTGATGCGCTGGTCAAGACCGATATGGAGGCCACTGTGGCCGAGTTGCACGAGCAGATGCGCGCGACGAAATCGAAGCAGATCAAAAAGAAGCTCTCTAAGCGGCTGAAGGTGATCCAAGGCTTCATTCACTCGAAGTCCCGTCCGGAATGGATGGTCCTCGAGGTGTTGCCGGTGATCCCGCCCGATCTTCGTCCGCTTGTTCCTCTTGAGGGCGGTCGTTTCGCGACCTCCGATCTCAACGATCTCTATCGCCGAGTCATCAACCGCAACAACCGGTTGAAAAACCTGATGCAGCTTAAGACGCCCGACGTTATCATCCATAACGAAAAACGCATGCTGCAAGAGGCCGTCGACGCGCTCTTCGATAACGGTCGCCACGGTCGTCCAGTCACGGGCGCCGGTAACCGTCCGTTAAAATCCCTTTCGGATATGCTGAAGGGCAAGCAGGGGCGTTTCCGCCAAAACTTGCTCGGCAAACGCGTGGACTACTCCGGTCGTTCCGTCATCGTCATCGGTCCCGAGCTCAAGCTCAGCCAATGCGGTCTGCCCAAGAAGATGGCGCTCGTGCTCTTCGAGCCGTTCATCATTCGCCGGCTCAAGGAACTCGGCTTCGTGCACACTGTCCGCGGCGCGCGCAAGATGATCGAGAAGAAGTCACCCGAGGTTTGGGATATTCTCGAGGAAGTGACCAAGGGCCATCCGGTGCTGCTCAACCGCGCGCCGACCCTCCACCGACTTTCCATCCAAGCGTTCGAGCCTGTCCTGATCGAAGGCGAAGCCATCCGAGTTCATCCGCTTGTCTGCACCGCCTACAATGCGGATTTCGATGGAGACCAAATGGCCGTTCACGTGCCGTTGTCCCTTGAGGCCATTCTCGAGTGCAAGCTGCTGATGATGGCGACCAACAATATCTTCTCGCCCTCTTCCGGCAAGCCGATCCTCACCCCGTCCCAGGACATCGTTCTCGGCGCCTATTATCTCACGATCGAGCCGCGCACCAAGCCGGCGAAGGGTGTTCGAGTGCCGCTCCTCAGCGGCTTGCACGAGGTGCTCTACGCGAAAGCAGACGGAGCACTCAAAGTTCATGACTGGGTCGAGGTGCCTAACCCTGACTTCGGTCAAGACACCGTCTATGGCAACAAAGAGAAAAAAGTTCTTCGCGCTACCGTCGGCCGCGTGATCTTCAATCAGATCTGGCCGAAGGAATTGGGTTTTGTAAACTTTCCGGTCCCCAAGGCGAAATTGGGCGATTTGATCCTTAACACTTACAAGAGCGCCGGTCACTCGATGACGGTCGAGACCCTAGACAAACTCAAGGAGCTCGGTTTCCAAACCGCGTTCCAGGCGGGTATCTCGATCGGTATCGATGACATGATCATCCCAGAGTCGAAGAAAGCGATCGTCACCGACTCCCGCAAAAAGATCACCGAGGTCGAAGCCCAGTTCAACAAGGGCACGATCACCGACGGTGAGCGTTACAACAAGGTCGTCGATATCTGGACCGCCGCCACCGATCAGATCGCGAAAGAAGTCTTCTCGAAGCTCCAAACCAACGAAGGCAAGACCGAGGTAAACCCGGTCTACATCATGATGGACTCCGGCGCGCGAGGTAACAAACAGCAGGTCCGACAGCTTTGCGGCGCCCGCGGTTTGATGGCCAAGCCCTCCGGCGAAATCATCGAACGCCCGATTCTCTCGTCGTTCCGTGAGGGTCTCACGGTCCTCGAATACTTCATTTCGACCCACGGCGCCCGGAAGGGTCTCGCCGACACCGCGCTCAAGACCGCCGACGCCGGCTACCTCACGCGTAAGTTGTGCGATGTCGCCATGGACGTGATCATCTGCGAAGATGACTCCGGCGCCCGTGATGGCGTTTGGAAGAAAGCGATCTTCGAAGGTGACGACGAAATCGTCGCGCTCAAGGAACGCCTGATCGGTCGTTGCTCCAGCGACGATGTCTACAACCCGCTCAATCCGTCCGAACTCATCGTCGGGTCTGGCGAACTCATCACCGAGGAAGCCGCTTCCAAGATCGACGACGTCGGCATTGAGCGCGTCAAAGTCATGTCCCCGCTCACCTGCACGAGTCCGGCCGGAATCGACGCCAAATCATACGGCATCAATCCCGCCACCAGCCGCGTTGCAAAGATTGGCGATTCGGTCGGCATTATTGCCGCGCAGTCGATTGGCGAGCCCGGCACGCAACTCACGATGCGCACCTTCCATATCGGCGGCGTCGCTTCCGGCGGGTTCAAGACCCCTGAGATCCGCGTCCGCTCGGCAGGCATCATCAAATATAAAGGCCTGCGTCTCGTGCAGACGGCCGAGGGCGGCAATATTGCCCTGAACAAGACTGGCACGATCCAAGTCATCGACAACGAGGGCAAGGAAATCGAAAACTACAACATTGTGGTCGGTTCCTTCCTGCACGTCGGCGACGGCGAGAAGATCGGCAAAGGCGATATCCTCGCGCAATGGGATCCTTACAATGTTCCCGTTCTCTCCGAGAAGGGCGGCTCGCTGCACTTCAAGGACATGATCCCGGGGGTTACCGTAAAGCGCGAACTCGACGAATCGTCGGGCCGCATCGCTACGGTAGTTATCGAGCACAAGGAGGACCTCAATCCGCAGATCGAGATCCGCGACGCGAAAAACAAGGCGCTCGCCGCCTATTCGATTCCCGTCGGCGCCCAAATCGCGGTCAACGAGGGTGACACCATCGCCCCCGGCGCGCTCCTCGCCAAGACGCCCCGTCAGGCCTCGAAGACGAAAGACATCACTGGCGGTCTGCCCCGCGTCGCCGAGCTTTTCGAGGCTCGTCGGCCGAAGGACGCGGCCGAGATGGCTCGCATCGACGGCGTCGTCGCCTTCGAGGGCACCGTCCGCGGAAAGCGTAAGTTGGTCGTGAAAAACGAGGAAACTTCCCAAGAAGAAGAGCATCTCATTCCGACCGGAAAGCACATCATCGTGCAGCCCGGCGACGTGGTCCACAAAGGCCAGCATCTCACGGAAGGCTCCGCCGATCCTCACGAGATTTTGGAAATCCTCGGGCCGTCCGCGCTCTACGATTTCCTGATTTCGCAAGTGCAGGAAGTTTATCGCCTCCAAGGCGTCACGATTAACGACAAGCACATCGAGATCATCATCCGCCAGATGCTGCGCAAAGTTCGGATTACTGATCCGGGCGACAGCGAATACTTCTGGGGCGAGCAAGTGGATCGCGCCGCGTTCCTCGCGGACAATCGGCGCATCGACGAAGCTGGCGGCAAGCCGGCCGAAGCGGAACCGATCCTCTTGGGTATCACCAAAGCCTCGCTCGAGACCGAAAGCTTCATCTCTGCAGCCTCCTTCCAAGAGACGACCCGCGTCCTCACCGACGCTTCGACCCTTGGCAAGGTTGATCTCCTGCGCGGCTTTAAGGAGAATGTCATCATGGGTCACTTGATTCCGGCGGGCACTGGCCTGCCGCGGTACAAGAAGCTCAAGATCAGTTTGCCCTTTGGCGCGGAGCTGCCGGCCGACGAAAATTCGGTGGCCGAGGTCAGTGCGGGTTGAGCCTTGGGTCGTTAATTTCTTCAGCCACAGTCGAAGCCGCGGATTCGTCCGCGGCTTTTTTATGGACACTCGTCGTCTGCGATTACGAGGCTCCTTTGCGTCAAGGTTACCTTTCGTTTCTCGTGCCCATCGGCCAGAGTCGAAAATACAAGAGCTCCGAGGCTAGCCCCAATCCTCTCCAGTTAGAAGAGGGGGCAGAGATGACGGGCGGATGGAGCTGGACTGGGGTAGGGGCGCCGGGGTGACGCAGCGGATAGCCCGGACATTTTCCGTTTGAGTCCGCGGGGAATCCGGCGGCCCCGGCTGCTCATGGATCGCTCCTGAAGGATCGCGCGGACTTGATCCCAGCTGCGGCGCCGCCATGCAACTACGGCTCGCCGTAGGAAATTTCAGCGGGGCCGCAGCTCATCCAAAAAAATGTTGTTCTCGTAATAGACAGCATCGCTGGGCTTGGGTAAGATCATTGGGTAGCTGTTTTCGCCCCGCTGTCTTTTACCCTTATGCGCCGTATTTTTCTCTCTCTTTCCGCAGTATCGGCTGCGGCCGTTTTGCTCGCCCATGCCGGATGCGGCACTAGCCAAGTCGCCCCCGACGCCGCCCGCCCGGCCGCGGTCGCTGCTTCAGTCCCCGTTGCGGCGCCGGCCAAAGGGACCGCGAAACTTTCGTTCAACGAGCACATCCAACCGATTCTCGCCGAGAACTGCTTTCATTGTCATGGGCCCGACTCCGGCACGCGAAAGGCCAAGTTGCGGCTCGACCGCGCCGAATTTGCGACCGTCGACCGCGGTGACGCCGAGGCCGCGATCGTCCCGGGCAAACCCGACGTGAGCCCGTTGATCGAGCGGATGCTCGCCACCGATCCCGACGAGATCATGCCGCCGCCCGAAGCGCACAAGACGATGAAACCGGCCGAGATCGCGTTGCTCAAACGCTGGATCGCCGAGGGCGCCGAGTATCAGGAGCATTGGTCGTTTCTCCCGCCGGTCGTAAAGCCGCCCGCGTTTGCTTCCGGCTCTCAGCTCTCAGCGCTCAACTCTCAAATTCCGGCCAATCCCATCGACGGCTACATCCTCGCCAAACTGCGCGCGGAGAACCTCACTCCGAGCCCGCCCGAGTCGCCCGCACGGCTGCTGCGCCGGGTCACGCTCGACCTGACCGGTCTGCCGCCCACGCCGGCCGAGCTCGCGGCGTTTACCCGCGACCCCTCACCCGCCGCTTACGAGCGCGCGGTGGACCGCTTGCTCGCGAGCGACGCTTCCGCCGAACACTTCGGCCGCCAGTGGCTCGACGCCGTGCGCTACGCCGACACCCACGGCATCCACATCGACAATTACCGCTCGATCTGGCCCTACCGCGATTGGGTGATCAACGCGTTCAAGCAGAACATGCCGTTTGACCGCTTTACGATCGAACAGATGGCCGGCGACCTTTTGCCCGAGGCGACCGTCGACCAAAAAGTCGCCTCCGGTTTCAACCGTTGCCTGCCCACCACGAGCGAGGGCGGAGCCATCGCGGCGGAATACGAGGCCATCTACGCCAAGGACCGAGTAGAGACGATGTCCACGGTGTGGCTCGGGCTCACGACCGGTTGCGCGGCATGTCACGACCACAAATTCGACCCGATCAGCACCAAGGATTTTTACGCGCTGACCGCGTTTTTCCGCAACAACACCATGCCCGCGATGGACGGCAACGTGTCCGATACCCGCCCCAGCCTATTTATCCCGGCCGTCGCTGATCGCGCGGAATGGACGCGCGTGCAGGCCAAACTCGAGACGGTGCGCGCCGCGCAAAAAACGCGCGCCAATGCTGCCGACGCTGATTTCACCGCTTGGCTCGCCACCGCCCGCTCGCTCGCGGTTCCGCCGAAGGACTACGCTACGCCGTTGCACGTTCCGCTGGTTGGGCTGGCGAGCAAAAGCCCGGCCGGTAGCGATGCTCCCGTCGCCGGCCCATATGGTCCCGCGATCCGCCTCGATGGCGCTCCGCTCACGCTCGGCGCCCCGATTCCGCTGCGTCGAGAACAATCCGACAGCATCGACTTGCTCGTGAGGGTCACCGAGCAGCCGAGCGGCCCGTTAATTTCCTCGTGTGATGCGGGCGCAGCTGGCGCCGGTTGGGAAGTTTTTCTCGACCAGGGCAAGATCGGCGTTCGCTTGCGCGGCGGCCGCGCTGACTTTTCTTCGCGCGGAGTCGCGGCGACGGCGCTGCAGCCGGGCGTGTGGCATCACGTTTTGTTTACCTTCGATTCTGGCTCGTGGTCGAATCGTTCGGTCGAAGTCTACGTCGACGGCAAGCAGGGCGCCAATGCGGGTAATATCAACCACGTTCCCGCCGACATCGTGCCGACTGCCCCGCTCGTGCTGGGCGCCCGCGCGGATGCGTCGCTTGGCGGCGGCGGCGTGTGGGTGCAGGATGTGCGTCACCATCGCCGTGGTTTCACCGTGGCGCAGGCCAAGGCGAAATCCGCGGTCATCGAGACACACGCCGCGCTCGCCGCCGAACCGGCTGCCCGCACGCCGGCGCAGGCGCAATTGCTGCGCGAACACTTTCTCGGCGCCGCCGACGGGCCTTCGCTCCAGTTACACGCGCAATTCGACGACTTGCTCGCGACTGAGGCTGCTCTGCGCCGCCGTGGCGGTATCACCCTCGTGATGGAGGAGAAAAAAGACACCGAGGCCTTCGCCCACGTCCTTACGCGGGGCGAATACACTCAGCTCGGGGAAAAAGTTGCGGCCACTACGCCGGCTATCCTCCCGCCGCTGCCCGCCGACTCGCCGCGCAATCGTCTCTCCCTCGCGCGTTGGCTCGTTGACGCGAAGAATCCGCTCACGGCGCGCGTCACCGTTAACCGCACGTGGCAGCACCTTTTCGGTTCCGGTCTAGTTGAGTCCGCCGGCGATTTTGGCGTCACCGGCAGCCGCCCTTCGCATCCTGAATTGCTCGACTGGCTCGCCGTCGAATTCCGCGAGTCCGGCTGGGATTACCGCCGCCTCGTGAAGCTCACGGTCACGAGCGCCACGTATCGCCAGTCTGCCATGGCCACTCCCGCGCTCCTCGAACGCGACCCAGTCAACCGCCTCCTCGCGCGCGGTCCGCGCCACCGCCTCGATGCCGAGCAACTCCGCGACCAAGTCCTCGCGGCTTCCGGTCTCCTCGTCGCCAAACTTGGCGGGCACCCCGTGCGCCCCTACCAGCCCGAAGGCATCTGGGAAGATGTCGCGATGAAAGAGTCGACGACGCGCTATTACCGGCAGGACTCGGGCGAAAATCTCTACCGCCGCTCGCTTTACACGCTGATCAAACGAACCGCTCTCGCTCCGTCGATGGACATTCTCAACGCGCCGAACCGCGAGGTCTCATGCGTTCGCCGCGACCGCACCAACACGCCGTTGCAGGCCCTCGTTACGTTGAACGAGCCACTCTTCGTTGAGGCTTCGCGCGCGCTGGCCACGCGGGCATTGCACGCGGCTTCTTCGGTCGATGCGCGGCTCGATTTTGTGTCGTTGAACCTGATTGGCCGTCCCTTTGAAAAGGTCGAACGAGCAATCGTCCGCCGCACGCTTGACGACGCGCTCGCGACCTACCGCCGCACGCCGGCGGCCGCGCTCGAGTTGCTCGACGTCGGCGATTCGCCCGCCGATACCAAACTTCCCGCCCCTGAACTCGCCGCTTGGACCCTCGTCGCGAGTCAGGTGCTCAACCTTGATGAATCGCTGACCAAATAACCGCCATGACCCCCCTTCCTCCTGACTGGCAGGCCACGTTTGATGCTTACAATGCCGCGATCACCCGCCGGCAGTTTTTCCGCACCTCCGGCACGGGCCTCGGCGTCGCCGCTCTTTCGTCGTTGCTGGGACCGCGGCTGATTGCGGCCGGTTCGTCGGGCGCGGACACGCTGCGCACCGCGATGACGGAGCCGTGGAAAATCGCGCCTAAGGCCAAGCGGGCGATCTATATCTCGCTTATTGGCGCGCCCTCGCAGCTCGACCTCTTCGACTATAAGCCCGCGCTCAAAACCCGCTTCCGGGAAGACCTCAAGTCCTACCTCGGCAACCAAGGCGAGCGCCTCACCGGGATGACC
>CAMCWW010000010.1:0-55475 GCA_945882935.1 Opitutus sp. GAS368
AGCGCAGCGCCTTTGGCCTCATGCCGCCGGTGAAGTCGGCCGGCGTATTGCACCAGCCGCCCTTTGAACGAAAGCGGCATCGCCAACACCAGAGTGTCCAAACGCGGAAGGTCGAATCCCTCGCCGATCAGCGATGCCGTCGCGAACAGGACGAATGGCCTTCCTCCATCGTAGTGTTCGTCGATCTGCCGCAGCACTTCGCTCCTGGCCTTCTTTCCCATTTGGCCGTCCAGTCGAAGGCACATCACGTCCGTTGCCTTCGACGCGAACTCATGCTGCAAGCGATCAAGATAGACTTTGCGGTCGGCCAGCACGAGCGGGGATCGCCCTGCCGCAGCGCACGACAGCAGGTCGGTGACGATCACCTTGATCCGACTTTCATCCTGCACCAACGCTTCCCACACGACATGGATCGGCGGTCGTGGCCCGGCATCGGGCGACAGTGCCACGGTGGTGTGGCGAACTTTCACCGTCCGCACTTCATCGGTCGGCGCATCGACCAGCCTGTGACGGATCGGTCCGCATTGGGCGAAGAGCAATTTCTCCAAACGATCCTTCCGTTTTGGGGTCGCCGTGAGCCCGTAGACCCGCCGGCTGGGGCACGCCTTTAGCACCATCTCGAACGAAGTAGCGGGGACATGGTGGCATTCGTCGACGATGACCACTCCATACCCTCCCAGTGCCGCCGCCAGATTTTCCACGCGAACCAGCGACGGCAGCATTGCAATGTCGAATCGTCCGGTGAGCCGCGGGGAAGACCCGCGCCAGAGCCCGATCTCCTTTCGCTTCAATCCGAGAAATCGCATGGCAGTCTCCCGCCACTGCTCCACCAGCACCGCGCGGTGCACGAGCACGAGAGCCGAGGTGCGGGCTCGCGCGATCACCGCGCAGCCCATGACTGTCTTTCCCGCGCCCGGCGGGGCGCATAGCACTCCGTTGTCTTCAGCGAGCAGTTTGCCCACCGCATTCTCCTGGCCATCCCGCAACTCACCCTGAAATTTCCACGCCACGCGGGTGCCGGTATTCCGCGCATCCTGCGTGACTACGGTGGCACCGGCTGACTCCAGCAGTGCGAGGCTTTGATCTAACACGCCGCGCGGAAGAACGAGCCGGTCGGCTTGCCATTCGCCGGCGAACAGAAACCGCGGCGTATCAAACGTCGCGAATCGCAGCCTTAGCTTCTCGTGAAAGACCGGATTGGGAAACGTCGCGAGCCGCCGCAACGCTGCCAGCACCGGTATTGGCAGTGAGCGGGGCACATGAATTTGCGCATCGAGCCGCACGGTCACTTCCCCCGAGATCATGCCACGGCGAATTCGTGGATGCGACAGGTCCAACACCGCTGCGTCGCTTTGCAGTGCGAAGTCGTGCCGTTGCTCGGATTCGGCACCGCTTGGGAGGAACGGCGCCAGCGGTCCGACGGGAGAAATTCTGGCGAGTATTCGGTCTAAGCTTTCCCGGCCTAGCCGGGGAAGCCCTGCGAGATATGACCACTGGTCCTCGAAGGCCACGATGCTAGCGTCCACGAAGAGGGTGTTTCCGCTCTGTCGCGGGGCCTTTGCCAATGGCAATGCGATCAGATTTCCAAACCCGCCGATGGGAAGGGTATCTTGATTCGGAAACAGTCGATCATACGCGCCCAGTCCCAACGTCGGGCGCAGCGCCGAGGCTTTCGCCACCAGAATCGTCCCCAACCTCCGCGCCGTCACAGCCGGCACGGGCTCGGCGAAGAAAATCCAGCCGTGCGCCCCGTTGCCCGACCGAGACCGTTCGATTGCCACTGTGAGTCCGACCCTCTCGGCCGCTTCGCGGTAGGCCAGCACGTCATCGCGCCAACCTTCCCCATCAAAGTCAGCCGCGAGAAACCGGCAGGTGTCGTCAGAGCCGATGGCATACACGCCGAGTGTCTGTTCACCTCGCAGGTGGGATTCTACGGCTCGCTCGTCGAGCGGAGGAAACCGCTGATGAGGACACTCCGAGCATTTCACCTTCGGCTTCCGGCAGATTCCACTTTGCCGATTCGCAAAACTGTCGTTGTTACATGCCGGCGAATAGCCGCTCTTTCCCGCTTTGTTGTTTTCCCATCGCTGCGGATAGACCGAACGCCGGGTGCCAAACAGATCCAGAAACAGGGAGACCTTTTCTGCCGGTGTGCGAGGGATTTGAACCGCAGCTGCAGGTGGCGCGCCGAGGTTGAGTTGTCCGTCGGCCTCCAAGGTTGTGAGTTCCTCCTCGGTCTTCACGAGCTCGGTGGTGAGCGCCGCCAGTTTTTGGCGGAGATCGGCCAATCGTTGTTGTCGCGGAAAAGGGTCCATTATCCACGGCTTTTTCGATGATGCGTCGACGGAGGTTCCGGCACCAAGCGAGCCGGCTCATCCAGAATGTCGAGAATCGCGCGGGCGCAGAAAACGCGGTCCCGCTTGCCGTCACCGACTTTGGCCAAAACGCCGCCAGCCTCCAACGCGACGATGGCGCGCATCACGGTGTTGTAGGCAACGCCCAGCCGACGCTCGGTCTCGCGCGGAGTCAGGAAGGGATTTCCTCCAATAAGGTCGATGAGTTGCAGCGGGACTTTCGAGCCGCCTCCGGCGAAGTCGTCCCGCCAATTGGCAAGCTGTCGGTTGATTCTTTCCGCGCGGCTAAGGGCGTCTTCCGATTGTCGAGCCACGCCGTTAAGGAAGTATTCGATCCACCCGGTCCAATCGCCACGCTCCGTGATCCCACGCAGGCCGTCGTAGTAGTCATTTCTCGTCGCCTCGAAAAATGCCGATAAATAGAGAAGGGGCTCGGGCAGCACGCCGCGCGCACAAAGGCCTAGGGGGATGAGTAATCGGCCGACACGTCCGTTGCCATCTATGAACGGGTGGATGGCCTCGAACTGGTAGTGCATCATGGCGGCATGCACCAGCGGCGGGATGGTCTCGTCTTGGAGGAAATCCTCCCAGCGCCCGAGGTGCTCCATCAGATCGTCAGGCGGCGGTGGCACGTAGGATGCATCGATCAAGGTGCAACCCGGACGGCCGATCCAATTCTGGGTTCGGCGAAATTCACCGGGGGTCGCATGGTCACCCCGGACTCCGGTCATCAGCTTCTCGTGCAGCTCACGGACTAGGCGAAGCGAAAGCGGAAGTTGCTTCAGCCGTTTCATGCCGTGCTCCAGCGCGGCGACATAGTTGCCGACTTCGCGCAAGTCTTCCGGACTGCGCTCGGGAGTCGCACCGGCCTCCGCGGCGAGCAATTCGCCCAACGTGGCTTGCGTGCCCTCAATGCGGCTGGAATAGACCGCTTCGCGACGGACAAACGGCCGAATCAGGACATGGGGATTGGGCAGCCGTCTTCCTTCGCCGGCGAGGCGCCCCAGCAGACGATCCGCCTGTGAAAGGACGCGGACCAACTGCGGCGTCCACGCAATCACTGGGGGCAATGGGAAAGGCTGGAAAGCGCGGTAGCCGGCTAAGGTTTTGATCCAGCGTCCTGCCGGCGAGGGCGCGGGGCTTGTTTTCATGCATGGAAACAAGCAGGCAGCTTATTTCCATCAAGACTAAACGATGGAAACAAGGAACAGACTTGTTTCCGCCGCACCATGGCGGGATGGGTGGCGAACTTCGTTGTTTCCTGCGGTATTCCAGCCCTGAACCAGCTGTCATCGCCGCTCAAAAATTCGGCTGCGGCTCCGTGGTTCTGGCCGCCACCGTTTGATTCGCTTCAAAAGTTCGTGGTTTGATCCATGTCGGTTGAAGCGAATGAAGCGAGTTGACGACGATATACCCAGTCACCAGCCCGGAATAACGGCGTCAAACTTTGACCTACCTTTGATTTGCCCAGCGGGCCTCCCTCTGAAAACGTCCGATTCGCTTCAAAAGTTCATGGTTCGAATCCATGTCGGGCAGCCAGTGGGATGATAGGCTGCGAAAATCGACTTAGGGGAGCGAAGCCTTCACGGCACAAAAAAGCCGGCGGGCGGGAAGCGCGCCGGCTTGAGCCGATGGCGAGGTGACGCGTCGGTTTACTTAGCCAACGAGGCGCGGAGGCTTTCGAGTTGGCCGGCGCTGCCGAGGAGGACGTTGCGGCTGGCGATGAACTTCGCGTATTCCTCGATGAAGATCTTGCCGGGTGGGCGGAAATCGAAATCGCCGGGCTTGTCGCGGAAATATTCGCGATGGACGCGGGTCCAGACGAGGCGGCCGTCGGTATCGATATTGACCTTGGTGACCCCACGTTTGGCGGCGGGAAGGTATTCGTTTACATCGACGCCCATGGAGCCGGCGATCTGGCCGCCGGCGGCGTTGATGCGGGCAACTTCGTCCTGTGGGACCGAGGACGAACCATGCATGACGAGCGGGTAACCGGGGAGGCGCGCTTTAATCTTTTCCAAAACGTCGAAGTGGAGGGACTGTTTGCCCTTGAATTTAAAAGCGCCGTGCGAGGTGCCGATGGCGCAGGCCAAGGAATCGCAGCCGGTCTTTTTGACGAAGTCTTCGGCTTCAACGGGGTCGGTGAGGCAGGCATTACCTTCCTCAACTTTGATGTCTTCTTCGACGCCGCCGAGCATACCGAGTTCGGCTTCGACCGAGATGCCTTTGGCGTGCGCCCGATCGACGACGCGTTTGGTGATCGCGACGTTCTCGTCGAACGGATCGTGCGAGGCGTCGATCATGACGGAACTGAAAAAGCCGGAATCGATGCATTCGTAGCAGGTCTGCTCGTCGCCGTGATCAAGATGGACGGCAAAAATAGCTTCGGGAAAGATTTCTGCGGCCGAGCGGATGATCGCTTCGAGCATGCGCTTGTCGGTGTATTTCCGGGCACCTTTGGAAATCTGGATGATGAACGGAGCCTTGGAATCAATGGCGCCCTTGAAGAGGCCCATCGCCTGCTCGGCGTTATTGATATTGTAGGCGCCGACGGCGTATTGACCGTAAGCGTGTTTAAAGAGCTGTGCAGTAGTGACGATCATGGGCGTGTTGGATGAAGAGAATCGCAGGGACCGTGCCGACCGGAAAATTATGCGACAAGAGAAATTTCGAGAATGACGCGGGCCGGGCCCCGGGGGACGCCGGAAAAGAAAAAAGCCCGACCAGCGGTCGGGCCTACAGGGCCGGAAAGGCGAGTCCGATTAACCCGGACTTCAGCCGCCCTTTTTCTTGCCGCCGGCGTTCGCCGGGGGCGCGCCGCCACCGCCGCTGGTGCTGCCGCCCATCGTCTCACGAAAGGTTTGGCTGATTTTTTGTTGAGCCGCCTGCTCTTGCTGGAGTTGCTTTAAGGCATCGACCTGCGGGCCGCTGAGCACGCCTTGGGCAAGATTGACCGCAGCATCGGTGATCGGGGTCCCGGTGTTGCCACCGCCGCCGAAGCCGCCGGGCAGACCGCCGCCGATCATCATGGTTGGACTACCGCGCCCGCTACCGCCGGATTCGGTCACGCCAACCGGCCGGGTTGATGTCTGACCGGGGGTCGCGGCGGCGCGCTGGGGGGCGGTCTGGCTGAGGATCTGGACCATCGAGGCAGATTGCGCGGCGGTGAGCGGAGTCGCGGTGTAGCTCAGACGTTGGCTGAGCTGGTCGGCCGTGGCGCGCTGAGGGATGGTCTGTTCAAAACTCTTATACTGTTTGAACCCTTCTTCACCGATCGAGGCTTTGATACTGGCGTCGATATCAGCTTGGGTGCTGGCGAGGAGGCTGCGGAAGCCATCGGGGTCGCGACGCGGGTCGATGCCTTGCTCGCGGGCGGCAGTGAACACGTCCATCGCGGAGGTTTGGCGTTCGACGAGGAGATTTTTTAATTTATCGAGCTGCGCGGGCGATAGGTTCAGATTCTTGAAAAGCGATGCGTAGCGGGCGTCGAGTTGACCCTTTTGCTGCAAGGCCAGAGCGCGTTGGATCTCGGGCTTTTGGAGGGTTGAAAGAGCGTTGGTCAAACCGCCGGGTCCGCCGGGACCGCGAGTACGGCGGTCCCCGCGAGGGCCGCGTTCGCCGGGAGCGGCGCCGTCTTCGACCTCGGCCATGGCCTCCTCACTCCCGGCAGAGTCGCGCTTGGCGGCGAGTTGGTCGGCGAGATCTTTGGCCCGTTTTTCCGAGGCCCAAAGCCGCTTCTGAAGATCCGAGCGTTCGTCGCCACTGAGGGCCGCGGCGCGGAGCGCGATGAGTTCCTGGTACTGCTTCCATGCGTAGGCGGCACCTCCGACCGTGGTGCAGGCGAGGATGACAACGAGGTAGGATTTTGGGGATTTCACGGGTGGAAGATTGACGGAAGACGCGAGAGCGGGCGTGAAGTTACCCTCCGCTAGAAATTGGTGCGGCGGTGAACTCCGCGACGGGGGCGTCGCGCCTGCCGGTGACCGAACTAGCGTGGGGGAAATTCGAACTCGGCTTTCTTTTTGTCCTTGGAAAGGACGAGGTAGGCGGAAAAGTGCGAGCCACGTTTGGAGACCAGTTCCTCGATGAGGCCTGTGCGGCCGTCGGTGACGAGGCGCTCGATTTCCTCGACGGGGAGTTCTTTGCCGCAGAGCACGCGCTTTACCTCAAAAACGCTGCGCAGGGTGCCATCGGCCTGAGGTTTGGTGACGTAGAACGCCTCGGGCGTGAGCATGAGCGTGCCCTCGTCGTGAAACTTGCTCGTGATGAGGGTCTGGGCCTTGGAAAAATCGACGGGGACCCTGGCCTTGCGTTCGATGGTCTTGCCATCCTTGCCGACGCGGGGTTTGCGGGGCGGAAATTCCCAGGAGAACTTCGGGCCGACGCGGGTAAGGAAGGCGTCGAAGGGGCGGCCTTTCTTCGAGATGAAGCCGACAATGAGGTCGGTCTTGGGCTGGGAGACCAGTTGGATCGCAATCTCGCGGGTGATGGGCTTCTGGCACATCAATCGGCCGACTGAGAATTTCTGCTCGAACGCGTCGCCGTTTTTTTCGCGTAGGACGTAGCTCGTGGGGGCTTCGCAAAGCTCGGCGCCGGTGGCGGGGTCGGTCCAAAAAGGGGGCAGATCGGCGAGCTCGAACTTGTTGCCAAAATCGAGATCGACGCGGCGCTTGCCCTCATGTTTCGGGTCGTCGGCGAGGACGAGTTTGGAAGGGAAGCGGTTGCCGGTGCGCGGGGAGACGAAGCCGTCGAGCGGGCCGATCTCACCTTTGGTCACGAGTTCTTTGACTTCGTGCTCTTCGAGCTTTCGGCCGGTGATGACTTTATAGACCATCAAAATTCCGTCCTGCGATTTGTAGCCCCGGAGGGTCTCAAGCATCGGTTTGCCGTCGGTGGGGGAGATGATGTCGGTGGTGCGGGCGGCGGAGTCGTCTTCCTCGAAGTTTTTGGTGCGGTCGACCACGCCCTTTACGACCTCGACGATCTCGGCCATGAATTTGTCGCGGGGGTATTTCCCGTGCTCCATCTGGCGGAGTTTGTGTTCCCACTCGCCGGTCATGTCGGGGCGGGTGAGGGCGTCGGCTTTCACTGCCGTGAGGAACTGGAGCAGCGATTCGGCCTTCGGGGTCGGGACGAGTTCGCGCTGGGCGCGCTCCATGTATTTTTGGTTGATGAGGCCCTCGACGGTATCGGCGCGGGTGGCGGGAGTGCCGAGGCCGCGTTCTTTCATGGCTTCGGCCATGTCTTCGTCGTCGACGAGTTTGCCAGCGCCTTCCATGGCGGAGAGGAGCGTGGCTTCCGTATAGCGCGGCGGCGGCCGGGTGACCTCGGCGTGGAGCTTTGCGTCGCTCGTGCGGGCTTGGGCGTTGTCCGCGGGCGAAAGGGCCGGGAGGGCCTTGGAGTCGGGCGAGTCGTCGTCGACGGTGTTCTTGCCGTAAACGGCGAGCCAGCCCGGAGCGGTGAGGACCTTGCCCTCGGTTTTGAAATCGTGGCCCGGCGCGACGCTGCTGATGCGCGTGGTGACGTCGAACTCAGCGGACGGGTAGAACGCGGCGACGAAGCGGCGCGCGATCATGTCGTAGACCTTGGCCTCCATCTCATCGAGGTTCTTGGGCTCGGTGGTGGTGGGGATGATGGCGAAGTGGTCGGAGATTTGGGCGTTGTTAAAGATGCGCTTGTTGGGGCGCAGCCAGCCGGACGCGAGCAGGTGGGCGGCGTGTTTGCCGAGGTCGCCCTGGAGGTTGTTGAGCGTCTCGCGGCAGGTGGGAATGTAATCTTCGGGCAACGCGCGCGAGTCGGTGCGGGGGTAGGTGATGACCTTGTGGCGTTCGTAGAGGGCTTGGGCGATCTGGAGGGTGCGACGGGCGGGGAGGCCGAAACGACCGTTGGCCTCGCGCTGGAGCGTGGTGAGATCGTAGAGGCGGGGGGCGGCTTGGTTGGAACCCTTCTTCTCTTCGGTGACTTGGGCAACGGTGCCCTCGGTGCAGGCGGCGAGAACGGCTTCGCCCAAGGCTTTTTGCCAGATGCGATCGATGCGGTCGTGCTCGTCGTCGGCGATTTTTTTGAAATTTGCGCGTTGGTAAACGCCCTCGTAGGCGCCTTTGGCGACGGTGAACTGGGCGGTGACGCGCCAGAAATCACGGGGCTTAAAATTTCGGATCTCGAGTTCGCGGGCGAAGATGATCGCGAGCGTGGGCGTCTGGACGCGGCCCACGGAGGCGACATTGCCGGCGCGGGAGCCGAACATGCGCTTGGTGAGGGCGCGGGTCCCGTTGATGCCGATGAGCCAATCACTCTCGGAGCGGCAGCGGGCGGCGTCGGCGAGGCCGGCCATCTGCGCGCCTTCGCGGAGATTTTTGAAGGCGGTATTGATGCCTTCAGTGGTCATAGTCTGCATCCACGCGCGCTTGAAGGGGATTTTGCTCTTCGTAAGCTGGTAGATGTAAGTGAAAATCAGTTCACCCTCGCGGCCGGCGTCGCAGGCATTGATGAGCAGTTCAATATCTTTTCGCGCGAGGAGTTTTTTGAGGTGCGAGAAACGCTCTTTGGAGGCCTCGATGGGTTTGAGACCAAATTTTTCCGGGATAATCGGCAGCATTTCGAGCCGCCAGAAGCCATATTTCTTTTTGTCAATGTCCTCGGGCATCTCGAGCTCCACGAGGTGACCGACGGCGGAAGAGATCACATACTCATCATTTTCATAATGGTCGCCGGATTTCGGGATTTTACCAAGGGAACGAGCGAGGTCGGCAGCCACGGAGGGCTTTTCCGCGATGATGAGAGTCTTCATTGAGCCGCGAGCGGTTACGGGGCGCGCGGGGCGATTTCAAGGCTTAGTTTTTTTGCCGAAGGCTAAAACCTAGGCTAAAGGCGACCGGTGATCGGGTGCGCCGACTCGTCGAGCGGCAATGCGAATAACGGCGGCGGAAACTACCGTTTCTCGGTCGATTTGGCAGAGGCGGCTGCCGCGCTTTCACGCTGAGCGCGGTTGAATCGAAAGACGAATGCAGCGGCGTAGCGCTGAAGATATTTGGGCCATGTATCTGGGCCATGCGCAGTCACCATGTCGTCGACCCTTCACTTTGGTGAGCCATCGTTCACTTTTCAGAAAGACGTTATACGAGGCGGCGGTGTCCGCCATTGAAAGAGGCTGACCTCAACCAGCGTTTGCTCGGGGCCAAGTCCAAACTGAGTCGTGAACAGCGCTGGGTAGTGCTGGGAGTGCTGGGTAGTCCCGGCGAATCGCCTCAGTTCCGCCTCGACTTTAGCGATCAATCCCGCTTGCTAGAGAATTCTGTCCGGTCACCGGTCGTTCTTCATTCTAGATTTCACCCTTACATGAGCAGCAAACGCAACATTCCGACACGGCGCTTTATCAAGCCAACGTTTGAGTTTCTGATTGAAAAGAAACGAGACGGCGGCGAGTTCAATCAAGAGGAGATACGCTATATCATTGATAGCACGCTTGATGGTGGGATGCCTAAACACCAATTGGCTGCTTTGGCCATGGCGATTTATTTTTCTGGAATGTCGGCGCAGGAGACTGCGGACTTGACCGAAGAAATGATGCTTTCTGGTGAGGTCATTGACCTGTCCCACATCGCGAAGCCCAAGATCGACAAGTATTCGACCGGTGGCGTGGGCGACAAGACATCACTCGTATTGGTGCCTTTGGCGATGGCGGCCGGGGTCGTTGTTCCGATGATGTGCGGAGTTGAGCATGATTATGTGATCAACACGTTGGAGAAGCTGTCGGCGGTGCCGGGCTTCAAGACGCATTTTTCAAATGAGCAGTTCGCCTCTCAGTTGGCCAAAATCGGCGGGGCGATCATCGCCCAAACCGAGGATTTAGCTCCGGCCGATGCTAAGCTCTACGAGCTGCGGAAGGAAACTGGAACGATCCCAAGTCTCCCGCTCATTACCGGGAGCGTTTTGTCGAAGAAACTGGCGGAAGGCTCCGAAGGCCTTGTGATCGATGTCAAGTGGGGCAATGGCTCGTTCATTAAGGACCTTGAGCAGGCTAAGCAGTTGGCCCGTTCGATGACCCGCGTGGGTCGATCCATGAAACGCCGTTGTGTGGCCTTGGTAACCGATATGAATCAGCCGTTGGGCGACACGGTCGGCACATCGCTTGAGATCAAAGAGGCAATTGCTTTGCTCAAGGGAGGGGGGCCCGATGACATGAAGGAACTTGTGCTTAAACTCGGCATGGAGATCGTCCGGCTCGCGGGTGTGGCGGGTTCGACACTTTCGGCCAAACAAACTGTGCAGCGTCATCTCACCGACGGTTCGGCGTTGGAGAAGTTCAAAGATTTGATCAAGGCGCAGGGCGGTGACACGTCGTTTATTGATCACCCGGAGAAATTCCCGGCGGCGAAGCATATCCGCAAGCTGCCCGCCCCGAAGCGTGGTTATGTCCACACGATCAATGCAGCGATGATTGCTCGCGGCGTGCATTTGTTGGGCGCCGGCAAAGAGACTGCGCATGACAAGATCGATTACTCGGTTGGGGTTTCGGAAATCAGGAAGGTCGGCACCCAAGTCAAGCAGGGCGAACCGCTGATGATGATTCACTACAACGACGAGGCTAAGCTCGAGCAGGCGCTCGAGTATTTTAAAAACGCCTACCGTCTGGCGCCGAAGCGCCCGACCCCCCCGCCGCTGATTGTTGAGCGGGTGGCATAAGAGTCGGGTCCGAGTGTTGCTCCGACTTTATTCGCCAGAGCCTCAAGCTCTGGCGTTTTTGGGTCTTGCAGCCGCTTAAAGGGCCCCAAAAAGGCACCGATGCTCAGATTCGGCGCCCAAGATCTCTTCGTAAATTAGGCGAACGGGCTTGCGGTGACAGGCTTCCCAGCTTGGGGCCCCTTTGATATTTGGAAAAGCGTTGGTGCCCGCAACAGGCCTGATGAGGCGACGTTAACCGCACTGGTTTTGTGGATAGGAGGCGCGGACCAACCCCAAAGGAAATCGCTCCCATGCCCAAAACCAAACCAGCTGATACTGCCGAGTTCAAACGCGAGGTGCTTGCCTATCGGGCGTGCGCGCACAGCTCGCATAAACCTAAAAACGGCAGTTGAATCACGGATAGACCCGAATGGACCCGGATCCCAAATAGATGGGAGCAGCGAACGACTCACCCATGAGGTGAAGCTGGTTCCCCGTCTTTATCCGGGTTAATTCGTGTGCGCCATTGGCGTATTTTCATAAATTTGGGTGAGATTGACGGAGGAAAATGCAAAAGAGTTATGGAATGGGGGCTGGGCACGGGTTGCTTTCTCAGAATCTCAACGCTTGCGCTCGTGCTCTGGCGTTGGCGACATGCAACGAGCAACTCCATGAAGCAACGAACTCTAGCGCGCGAAGTCTCGATCCAGGGCAACGCTCTCCACAGTGGTGAAGCGGTCACCCTCACTTTGAAGCCCGCGCCGGTCGATCACGGTTACGTTTTCAAGCGGGTCGACCTGAGCGGCGCACCTGAGATTCGCCCGCGTTCGGATTTGGTGACGGATCTCGTGCGGGCGACGACCATTCAGTTGGGACACGCCAAAATCCAGACCGTTGAGCACGTGCTAAGCGCCCTGAGTGGCTGCGGCATCGACAACGTCATGGTCGAAATGACGGCCTCCGAGCCTCCCATCCTCGACGGTTCCGCCAAGCCTTTCGTCGACCTGATCATGAGCGGTGAGCCGACCGAACAGGAGAAGGATCGCGAGTATTTTACCCTCGATGCGGCGGTTTCAGTCACCAAGGGCCAGTCGTCGATCATCGCGCTGCCTTGCGATGAGCTCAAAATTTCCTGCACCTCGGCCGATGATCGCGGCATCCACACCCAGCATCTTTCGCTCACGATCGATCCGGATGTCTATATGACACAGATTGCCGCCGCGCGGACCTTCACGATCTACGAGGACATCGAGGAGTTGCTCAAACTCGGAAAGATCAAGGGCGGTTCGCTCGATTGCGCGGTCGTCATTCGCGGCGACAAGATCATCTCGAAGGAAGGCCTCCGGTTTAAGGATGAGTTCGTCCGGCATAAGATCCTTGATATTATCGGCGACATCACGCTGCTCGGGCTGCCGCTCAAGGCCCACATCATCGCCACCCGCCCCGGTCATGCCATCAACGCCGACCTCACGAAGGCGCTCGCCGAAAAACTCGCCGAGCGCCTTAAAGGTTCGAAGAAAAAACCCCGGCCGGCCATGGTGATGCCCGACGAGACCGCGCTCGATGTGCGCCGGATTCTCGACACGCTGCCTCACCGGTATCCGTTCCTCATGATCGACCGCGTGGTCGAATTCGTCGGCCCGGATGCGCTCGTGGCCATCAAAAATGTGAGCATCAACGAGCCGTATTTTCAGGGTCATTTTCCGGGAAATCCAGTGATGCCGGGCGTGCTTCAGCTCGAAGCGATGGCGCAGGCGGCCGGGATTCTCATGCTGCGTCGCGGTTCGAGTGAGGGTAAAACCTCGCTCTTCATGAGCGCCGACAAGGTCAAGTTTCGTAAGCCCGTGCGCCCCGGAGATCAGCTCATCGTCAACGCCAAGCTGACGAAGATTCGCGGTAACAAACTCGCGACCGCCGAGGTCACCTGCACCGTCGACGGGCAGGTGGTTTCGTCGGGTGAATTGATGTTTGCGATCATCGACACCAGCGAGGTCGAGGGCTGAGCCCAACGCGATGGCGATTCATCCCACCGCGATCGTCGAGGCCGGCGCTCAACTCGGGGCCGACGTCGACTTGGGCGCTTACAGTTTTGTCGGCCACGAGGTAGTGCTCGGTGATCGCGCCTGCTTGCATCACCACGCCTCGGTCGAGGGCCGCACGTCGCTTGGTTCCGGCTGTCAGGTGTTCCCGTATGCCTGCATCGGCGGCAAGACGCAGGACTTGAAATACAAGGGCGGCGCACCAGGTGTCCGCATCGGAAATGACAACGTCTTTCGCGAGTATGTGACCGTGCATGCCGCGACGTTCGACGGCGATTTCACGGTGATCGGTTCGAGCAACACCGTGCTCGCCTACAGCCACATCGCGCACGATTGCGTAATCGGCAATCACTGCGTCATGAGCAACGGCACCATGCTCGCGGGCCACGTCATCGTGGAGGACCACGTCATCATCGGTGGCTATGGCGGGGTGCATCAATTCTGCCGGCTCGGGGCCTACGCGATGCTCTCGGCCACGGCGAAACTCGTGCAGGACTTGCCGCCCTTTTTCATCGCCGACGGCACGCCGGCGGTCGTCCGCGCTTACAACAAGGTCGGCCTTGAGCGCAACGGCCACACGGCGGAGCAACTCGACCGCGTGAAACAGATTTTTCGCATTCTCTATCGCGACGGGCTCAATCGCAGCCAGGCGTTGGAAAAACTTTCCGCCCACGCCGGTGCGGCCACGGCGGAATTTCAGCGCGTCATCGCGTTCGCCAAAAAGAGCGAGCGCGGGATCGCCCCCGGAGCCTGACGTTTTGCGGCGCGGCGGGGGCCGGCGCTTACTTCTTTTTGTAGACCGTGGCCGGGTCGAACACCGGCCGGCCGATCAGCTCCAGCTTCAGCGAGTCGGGCGCTTCGGCGGCGGCGCCGGCGGCAAGCTTTCGGTAGAAACAGGATTTGTAGCCGTTATGGCAGGCGGCGCCGCCCACGTTCAGCACCTTGAGCAGGATCACATCTTGATCGCAGTCCACGCGCAGTTCGCGGACGAGCTGGGCGTTGCCGGATTCTTCACCCTTCACCCAAAGCTTGTTGCGCGAGCGACTCCAATAGCTCGCCTTGCTGGTCTTCAGCGTGAGCGCGAGCGACTCCGCGTTCATGAAGGCGAACATCAAAACTTCGTTGGTGGTCTCGTCGGTGGTGATGCACGGGATCAGGCCATCGGGGCCGAACTTCGGTTGCAGCACGGTGCCCAGCTCGATCTCGGCCGAGGTGGTGCGGGCGGGAAAAACAAATGCGCTCATGGATAAAAACGTCAGGGCTAGCTCTGGGCGGCGAGGTTTCGCAGGTAGTCGTAACTGTAAAGTCCGGTGCGGTGACCGTCGCTGAACTCGAAGCGGAACGCGTAGTGTCCCACCTTTTCCCAGCCAAGCACTTTGACGCCGGGAAAGGCGCGCGGGCCCGTGCCGCCATACTGGTTGCCGAGCACGTCGCGCTCGCCCTGCGTCTCGGCGCTGGGAGATGCGGCGCGCAGGCGTTCGGGCAGAAAATAGGTTTCGACGCCGTCATTCCAGCGCACAGCGACTTCCTCGCCCACCAACTGAATATCGACCGGGTCAAAACGAAACATGGCGCCACCTTAACTCGCCGCCGCCGGGTGAGAACAACTTATTTTATCGGCGCGGGCGCTCGGGCGGCGCGCTGAAGAATCCGCCAGTTCCACCGCCAGTTCCACCGCCGGCTGCCGTTGCGCCGCCAAAAAAACAGGGGCGACTTTCACGTTGACGCACCTCGGGAGCGCCCTTTGCTCTGGCCCTTCACGCAGATGGCAAGATAGCTCAGTTGGTAGAGCAGTTGACTGAAAATCAACGTGTCCCCGGTTCGATTCCGGGTCTTGCCACCACTTTATATAACCCGCTTACTTACAATAGTAAGCGGGTTTTTTGTGTCCGAACAGCGCCGCTTTCTTATCAATAAAGTCACAACAGGCGCTCGGTTAGTTCACTTGGTTTCATGGCCATCTGCCGATGCGCATCATCAAGCGCACACGATGAAGGCCGAACTGCCGGACGAGTCGCGCGATCCGATGAGGAATCACCACGCATCTAGGTCCATGTGCGAGTCCGGGTAACTCACCCGCCAGCCATGCTCTCCGTGTCGTTACAGAGGAAACCCCAATCTCCCGCGCTAAATCAGCCGACTTTATCCCCGCCGAATTTCCATGAATGGGAATTTTAAGTTCCCGAACCGCCGCAGCATAATCCTCCTTGCGGTAAATAATTTCCATGCATTCGCGGGTGCTCCTAAAATCGGCGGTCGGTATCGGCTGAGGCTTTGGTGTTTGGATCTCTGTCTGGATCTCTGTCGAGCGTGGCTTAGTTGGCATTTTTAAAGCCAAGTCCGTTCGGAGTGGATCGGTCGATAAAAATTCCGCCGCGTCTCTACGAGCGCATCCGCATTGAACACAACGGCCACACCTCCGGGTTCTCACTTCTCCAAGACGGTCATCGTAAAACGTGGCCACTCACAGGCTGGGAAAATGAAGAAGGCGGCGCAGGGGTTAACCCCGCCACCGCCTACGCTCCTGCCGGTTCTGGTATTTCTCGACAGGAGGGAGCTCCGACCGGGATTTCGGCTTTAAACGCCCAAATCGTCAACCCCGCAGGGGCTTCTCAGGTCGTCAATCCCAACGGCAATCCGCTTGTAGTCTATCACGGCACCGGAAAAAACGTGCCAGCTTTTGATTCACGCACTCGCGGCAGCGCAATTCTCCGCGCAAATCGCGCTGACCCCCAAAACCAAACTTGCCCTTGAAACCAAATTCGACCGGGCTCTCCCCCCGTGAGTGGCTCAAGTAAAATGACATCTACGGCAGAGAAATCGGTGCCCTCACCGAAGCCGAAGGCCGATGGCTCTTGGCAGCCAAGACGCTTGACGCCGCAGGAGATCGACTCGCTGCGCAGCGACGCCAAGGCGACCGCCGCGGAATCGCGGGCCTATTACGCCCGAGTGCGCCCCCGGCCGGCCCAGGCGTAGAGGTTTTCTCTTCGGTCAACGACTACGTCGCGGCCAATGAAATCCCACCCGAAAAAATCGCGGCCGCGCGCGCCGACATCGAGCAAATCCTCGGCCTTGTCCGAGACGACCAGCTTGAGCTTATATCCTATGGTGGAGGAAGTGATCTATTACGGACAAACCCCGCCCCCGCCGGGCGTTTTGGTGACGCTCCCGCCGCCCTACAACGTGCAGCCTCCGCGTTAAAAGCGCCGAACCAACCCGACGCGGTGCGAGCCGCTTACGGCATCCATCCCCGCGATCCGAACTATGCCGGCAGCGCCGCCCGGCCCGCCGCATTCGGCCTGCGCGTGGCGCAAACGCTGCCGTTCCCTGCGCCGACCTCGCCCAACGCGATCCCGCTGGCCCACACTTTCACCGCGTTCTTCTTTGCGTTGGTGACCGGCGCGAGCCGCTTCGCCCACACCGATTGGCTGCGCGGCGACCGCGCCCTGCACGCGCTGCTGGGGATCGCACGTTTCCCTGGCGACGACACGGTGCGGGCGTTTTTCCGCCGGTTCACGCAACGATGAATTGAGCGCGGGAGATGCTCAACAGACCACTCGAACCAGAGCGGGCGGCCGCGCCAGCCGCTCCCGCGGCCGCCTGAAATTCTATCACCGAGAGACCGTATGAGTTTCTTGACCCTACGGGATAGGGTTTAGCAGCCAACCGTTGCTTTCCAGGATAACAGCGCACGGTCTATTGTCCTTGCCTTCGGCGAAACTCCGGTCCCCTTCAAAGTTTCTTGGAATTGTAGCGTGAGCAACCCCACTCCAATTTACCGCCAGACGACTGGCGCAGAACCAACCCGTTGGTTCTGTGACGAAGTCTACACCCATGACGGACAACTTAAGGCCTATCTGCACCGACGCTTCCCCGACCGGCGGGACGTCGAGGATGTTGTCCAGGAATCGTATCTCCGCCTTTGGAAGGCGCGGGCCTCGACGCCGATCGAATCGGTCAAGGCCTTCCTGTTTCGCGTAGCCCGGAATGTCGCGCTTGATCTCCATCGTCGCGATCGCCGGACCGTGGAGATCGATGCAAGCGATCGATACGTCGAAAACATCATAGATGAGTCCGCCGACATCGCGGAATCCATCAGCACGCTGGAAATGGAGCGCATGCTCGCAGATGCGTTGGCCACCCTGCCTTCGCGTGCCCACGAAGTCATTGTTCTCTGCAAAATCAATGGGCGGTCTCATGCGAAAGCCGCTCGGCAGCTCGGCATATCCGAACGCACGGTGGACGAGCACGTGCGACGCGGCATGAAGCGGCTCGGCCAAGCCCTGAGGAAACGGGGCCGGCAGAGTCTCTACGAAGCATGAAGAACGAGGAGCAAACGGACCCTCGCGATCAGGATGTCGCTGCCGGCGAGATCGCGCTTCGGTGGGCGCGGGCGCTCGGGTCGGGCGCACGGATCGTCGCGCGATCCCGCGTGCAACGAAGGCGCACCCAGCAAATGCGACGCCTGGCCGCCGGGGCCGTGCTGGGGTTGACGCTGGTGGCGGGAGCGCTGGTGTGGCCGGGCCGTCCGATCCTGTCTGTGTCAGCCGCGTTGCCGCCGGCCGTCGTGCTTTCCGCACCGACTAGGCAGGTTCTGCCCGATGGTTCCTTGGTCGAGCTGAGGGAGGGGGCCAAGATCGCGGTGGATTTCGGCGCCGCAGTTCGGCGGGTGAGGCTGGTTAAAGGCGAGGCGCATTTCACCGTCGCGGAGAACAAGGCCGTCCCTTTCATCGTGGTGGCCGGAAGCATCGAAGTTCGCGCCGTAGGCACGGCGTTTGCCGTGCAGCTCGACGCCATGAAAGTCGAGGTCCTCGTCACCGAGGGCCGTGTAGCGGTGGATCGGCCGACCGGAAGCTTACGGGAAAACTCGTTGCCGCTCGCGCCGGGCATCGCAACGACGCCACAGACGATCGCCGTGGTGGATGCAGGCCGAACGATCGCGGTTGAACTCGAGACAGCGGCGGTGCCGTCCGCCCTCGCCATCTCGGCCGCCGAGCAAGACCAACGCTTGGCCTGGCGGGTGCCTCGAATCGAGCTTTCCGGTATGCCGCTTTCCGCCGCCTTGGCGCTCTTCAACCGCTACAGTTCGATCCAGTTGCAGCTGGCGGACCCCGCGCACGGGGCGTTCGAATTGAGCGGCGCGCTGCGACCGGACAATCCCAACGCCTTGCTCCATGTGCTCAAGCTGGAGCATGGCTTGGAAGCTGATCGCAGGCCTGACGGAGTTGTGGTCCTGCGGCGCCCGTAGGAGGGTTGACCTGTCCGCGCGGCTGGCTGCCGCGCGGAGAAAGCTGAAAATCAAGAGAGCCGGAAAGATTGCAGTAGGTATTTCCGCGAGCGGGCGACGTCTCTAGTGCATGACGTTATCGCATGTTTTGCGAAAATCGCAGAGCTGCCGCGAATACCGGCCATGAGGCGCCGGCACGCCATTGCCCGGGCAACCGCCGCGTTCTTCACGGTTGTGACCGCCATGATTTCCGCTGTCGGTGCAGCAACCGCGGAGCGGCCCAACATCGTCTTCTTCCTCTTCGACGACTTGGGCTGGGGCCAGCCGCAGAGCTATGATCCCAGTTCCAGGTTGCGTCTGCCCAACTTCGATACGCTCGCCGCGCAGGGCATGCGCTTCACCGACGCACACTCGGCCGCGGCTGTATGCACGCCCACGCGCTATGGCGTGCTCACGGGGCGATATCCGTGGCGCATTGGCCAGTTTGGCGTGCTCGGCACCTGGGCGCCGCCGATCATTCCCCACTCGCGGCTAACAGTGGCCAGGTTGCTCAAGCAACAGGGCTACGCGACCGCCTGCATCGGCAAGTGGCATCTCGGCTTGCAATGGGCGGACGAAGAACGCCAAGGAGTTCCGCGGATCAGCACCAGGGTCGCGTCGGGGCCGAACCAGCTCGGCTTCGATTACTTCTATGGGTTCACGCAGGCCAGTAATATCGGCACGGTCATCGAGCAGGATCGGGTCGTCGCGCACGTCAAGGAGGTGGAGAATCAGCCACTGATGATGCGCAAGGCCATCGAGTGGATCGAGCGGCAGGACGCGGGGAAACCGTTCTTCCTGTATTTTCCGGTCTGCCCGCCGCATCAACCCGTCGTGCCCGCGCCGGAGTTTGCGGGCAAGAGCGGTGGGATCGACGAAGCGGGCAAGAACCTCGAGGGCGCACACAATCCCAAGCTCTATCCCGACTGGGTTTTCCAAGGGGATGCCATGCTCGGCGAAATCATGCAGGTGCTCGAACGCCGGGGGCTGGCGGCCAATACCTTGCTCATCGCCACCAGCGACAACGGTGCAGAGCATCGGGCCTACGCGCCGTTGCGCGAATCGAAGCGAAGCATTTACGAGGGCGGTCACCGCGTCCCCTTCGTCGCCCGCTGGCCGGGCAGGGTGAAGCCCGGGACAATATGGAGTCACACGGTCTGCCTGAACGACCTTCTGGCCACCGCCGCCGGCCTCACGGGCCAGGCCCTGCAGCCGGATGCCGGCGAGGACAGCGTTTCTCTGCTTCCCGCGCTGCTGGGCAAGAGCACCGCACCCACCCGCGAGGCGACGATTCATCAATCCCCTCGCGGCGACCTCGGCATTCGGCAGGGACCGTGGAAGCTGATCTTCCTGAAGAACCGCGCGCGCGAGCTTTACCACCTTGAATCCGACTTGGGTGAAACGCGGGATGTGCTCGCCGCCAACGCCGAGGTTGCGGCCAAGCTCACCGCCCTCATGCAACGTTGCATTGACGAAGGCCGCAGCACGCCCGGACCGACGCAGAAGAACGAGTTCGCGCTATCGCTCACAGGTGGCGAGAATGCCGACGGCCAGCGAAGGAAAAACTGAATCGCAAACCTGCCCCGGCGAGGAAGTCCGCTGGCGCAATCTCCAGTTCAAGGAACTCCAAGCCCGCGTTTGTCACCCCTCCCCAACCCCCATCACGATCGTTCGTCTTCGCATCATGCAATCGCTCCTCTCGCCTCCAGGGATCGCGCCGGCTATCTCAAAACCCCTGCGCAATTTTGTCGTTCTCATGGCGCTCGCCGCGAGTTGGGTCGCCGCGACCGCGGCGACTCCGACCCCGCCGCAGCGGGCAAATGTCGTCTACATCATGGCCGATGAACTCGGCTACTTCGAACCGTCCTGCTACGGCAACCCGCACATCCGCACCCCCAACCTCGACCGCCTCGCCGCCGAGGGCATCCGCTTCACCCAGGGGCTCGCCGGTTCCACCGTCTGCGCGCCCACCCGTTGCTGCTTCCTCACCGGCAAGCACAGCGGCCACACCTCCGTGCGCTCCAACGGCGGCGGCACCCCGCTGCGCGCCGGCGAGGCCACCATCGCCTCCATCCTCAAGCCCCTCGGTTACGCCACGGGCGGCTTCGGCAAGTGGGGCAACGGTGGCCGCGGCTCCACCGGCGTGCCCGAGCAGCACGGCTTCGACGTCTTCTTCGGCTACTACGACCAGATTCACGCCCACACTTACTACCCGCCGTATCTCATCCGCAACAGCGCCGAAGTCCCTCTGCCCGGCAACCGCGGCTTTAGCGAAGGCCCAACCTACGCGCACTACAGAATCTTCGACGAGGCGATGAAGTTCATCCGCGACAACAAGGATCGCCCGTTCTTCGCCTACCTGCCGTTCACGCCGCCCCACGGGCTTTTCGATATCCCAGACAGCGACCCGGCCTGGCCGCTCTACCGCGACCAGCCTTGGCCCGAGCCGGCCCGTCGCTACGCCGCCATGGTCACGATGCTCGATCGCCAGGTCGGCGAAATCATGGCCCTGCTCAAGGAACTTGGCCTCGACGAGCGCACTTTTGTCATGGTCAGCGGCGACAACGGCGGCGCCGACTACTTCGTCACCCCCGAACACCCCCGCGGCATCCACAGCGCCAACAAGGATCCCAAGACCGGCGTCGAGTTTCGTGGACGCAAAGGGGAGCTCTACGAGGGCGGGCTGCGTGTCCCGGCCGTCGCCCGCTGGCCGGGCCGAATAGCCCCCGGCCGCGTGAGCGACCTGCTCTGGTATTTCCCCGACATCTTGCCGACCATCGCAGAAATCACCGGCGCACGAACCCCCGCTGACATCGACGGCCTCAGCTTCCTTCCTGAGTTGATCGGCGAGTCCGCCGCCGGCCGCAAACAGGCCCGGCACGAGTTTCTCTACTGGGAATACATGGGCCAGACCGCCGTGCGCGCCGGGGGGTGGAAAGCCATCCAACCCAAGGCCAACGCAGCTTGGGAGCTCTACGACCTGCACACCGACGTCAGCGAAACGAAGAATCTCGCCTCGGCGCGCCCGGAAATCCTCGCGCGCTTGCAGGGCTACGCCCGGGCCGCCCACACGCCCGCGGTCGAGGGCACTTTCGCCTCGACCGGTCTGCACGAGCGTGATCGCGCAGCCAAATACGACGGCAAACCGCCCCCTCCGAGAAAAAAGAGCTCCGGTCGCTAAGCCAAGGACTCCGGCAGCAATCGAGCCAACGTGACCGCACAACCCGCTTCGCCCCCCACTTTCATGCTCGAAGGAAAACGACCGGCGTCATGAAAGGAGCATTCCTACTTCTGTTCCTCTCAGTGATCGGCTTGCTAACAGCGCCAGCCGCCAGCGTGGCCACCACTGCGGTGGTAGCCACGCCGGCAACCGTCGATCCATCGTCATCGCAGCGGCCCAACATTGTCCTCTTCCTCGCGGACGACCTCGGCTACGGCGATCTGCGCTGCTACAATCCCGGGTCCAAGATTCCAACTCCCAACATGGATCGGCTGGCGGCGGAAGGCCTGCGTTTCACCGATGCCCACACGCCGGCTGCGGTTTGCACACCCACGCGCTATGGCCTTTTGACCGGCCGGTATTGTTGGCGCACTCGCCTTCAAAGCTCGGTGCTATGGACCGAATACGAAGAGCCGCTGATCGAACCACAGCGCGAGACCGTCGCCTGCCTCCTGCAACGCGCCGGGTATCGGACCGCCGCGATCGGCAAGTGGCATCTCGGACTAAACTTCGCCAAACCCGGCGGCGGATTCGTCCGGGGAAAAATAAACCACCTGAACGGCGCCGGTGGCACCCGCGAGGTCGACTTTGCGCAGCCGATTCAGGGAGGACCGTCGGTGCTCGGTTTCAACACCAGCTTCCTCCTGCCAGGCGGGATCAATCTGGAACCGCACTTCTTCATTGAAGATGATCGTGTGGTGGGAAAACCGAAGATTTGGCGTGAGGCGGGCGCTCCCACACGCCCTGGCACCTCCGGACATGGAGTCCACGAAGGCTGGATGGCCAAGGGCTGGAGCGACGAAGCCATTGGACCGGTGCTGACGGAAAAGGCTCTGGAGTTCATCGCCGCGAGCGCGGCAGAGCGTAAGCCATTCTTCCTGTATTTCGCCTCGCCGGCACCGCATAGCAATTGCACGCCGTCGAATTTCGCTCGGGGGAAGAGCGAGGCCGGCGTTCGGGGCGACATGGTTTACGAATTCGATTGGTGCGTCGGCCGCGTGCTCGCCAAACTGGATGAACTCGGAATCGCTGGAGACACCCTCGTGATCGTCACAAGCGACAATGGCGGCGTGGCCAGGAGCGATGAAGGCCAGGACTTCGGCCATCAATCCTGCGGCCAACTCCGCGGCTTCAAGGGCCAACTCTTCGAAGGCGGGCACCGCGTGCCGTTTCTCGTGCGGTGGCCGGGCCAGGCCCCGCCCGGCAACACGAACGACTCGCTGGTGGTCCTGACCGACGTGCTGGCCACATTCGCGAACCTCGTCGGCGCGAACGTTTCGCCTCGCGCTGGCTCGGACAGCTTCAATGTCCTCCCCGCACTGCGCGGCACTGCGATGGGCGCCGCCGCACGCCCGGCCGTCGTGCTGCATTCGGGTGCGGGCCACTTTGCGGTCCGCCGCGGCCCGTGGAAGCTGATTTTCGACGTGAAGATGAATCCCATGCAGCTCTTCAATCTCGAGAGCGATTTGCGCGAAGAGACGAACCTGATCGCCTACGAGCCTGCGGTGGTTACCCGCCTGCAGGCTGAACTAGCGCAGATTCGCGCAGCCAAGTAATCAGACGCCCCCCCGGGACAGGGCTTTGGCAGAAATCCGAACAGCCCCCTCCTGACCCCAACCCCTCAAGATCCAGTTTCCTTCCGAGCATGAAATTCATCACTCTCTCGATTTCCTTGTTGCTGACTTTGCTGGCCGGTTTGCCCTCGCTCGCGGCCGCCGAAGGGTCCGCGCCCGCCGCGCGTCCCAATATCATCTTCCTCCTCACCGACGACCAGCGCGACAACACCCTCTCCGCGATGGGACACCCGTGGGTGAAAACGCCCCACCTGGATCGCCTGTTGCGCGAGTCGGTGCGCTTCCGCCAGACCTACATCGCCTCGCCCGTCTGCGCGCCGAGCCGCGTCTCGTTCTTCACGGGCATGCTCGAGCGCGTGCATGGCGTGGGCTTTAGCTCATCCTACGAACTCACCGAGGCTCAATGGGACCGCAGCTATCCCGCCTTGCTGCGCCGATCCGGATACCATACCGGCTTCGTCGGGAAGTTCGGGGTCGAATACTACGCGTTCAAGGGCCGAGCCGCGGAGAAGTTCGATTACTGGTGGGCCCACGACGGTTGGACGAAGTTTCTGCCCAAGGACGTGGATTCTCCGAGCACCAAACCCTACCATCGCGCGAAGGAGGACATCATTACCTTCATCATGGGCGAGGCCATGACCGAGTTTCTCGACCAGCGGCCCGACAACAAACCGTTCTGCCTCTCGGTCAGCTTCAACGTGCCGCACGGCTCCCAAGTCACCTCGATGCATCCCGATTATCCGGAGTGGCACCGGATGACCCGCCCGGCGAACGAGAATCCCAAACTCAAAGGCAGCCCGTTCTACGACACGCTTTACCGCGACATCGGCATCGAGATCCCGGAAGAGACCGGCACGGATCCCTATCGCCTTATCCCCAAGTTCATCATGGACCAGGACAGGCGGCAAAATCAGACCTACGTCTACAACTACACCCGCAGCGCCAACCTCGAGCACCATATCCGCTATTACCAGACGATCACCGGCCTCGATCATGTCATCGGCCAACTGCTGGCCGATCTCGAACGCCGGGGACTTGCGCAGAACACCGTGATCCTGTTCGGCAGCGACCACGGGCTGATCATGGGAGAGTATGGGATGGGCGGCAAAGAACTGCTCCTCGATTTGTCCGCAAAGATTCCGTGCATCGTCCACGACCCGCGTTTGCCGGCCGATCTCCGTGGTCGGCAGCTCGATCATCTCGTCTCCAGTCTCGACTACACCCGCACCATCCTCGACTACGCCGGTGTCGAGGCGCCGGCGTTTATGGATGGCCGGAGCCTGCGTCCCCTCGTCGAGGGAAGGCAGGTGGCCTGGCGCGAAGAAATGTTTCTCGAGAGCCTCTTCACGGGGCGTGACAATCCTTTTCAGGAGGGCATACGCACGAAGCGGTGGAAATACATCCGTATGTTCGACGGTATCGTTGGCTACAAAGAACCCGACGTTGATTTCTCGCGCCGTCCGCCCGAGTTTGAGCTGCTTTTCGACCTCGAAAACGACCCCGGCGAACGCACCAACCTCGCCGCCGCACCGCAACACGCCGCCCTGATCACCGAGTTGCGCGCCAAAGTGTCCATTCAGTCCGTCGCGCTCAACGAACGACGCGAGGCATTCAAGCGCGTCGTGCCTCCGCTCTCCCGCGCGACTCCGCCGCGCAACGCGCTGAAAAAGGAGTGACGGAACCGCGCTCCTGCGGCGGCCGTAGGAAGTCCGCCCTTGGCCGGCTGGCTGGCTGCCGTGCCGAGAAAGCTGAAAAGCAAGCGGGCACGAAAGATTGCAGTAGGTATTTCCGCAGGCGGGCGACGTCTCAAGGGCATGACATTACCCCATGTTCTGCGAATGAACGGTCTCGTGCTGGTGGCCTGCGTGGCCGCCGCCACCCTCGGCGCGGCGGAGCCCGGTGTCAGGTCTTTCGACATTCCGGCCGGTCCGGCGGAACGGGCCCTCAAGGCTTATTCCGCACAATCCGGTCAGGAGGTTCTTTTTGCCACCGCCACCACGAGCAAGGTGCGAACGAATCCGGTCAAAGGGAGCTATTCCCCGGAGGAAGCGCTCGGCCAACTGCTGAAAGACACGGGGCTGATGTTCACCCGGGATACGGCCAGCGGAACCCTCAGCATCACCCGCGACCCAAACGGATCAAGGGCGGCGGTCCTCCCCGCCGCCCGCACGGCTGACAACGGTCGCAAAGCCGATGAGGTAAAACCCGGCGACATCGTCACTCTGGAGCGCTTTGAGGTCTTGGGTTATGCCGACAGCTTCGCTCAGGCCTTGGAGAAAAAACGGGCGACCAACCAAATTTACGACAGTGTTGTGGCGGAAGACATCGGCAAGTTGCCGGATACAAATGTCGCCGATGCGCTGCAGAGACTACCCGGCGTCCAAATCATGCGTGACGACTTCGGACAGGGTGGTTCGGTTGCGGTGCGTGGTACGGTTAATAACCGCGTCGAAATTAATGGTCGAACCCTACTCGGGACCGATGCGAACGTGAGGACCGCGGAGTTTGTCGATCTTCCACCCGAGTTGTTCGAGAGGCTCGAAGTGTTCAAGTCCCCGACGGCGGATATGGTTGAGGGTTCTCTGGGGGCGACCATTCGATTGAGCACCCGAAAGCCGCTATCAAGGAAAGAGCCCTTGCTCGTGGCCCTCAATGCACAACTTTCGCGCTACGACCTGATATCCTCACGCTACCCCAAGGGGGCGCTTACCGCGGGCTATAACTGGAAGTACACTAAACTGGGTGATTTTGGCTTTTTAACCACCGCGACGTACCAGGACCAAAAGGTCCGGGCAGACCGATTCGCCACGCTGCTTTGGAATGATGTCGCGGGAACAGCTCCGGGCACATCGGCGGCCATATTCCGCCGCCTTTATGTCTATGACGTAAACAAGGACGGTGCAGTGAACCAGAACGATCCGAGATATCCCGACCGCTATTACTTCCCCGCACGCCTGGGCATGACCGCCCAGGAGCGGGAGGTGGAAAATGTCGGCTGGGAATCCACCCTCCAATGGAAACCCTCCGAGCACTGGGAATTCAGGCTCGAGACAAATCTGACCGACAGTCGAACCAATATTTCGGGAACGCAGTTCAACCTGAACATGAATGGAGGCAGTCCCGATCCCGCTTTTGCGCCCGTCTTCTCGGAAAATGGGACCATGCTGCGTGGAAGAGTCACGAACGTTGCCGTGCTTGTGCAACCGCAACCCAATCGCAACCTGCTGGAGAGAGACACCTATACAGCGGAGGTGATTGCAGCGTATGACAGCCGGGACAGGCTAAAAAGTCAGCTCCGAGTTGCTTATGCGAAAGGAACCAACTCGACAACCCAGTACAATTTTAGAAACAGATACACGGGACCGGCCACCACGGTATTGTTCGATTTTGCGGGCAGGGGCACCCTGCCAACGATTGAATTCGGGCAGAATTTTTATGATCAGATAAAGAACCCGGCCAATTACGCCATTAACCAGTGGACCTTCCTGAATACCGCCAATTACAACGCCGAGAAGGCGGTCCAGGCTGATTTGGACTACCGCCTCCGCAAAGGCTTGCTGACCTCGATCGAATCAGGGGCGCGCTACGACGAGCGGTCCGCCAATCGCAGGCGCGCTCAGGCACAAGGCTTCACCGGTGCGGTTCCTGCATCCGCCGTTCCACAATACCTCCGGCCACCACCTTTTGCGAACATCGGCGGAGGGATCCCGGGGGCGGATGTTTTTCCGGGCAGTTATCTGGCGACGACCGGAAGTTCCTTCCAGCAGTTTGTTGACGCCTTCAAAGCCGCAAACGGGCTGAGCCCGTCTGAGGCCCTCACCACCGACAATGCATTCCCCTTCCGAATCACCGAACTGAATCTGGCTGCATACATCAAGGCCAATTTTGCCGGGCGATTGGCAAACAGCCTATATTACACCGGCAACCTGGGCGTCAGGGAAGTGCAGACCAAGACAAGTTCTCAGGGATTCCTCTACTTTGCCACCAGGGCTCCGGCCGCAAGGGCCGAAGGGCGCGACTACACCAAAACTCTGCCTAGTATGAACCTCTCCCTCGGACTGAAGGACAATCTCTTCCTCCGGACGGCGATGGCCGGAGTGATGGCTCGGCCCAACTTGAGCCAGCTCTCGACCTCGACAATGTTGAGTCCAGCTGAAGCGTCGGTCGACGGTGTCCCGCGAGGAAACGGCGGAAATCCGGATCTTAAACCCTATGCCGCGACGCAGTACGATGTGTCGCTTGAGTGGTATGTCGGCAAGGGCGGTCTTTTGTCGGTGGCGGGATTCCTGAAGGACATCAAAGCCTCCATTCTCACCGCCAGCCGGTTTGAGACCTACGATGTAGGTAGTGGTCCAATCGAGTATCTTGTGCAGCGGCCAGCCAACGGCCCGGCCACAAAGGTAAAGGGAGCCGAATTCACCGCTCAGCAGATATTCTCGTTCCTTCCATCACCGTTCGATGGGCTCGGCATCAACGCCAGTTACACCCACACGATCGACGCGGAGCAAAGTCGGGATTTCGACAATAATCCCGTTCCGCTGGAAGGGCTCTCCAGAAACAGTTACAATGCCGTGGTATTCTACGAAAAGCGGGGGCTCGGCGTTCGCGCCGCCTACAACTACAGGTCGAGCTTTGTCACAGAGACTTTCTCAAGCAACGGTCGCCCGCTGTTTCGCAAGGATGTCGGGCAATTGGATCTCTCGGCCTATTATCAGATCAACCGGTTTCTGACGCTGACACTCGGTGCCGTCAATGTGAAGCCGGAGAACGTCATAAACTATAACAAGATATCCGAAAGAGTGGATATTGTAAGCAATGTCGGCACGAGCCTATACGCAGGTATCAGAGTCAAGTATTGAGCCGATCATGCGATCCTCAGGCAGAGAACCTCGGAGCCGTCGACAAACGTCCGGGCGAGTGGGATGCTGGTGAGGATGGGCAATGGGAAATCTTGCAGTCCGGCATCCAATCATGAGTACAAGTACCCGACCGAGAGAATTATTCTTCCGTACAGCCCTGGTGCTGCTGCCGCTTCTCTTCCTACTGCCGATCCATGCCGCCGGGGTGCAAGGCGCCCTCGGGCAGGGCAAACCGGACAAGTTCCCCAATGTGCTCCTCATCGTCTCCGATGACCACGGGTACGCGGATGTCGGATTCCATGGTTGCCGGGATATTCCGACCCCGCACCTGGACCGTCTTGCCCGCCAAGGCGTGATCTGCACCAATGGCTACGTCACTCAGCCGTTTTGCAGTCCCACCCGCGCGGCCTTGATGACCGGTCGTTACCAGCAGCGATTTGGCCACGAGCACAATCCGTTTTTCGATCCGACCGATCACCGGGAAGGTCTCCCCACTTCCGAGCACCTGCTCCCGGAGTTTCTGAAGGCAGCAGGCTATACTACGGGCTGGGTTGGCAAATGGCACCTCGGGGCCGCTCCGGAGTTCAGTCCGCGGCAGCGTGGATTCGACGAGACTTTTGGCTTCATCGGCGGCGGGCATCGCTACTTCGGCTGGTCCGTCAATCCAAAGAGCGAATACAACGTCCCGATCGAGCGGAATGGCCGTCCGGTCGAGGTTGGCGAGCACCTGACGACGGCATTCGGTCGGGAAGGGGCCGACTTTGTGCGGCGGCATGGCGTCAGACCGTGGTTTCTCTATCTGGCGTTTAATGCGCCTCACGGGCCTCAGGAGCCCACGCCCGAACGGCTCGCCAGATTCTCCGGAATTGCCGAACCCAAACGCCGGGCGTATGCCGCCCAGGTCAGTCTGCTCGACGACGCCATCGGGGAGGTGCTGGCGATGGTGCGGAGCAGCGGCCAGGAGAACCGGACGCTGGTGTTTTTCTTTAGTGACAATGGAGGCCCGCTTGCCGGCAACACGGCCGCCAGCAATGCTCCCCTGCGGGCGGGAAAAGGTTCCGTCTACGAGGGAGGAGTGCGGGTGCCGTTTGTCGTGAGCTGGCCAGGGCGGCTGACGGCCGGCCGTTACGAGCCGGCCGTGAGTTCGCTGGATGTGTTCGCTACGTCGCTGGGCTTGGCGGGCGTGCCGATGCCACGAGATCGAAGTTATGACAGCATTGATCTGCTGCCCTATCTGACGGGAGCGCGCAGGGGTTCACCGCACGCGAACCTGTTTTGGCGGGCAGAACGCGGCCAATGGGCGGTGAGGTCGGCTGACGGTGACGAGGTGTGGAAGCTGGTACGTCAAGATGGCAAGTCCGATGAGCTCTACCGACTGGATTCGGATGTCGGCGAACTTGTAGACTTGGCCGGCGCGGAGCCTCGCCGTCTCCGGGAACTCACCACACTGCTCGACGGCTGGAACCGGGAGCTCGTACCGCCGGCGTTCGACCGGGTTTACGAACGATCCCGCAAACGAGAGGCTCCCTAGCCGGGAAACTGACGAACTTCGCCCGCCCGGCCTTGCAACAACCCTGCGCAAGTATCTCGCCCCGTGAAACCACTCCAACTCCTCCCCAAGATCCGATTTCCTTTCAGTAGTAACCCTAGAACTTCACTTGCCCTTACGGTCTCATTGCTGGCCCTCGCGCTGGCGCCGACTTCATCGGCGGCAACCGAGCAGAATCGGCATGAACTGTGGTACCTTCAACCCGCCAATACTTGGGTCGAGGCGATGCCCTTGGGCAACGGACGGCTGGGGACCATGGTCCAAGGCGCGGTCGCCAAGGAACGTCTTATCATCAACGAGAACACTCTCTGGGGAAGGACCGAAAACCGGGACCGTCCCTCCGCGCGTGAGCATCTGGATCCGATTCGAAAGCTGATCTTTGCAGGCCGGTACTTCGAGGCTGAGAAACTGGCGCAGCAGGAAATCCTCGCCGGGAACAGGCCGCTCAGCAATCGGCCGCTCGGCGAGGTCGTCCTACGGTTTGAAGGCGGCGATAATGTAACCGACTATCGCCGGGCCCTCGATCTGGATACGGCCATCGCCACGGTCACGTATCGACGAGGGCCGACCGTTTTTCGACGAGAATTGTTCGTCTCCCCCGTCCATCAGGTCCTCGTTATCCGACTGACTTCAAGCCAGCCCGGGACCATCGCCTTCGACGTTGCCTTGTCGCGGAATTCCAAGGTCGAGACGTCGATTTCGAACAACTCGATCGGCATGGCTGGCGACGTGGAAGAAGGCGGCGTCCGTTTCGCCAGCCGGTTGGCGGTGGCCACCAAGGGAGGGTCCTGTGTCGCCAGCGACTACGGTGTGCGCGTCGACGGTGCCGATGAGGCCACCCTGTTCCTCGTCGTCGCCTCCGACTATCGACAGGAAAATCCGCCCGAGGTGATTCGTGCGCAGCTGCAGGCCGCCCTTGGCACCGAATACTCCGAACTTCGGCGGCAGCACATCGAGGAACATCGGCGACTGTTTCGACGGGTCGACCTGAATCTGGGCAAGGCCCCGCCGATGCCGATGCCAACGGACGTGAGATTTCGCGCGTTCATGAAAGGCCAGAACGATCCACAGCTGGTCAGTCAGCTCTTCCAGTTCGGTCGGTACCTCCTGATTTCTTCGTCGCGACCCGGCGGCATGCCGGCGCACCTGCAGGGACTGTGGGTTCAGGACCTCGTCCCACCCTACAACTGCGCCTATCATTTGAATATCAACATCCAGATGAACTACTGGCCCGCCGAAGTCGGCAATCTGGCGGAGTGTCATCAACCGCTGTTTGATTTCTTGGACCGGCTCCGCCCCACGGGGCGCGCGACCGCCCGGGACGTCTACGGCTGCCGCGGTTTCGTGGTTCATCACAACGTCGACGGGACACTCGCAACCGGCCCGTTCGGCGAGGTAGAGTGGGCGTTGTGGCCCTCCGGTGCCGCCTGGGCCTGCCAGCATTTATGGGAACACTATCGTTTTGGCGGTGATCGGGAGTTTCTCGCCAAGCAAGGATATCCGGTGATGAAGGAAGCCGCCTTGTTCTTTCTTGATTATCTGGTCGAAGATCCCCGAACCGGAAAACTGGTCTTCGGGCCCTCAGTTTCTCCGGAGAACTTCTATCAAACGCCTGATGGCAAGACGGCACGGATCATGATGGGAGCCGCCATGGATCAGTCGATCGCGTGGGAGCTGTTCAGCAATTGCCTGGCTGCCGCGGAAGTACTGGGGCAGGAGGACGAGTTTACGCGAGAAGTCAGGGCCGCGCTACCACGCCTGGCAGGGCTGAAGGTGGCTGCGGACGGAAGGATTCTCGAATGGGGGACTGAGCAGGTTGCTGAACAGGATCCAGGGCACCGGCATATGTCGCATTTTTACGCCATGCATCCGGGCAACCAGATCACGCCGCGTCAGGCACCGCAGTTGGCCGCTGCGGTTCGCAAGTCGCTGGAAAGCCGGCTCAAGTTCCAAAAGAGAATGATTCCGTGGTCGCAGGCGTGGAAGATCAGTTTCTGGGCGCGATTTCACGAGGCCTGATAACGCTTGGCCGCCGACCACTCCGCGCCGGTCGCATCCGCGAAGCGATACGCCAGCGCCGAGTTGTATTTGTAGGCCGTCAGCAGACTGCCCATAAACTCCCGGTAATCCTGCGCCGAGAGTTCGCCCTGTCTCGCGAGCGTGTAGGCGAGCAACCCCGTTTACTTCGGGATAGTGTGTGGAGCGGGTCAGGTTTGCAGTTGGTTTCGGGGGGGCGCGCCCGGGCAGAGCGCGGGGAGTAGGCGCGCAGCATGTGCCAGCGCGCTTTCGATCTTGGTATGGATAGAGGCGAAAGGGGCGGTCCTCTCTACGTCGAAGGGTTGATTTGGCACGCGCCACGTCACGAAGCCCTCAAGCCGGTTGATCTGCGTTACCCAGATCGGGGCGATGATGACGCAAATTTTCGTCACGCCCTCGTCAACGTGCCACGCGGGGAGAACTTTGTGGGTCGCGCCGTCGGCGGATGCGGGCAGGGTTATCCACGCTCCGGCCTCGGTTGTCTTGGGTTCGGTCGCTGGGTTCATGCTGCTTTCTCCTGTGATATGTCGAAGGATTGAGCGCGCATCTCCACCACGGCGCGCCGCATGGCGGAGAGGGCGGGCAAAACGCTCTCGTGGATGACGTTCACTTGTCCTCCGTGCTCATGCTGGATGCTGCCGGCGATGTTTAGGGACAGTTTGCCGTGAATGCTCGCGATGAGGGTTGAGCACTGCGCCCACTGCTTCATTGCCGCTTCCCGAACCTTGGCGGTGTCGGCTTCAACGGCCTGCTGATAGGCGAGCATTTGCAGGTGGGCGGCCTGGGCGAGGGTGCGGTGAATGGATGCGCCGGATTTGGCCCACGCTTGGGCAAGGAGGCGCTGCACGCGGGGGTTTCGCATGAGGCTGTGTCCGGCCTGGTCGAGCACTTCCGGCGAGCCGGTGACGCCTGCGCGAGCGGCGGCGGCGCGCTGGGTCAAGCCCTCGAAAATGGCGGCGGCAAAGTCTTGCTCGCGTTTCGAGAGTGAGCCGAAGCCGTCGAACTGCGACAGGTCGAGCAAGTCGAGCTGCGCGGCGGTGGTGGCGGGCGCTTCGGAGGATAAGGCGGACGCGTTCATGCGCGACCTCCTTTGGTGCCCGTTTCGGCTTTGGCCGGACTTAGTAAATCTTGATTGATTTGCGAGGGGCCAAATCCCTTTTGGACCTTTTGGCCCCTGCGTTTGCTAGGGGGGGAGGGGCTTGGGTTCAAAACTTCAGAAGTTTTGACCCCAAGCCCCCCCTTACCCCCCGTGCGGCGGGAGGAGATTTTTTGACCGTGAGTTTTGGCCCCTGAGTTCATGACTCGCCTCCTTTCCTGCCCGTGCGGCAATGGAGGCCGTTGAGGCTGGCAATCTGGTTCTCGTCACGGAGCACACGCAGGAGCCGCTTGAACGTGGATTCAGTGATGCCCACGCCCTCGGCGAGTGTAAGCCATGCGCTGAAACTCGCGCCCTGGGGCGGCAGCAGGGCAAGCAGAGAGTCCGCTGTGTTCTCCTTGGGCCGACCTCCTGCTGCCTGTTTGAGCTGGGCGGGGTCAAGGTCCGTGGCGGCGCGCATCAGCGGCCATTGCCAGCGCACCGCAAAGGCCGGTTTCGGAGCGAAGTTTCGAAGGGTGGACTCGATGGTAAAAGCTCCCTCTTCCTCGTGCGGTGTGATGGTCACGAGGGCGTCAGGATCGCGAGCCCACACCCCCGAGCCTGAGACCCGGTCCTTGCTCTCCTTGGCGGCCGAGTTCCCCTTGGCGAAGTGGTGGGCGATAGCGACGGCTGCGCCGGTCTTGCAAGCGAGCGCCTCAACCTCGTTGAGAAGCTCGCCGATTTCCCCGGCGGCGTTCTCGTCGCGGTCGCCAAGGCATTTGTAAATCGGGTCAAGGATGATGAGCCCGTAATTCCTGCCTGCAGCCTGGGCTATGATGTGCGGGACGAGCTGCCGCAGGTCGGCGGCGTGGCCACGCAGCGTCCAGATGTCGAGGGCCTTGCCGGTCTCAACAAAGTTGAGGTTCTTGGCCTTGGCTATGGCCATGAGACGGCCACGGAAAAAGGGCTCTGCGATTTCAAAATTGAGGTAGAGCACGCGGGCTTGCGTGGTCGGGATGGACCAAAATTCGGTGCCGGCTGCGACGCTCACGGCGAGGTCAATCAGACACCACGATTTGAACGATTTGGCTCCTCCGCCGAGGAGTAGCTTGCCGCCACGGTGGAGCAGTCCGCCAAGCAGTACGGCGGGAGTCGGGCACTCGCGGGCGACGAGGTCGGCAGCGCTCGTGATGCGGGGCAGGCCTGCGCGGTCCTCCTGGCCTGCGGTGAGGATGGCGTTGCGAGCCTCACGCACGCGCTCCTCATCTCCTGCGCGGATGGCAAGTGCGAGGTCGTCGGCGGCGCGAATCTGCACGCGCTCGGCCTCGGTCTTTTTGAGCGCGTCGACCGCGGCGCGCACGTGCAGGGATGAGACGTGGTCACGGGAGAGGGCAACGACCGCGGCGCGCACCTCGGGTGATACGTCGCCGTGATCGGAGGCGACTGCCTGCCAGACCCCGGCGGTGTCGGGCGGTAAGTTTGCCTGCAGAAGTTGCCGCATGGCCTGAAAGATGAGGCGATGGGCGGCGCTTTGGAAATGCCGGGGGCCGATCTGCTCCCCGATGGCGGCGCGCAAGCTAGGGGCGTCGGCGTAGCCTGCTGTTACCTCGGCGAAGATGGCCGACAGAAGATTGCGCTCGGCCTCGGGTGCTGCGGGCAGGTTGGCCGAAAAGGCGACGAGGTTTGATTCGTCGCTGCCGTGCTGGGGGGTGTGAGCTGGTCGGGCCATGTTTAGCGGCGGAGAGGGCCACGCCGCGCGCGGCTGGGGCTGGTCATAGAGGTAAAATGGGACCGGTTCGGCCCGCGGGCTGGATCGCAGCGGCGCACGCCGGAATCAGCCTCGGCGATGAGCGCCTTGAGGCCTGCGACGAGGTCGCGCACGACCGGCGCGAGCAACGCGCCGACGGGCAAGGGTGCGGTGGGAGCGCTCATGCAATAGCCTCCCTCCCGCCAAATTCTGCCGCCTCGACAATGGCGGGCGACGGCGCAGCCGGGTTCGTTGGACGTTGCTCTTCGGCCAGTCGGGAGAAATACGCCAGCAGGTCGCCGACATGGAAAAGAGTCTGCGCCCGCGCCTGCCCCGGCTGGCGCAGGTTGCACACCCGCACATGATGGCGCGCGGGTCCGTGGACCAATAGCCGGTAAAGTGCGGCGTGTTTTAATGACGAAATCGGGCACAGCCGCCCGTTCGCTACGATGGGAATGAAACGATTTAGCCCCAGATCAGGCGCGGCCGGTTCGGTCAGTTGGATGGTAGGGGAGGGAGCAGCGTGCTTCACGATGGAAGCGGTTAACCACAATCACCCCTCCGCGACTAGTTTTCACACTACTGCTTTAAATGATTAGCCCTTTGCGAACGCTGAAACTTTTTTCAGCACCTCAGTCTCCAATTTATTCCACGCTACATATTCCTTCCCCTTTATTCCTTTAGCCCAAAGTTGCACAGCCTCCCGCGATAAAATGTCGGCTTTTCTCTCTTTGAGCGCGGCCTTCACGCTCCTTTTCCATTTCTTCAAAGTCCGCGCTGACATCGCTGAGAGATCCCGAGCCGCTCCGAACATCGCAGCATAGTAGATCATTTCCTGTGCAATCCCCGTGAGTAGCGCGCTCGGGTCCGGCTTGCGATCACCTCGCAGACGTTTCGTTTTTTCCGGAAACTGAACTATAGATAGCAACCCGACTTCGTGGGGAGCCAAGCACTTGGCGAGAATTTTTCCGTTTGTCGCAACTAGTGCGGGCCACTCGTGATAGTGCGCAGCGATTTTGAAGAAGTTAGGGTTCGCCCTCGCCACAGAATGAAGGGCCGACACCGCTTCGTGGACAGCAACAAGCATTCCGCAATCCGGCGTCTCGGGGCGCCCTCCCGATGCAGGCAAGACATTCCCTAAAAAGCGGGATGATTCACGCACGATCCGAGCTAGTGAGTAGCCTGCAAGCGCTCGGTCCTGCGAATTCGATTTCGCTGATTCGGCGTGTATGGCAAGAGCCCGGCACAAGAAGAGAGCAACCGCCGCGAGCGCGTCCGCTGGCTCGTCGTGGCGACGCAGCCGAGCGAGAAACTCAGGATGTAGTAAATCGGCCGCCGCGTCTGCGTCGTGAGTCGAGAGAGGCGCAGGTTTCATGTATTGACCCCCGGCAACTGCGCGACCGCAGCCCGCAGCGTCTCGATTTCCGCGTGGGAATAGCGCGTGTTCATTTCCTCGCTCTTATGGCCGCTGAGACGCATCCGCAATTCCTGCGAAACGCCCTTGTTCATCAGCACCGTGTTGAAGGTATGCCGTAGCGAGTGGAACGAGTAGGCGGAAAAACTGCGGCCTTTCTTTGTCCCTTGGCGCGTCTGCTCGTTCTCAATCCCGGCATCGACGAGGATCTCTTTAAACTTCCGGCTCAACCCCGCCCGCCCGCTGATACTGCCGGCGGCGAGGGTGGGGCACAGGGGCTGCTCGGCCGCGCCGGCACCGTCTGGCATCGGAAGCGCCATCAGGTGCGCCTCAAGGTCCGCGTGGAGCGGCACGACGATTTCCCCGCCCTTGGCCTTCGTCTTCGAAGGTCGGAAGCGAATCACCTTTCCGGGCAAATCCACGTGCCGCCATTGCATCGTCACGCAGTCACCCAACCGGGCACCCGTGAAAACGCCGAGGAGCACCGCCGTTTTCCATTCCCCCTGTGCCGCTCCGAGAATCGCCCGCACCTGGGGCCACTCAAACGGCTTCCGGCTCTCGCCGGCCGCCATGGGCACCCGCACCGACGAAGCCGGATTGCTGGCGATAAGCCCCTTTTTCAACGCCGCGCCGAACACTGCGCTTAGAATCTTATGCTCAATCTTGACCGTAGCAGCCGCCTTGCCGGCGGCTGTTTGAGCCTGAACGAACGACTGGATGTCGTCGTGCGATATGTCGGCAAGCTGAACCAACTTTCGAGCGCCGAGCGAAAGCAGAAACCTATTCACTACGGACTCGTAGCGCGCATGGGTGCCACCGTCTCCCCGCGCCGACTTAACCCCGGCAAGCCAACTAGCCATGAAGGTTTCCGTCACGGCTGGCATCATCCGCCGTTTGTTCACCTTGTAGAAAATATCCAACGTCACCTTTTGAAAGTGCTGCTCCGTATGGTGGCCGCGCTCGAGGCTCTCGTAAGTGTTGGCGATCTCACGGGCGAGCTTCAGCTTTTCGGCCCCGTCCTTCCCCCGCGCCCGCTCGTTCAGACCCTCGCCGGCAATTTTGATCTTGGTGGAGCGGTTGCACTGCTTGCCCGAAGCGTCCCGGTAAACCGCAAACCAGAACGACGAAGCTTTGAACTTTCGGAGCGATGCCATTTCTCTTTGTTGTGACATCACAACAGGCGACACAAGTTCATTTGGTTTATATGGTCACTATAAGCACAAAAACAACGACTTACGGATCATAAAATCCGAACAAAGGCCCGGAATGGAATCCCCGGTTCGATTCCGGGTCTTGCCACCACTTTCAAAAAGCCCCGCTCCCAGTCACGGCAGTGGGGTTTTTTTGTGCCGCGACGGCTCAGGCGCTCCAGTTGATCGCCTTCTTTGGCCAAGCACTTTTGCGGGTCCAGGGACCGGAAATGTCGTTCATTTCGATGCCGATGCGTTTGGCTTCGCCCGAGGGTTTCATTTCGATGAAGTAGACGGCGTCCACCGCGCTGGTGCCGTCGGCCAGTTCGCCGTAGTAGATCGTCATCAGAAAATGCGCGGTCTCCTTCAGGTGTTTCGCGAGACTCGGCGTGAGATCGTTTTCAAAGGTGCCGGCTTCCTCGGACCAGATCGCGGAGATCGTGACTTTGCCGTCGGCCGCCGGGGCGACTTTCATGCCGTTCTTTTTGGCGTAGGCTTTGAGGGCGGGCAGCTTTTTGACGGCGACCGGTGAGCTGTGCATGACGATGGTGGTGGACATAAATGGGATGGGTGGCGGTGGGTGCGGAACTGAGATTCTTGGATTCGCCGCCGATTACCAGCCTGCGGTTGAGTGACGCCGGTGACGATTGGCCGACGGCTCGCGGGTTGCATCGGAGACCGGGAGCTGCGTGGGTTTCCCCGATGTGCGTTCGCTATACCTTGCATCAATCTGACGTGGCCCTGAAGGCGATCTCGCGGGCGTTGGCGAAGACGCTGACGGCTGCGGTAGCGGCGGAGCCGAGGTATAACGTCACGCTCACGCACCGGATGCCGGTCGTCGCGGCGGGTGGCGGCGGCGAGGCGGAGGTGCGCGGGATGGTCTGGGGACTCGTGCCGTTTTACGAACGGGCAAAGACGCCGCGGCGGATGTTGCCCAACGCCAAGGCCGAGACCGCCACGACGCTCGCGGCGTTTAAAGACGGCGTCGCGCACCGGCGGTGTCTCGTGCCGGCCAACGGATTTTATGAGTGGCGGACCGTGGGCAAAATAAAGCTGCCGCATCTCTTCACGTTGCGCGACGACGAGCCGTTTGCCTTTGCCGGCATCTGGGAGCCGGCGCACGGCGATCTGCCCGAGACGTTCGGCGTGCTGACCACGGAGCCGAATGCGCTCGTGGCGTCGATTCACGATCGGATGCCCGTGCTGCTGACCGAGGCGACCATGGCGCGCTGGCTCGGCGCGGCACCGCTGGCCGTCGAGGAGTATCGGGCGCTCACGCAGCCGCTGCCGGCGGAGCGGATGAGCGTGCGGCCCGTGAACCGTTTTGTGAGCAATTCCAGAAATGATGGACCGCAATGTCTTGAACCGCCGGAGGATGCTCCGCCGGAACTGAGTTTGGGCTTCACGTAGCTTGATTTTCGGCCGCGGGATGGTTCAGGTGATAGCCTATCAACTGATAGGTATCTTCAACCCAGTCCTCCCCATGCTCACCGAACGTCAGGAACAGATTTTGGATTTTGTCCGCGAGTATCAACGCGTGCACTCCGTGACGCCCTCGACCCGCGAGATCGCGCGGCAGCTCGATTCGTCGCAGCCGACGATCTTAGGGCACCTCCAGGCGCTCGCGAAAAAGTCGCAGTTGGAGAAACTCGCTGACGGCAAATGGGGCCTGAAGACCTCGGCGGTGCAGGGGCATTTGTTCGAGGTACCCGTGTATGGCGCGATCCCGGCCGGCCGGCCCGCGATGCAGGAGCAGGAGGTGGAGGAGACGCTGCGGATCGATCCGGCGGTGTTTGGGGTGAAACCGTCGCGCGCCTCCGAGTTTTGGCTACTGCGAGTGACGGGCGATTCGATGATCGGGGCCAATATTGTTGACGGCGATCTCGTCGCACTCGAGCGGCGCGAGCCGAAGCTGGGCGATATCATCGCCGCGCTCGTGGATGAGACGACGACGACGTTGAAACGCATGGTGCGCCTGCGCGGGCGCACGGTGTTGCGGGCGGAGAACCCGCGTTACCCCGACCTCACGCCCGAGCGCATCGAGTCGCAAGGCGTAGTGGTCGGGGTGATCCGGCGCAATATGGCCCAGTCGACGAGATGAACGCCCGTGCCCGGTTCCGCCTCCACGCTCTCCGCCCTGCGGTCCCTGCTGGCTGCACGTTTTCCGGAAAAAAATCGGAGACCGGCCGGCTGTGTGCCCACGGGCGTCGCCGCGGTCGATGAGGCGCTGGGCGGCGGGTTGCCGGTGGGGCGATTGACGGAGGTCGTCTCCGCGGTGGCGAGTAGCGGCGGGCAGACCTTGCTGACGCGATTGATCGAGGAGACGCGCGTGGCTCGGCGGCGGATTGCACTGGTGGACGGGGCGGACGGGTTTGCGCCGGAGTCGGTGTCGGCTGATGCGTTGCGGCACGTGGTGTGGGTGCGCGGACAGGACCTCGCGCAGGCGCTGGCGTCGGCCGATGTGCTGGTGCGCGACGGAAATTTCGCCGTGGTGGTGGTGGATCTGCGCGGGTGCGACGAACGGGCCTTACGGAAAACGCCCTCGGCGACCTGGCACCGGCTGCACCGGGCGACGGAGGCGGGCGCGACGGCGGTGCTGGTGCAAAGCACGGGCGCGCTCGTGCCGGCGGTGCCGTGCCGGTTGATCCTCGGGCGGGCGCACGCGCTCGCGAGCCGGCGGGTGGAACGCGGAGAGCTGGCGGCCCAGCTCACGGTCGAGGTTGCGCGTGGGCACGCGGGGCTGTTGACGGACGGCGTGGAGGCGCAGGCCGGATGAATTACGCGGCGCTGGTCGTGCCGGATTTTTCGCTGCATGCGGTGCGGCGGAGCGATGCGTCGCTCGCGGGGCGGCCGCTCGGCATCGTCGCGGGCGAAGGCCGCACGGCGGTCGTGCGGGCGGTGTCGCCCGAAGCGACCGGCGTGGAGCCGGGACTGGCGGTCACGCTCGCGATGGCGCGGTGTCCGGCGCTGGTGTTGCGGCCGCGCGATCCGACGGCGGAGACGGAGGCGGGCTGCATGGTGATCGCGGCGGCGTTGACGCTCTCGCCGCGCGTCGAGCACACGGGCGCAGGCTGGTGCACGGTGGATTTACAGGGAGCGGACGAGGCGCGGACGTTGGTCACCTTGCGCCTGCGGCTGGGGGAGTTGGCGGCGGTGGGGATTCCGGTCCGCGCGGGCATCGCGGGGACGCCGCTGCTCGCGGCGCTGGCGGCGCGCAGTACGGAGACGGTGTGCGTGGTGCGGGCGGCGGCGGAGTTTTTGCGACCGCTGCCGCTCGCGTGGGCCGAGCCCACGGCGGCGCACGCGGAGATTCTCGCGGGGTGGGGCGTGCGGACGCTGGGCGACCTGACGGCGTTGCCGAAAGGTGAGGTCGGACAACGCCTCGGGCCGGCGGGCGCAGCGCTCTGGGAACGCGCGGCGGGCGAGACGACGCGGCCACTCAAACTGGTGGAGCTGAAGAAATCGTTTGCGGCGGCGTGGGCCTATGATCCGCCGGTGGAGTCGCTCGAGCCGCTGCTGTTTTTGCTGCGACGCTACGCGGAACGGGTGGCGCTGGAATTGCGCGCGGCAGGATTTGTCGCGGAGAAACTCGCGCTCACGCTGCTGCTGGAAGACGAGACCGATCACCGGCGGGAGTTTCGCCTGCCCGAGCCGGGCGCCGATGTGGACGGGTGGCAGCGGATCTTGCACGCGCACTTGGAAACGCTGAAGACGGCGGCGCGCGTGATCGGCGTGCGGCTCGTGGCGACGCCGGCGCGACCGCCGGAGAAACAGGACGGGCTGTTTGAGACGGGGCTGCGTGATCCGGCGGTGTTTTGGGAGAGCCTCGCGCGCGTGGGCGCGCTGGTGGGCGACGACCGCGTGGGCACGCCGGTGGTCGCGGCGACGTATCGGGCGGATGCGTTTGTGCTGACGAAGCCCGCGGAGGCGGTGCCGGAACCGGAGGCCGCACCGGTGCACGCGGCGCGAGGGCTCGTGCTGCGGCGGTTTCGGCCGGCGTGGCCGGTGCACGTGCACTGCGACGGAGCGAGACCGGTGGAGATCGTGGGCGGACAACTTGGCGGGGACGTGTGCGCGGCGAGCGGGCCGTGGCGGAGCGAAGGCGAGTGGTGGACGGCGGCGGCGTGGGCGGTCGAGCTGTGGCAGGTGGAGTTGGCGGCGGGCGGATTGTATCAACTGGCGCGGACGGCGGACGGCTGGTGCGTCGAGGGAGTTTTCGACTGATGGCGGGCGGGGATTACGTCGAGTTGCACGCGCGGAGTGCGTTTTCGTTTCTGCGGGGCGGCTCGCTGCCGGAAACGCTCGCGGCGGAGGCGGGGCGGCGGGAGTTGCCGGCGGTGGCGTTGTGCGACCGCGACGGGGTTTACGGGGCGGTGCGGTTGCACCTGGCGGGCAAGGAGGCGGGCGTGCGCGCGCTCGTGGGGAGCGAACTCACGATGGAGGACGGGAGCGTAGTGCCGGTGTTGGTGGCGACGCAGGCGGGCTATCGGCGGCTGTGCGGGCTGCTGACGACGGCGCACCTGCGGGCGGCGAAGGGCGAAGGGCGCGTGGCGTGGTCGGAGTTGGCCGAAGACAACGCTGGGCTGATCGCGCTCACGGGCGACGAAGCCGGCCCGGTGCGGCGCGCGTGGCGGGCGCACGGGGCGAGGGCGGCGGGCGAGGGCGGGGAGAAGTTGCGGCGAATCTTCGGGCGCGACCGACTTTTTGTCGAAGTGCAGCGGCACCTCGTCGCCGGGGAGGAAAATGAAAACGAGTTTTTAACCGACTGGGCGCGGGCGCACGGCCTGCCGCTTTTGGCGACCAACGGCGTGCTCCACGCGACGCCGGGCGCGCGGGCGGTGCTCGATGTGTTCACCTGCCTGCGCGAGCACATGACGCTCGACGGGGCGGGGCGACGACTGGCGATCAACGGCGAGCGGCACGTGAAAACCGGCGCGGCGATGACGGAGCTTTTTTGCGATCTGCCCGAGGCGGTCGCCAATACGGCGCGGCTGGCGGAGCGGTTGGAGTTCACGCTGGCGAATCTCGGCTATCGGTTTCCGGACTACGCGGTGCCGGCGGGGGAGACGCAGGATACCTTTGCGCACAAGATGGCGTATTTCGGCGCGCAACAACGCTACGGTTCGGTCACGGGCGATGTGAGGCGGCAACTTGACCGCGAGCTGGCGCTGATCGCGAAGCTGGGTTTCAGTGGGTATTTTTTGATCGTGTGGGACCTGTGCACGTTTGCCCGGGAACGCGGGATTCTGGTGCAAGGGCGGGGGAGCGCGGCCAACAGCGTGGTCTGCTACGCGCTCGGGATCACGGCGGTGGATCCGATCGCGAGCAAGTTGCTCTTCGAGCGGTTTCTCTCCGAGGGGCGCTCGGACTGGCCCGACATCGATCTCGATCTACCGAGCGGCGCCGCGCGCGAGAGCGTCATCCAAGAAGTGTATCGGCGGTACGGAAAACTCGGCGCGGCGATGACGGCTAACGTGATTTCGTTTCGCGGGAAAAGCACGATGCGCGAGGTGGGCAAAGTGCTCGGCCTGCCCGACGATGTGTTGGACCGTTTTAGCAGTCTGTTTCACGGCGGGGATTATCCGCACACGCTGGCGTTGCAGGAGCAGTTGAAATTGGCGGGGATCACAGCGGACCACCCGCGGCTGGAAGCGCTCGTAGGGACGTGCCAGCAGGTAAATGGACTGCCGCGCCACCTCGGGCAACACTCGGGCGGCATGGTGTTGAGTGCGGGAAATCTCTCCGACTACGTGCCGCTGGAGAACGCGCGGATGCCGGGGCGCAGTGTGCTGCAATGGGATAAAAGTGACTGCGAAGACATGGGTATCATCAAGGTCGACCTGCTCGGGCTCGGCATGATGGCGGCGATGCAGGAGACATTGGAAATCTGCGCGGCGCGCGGGCAGCCGGTGGATCTTGCCCGGTTGCCGAAAGACGACCCCGCGACGTTTGCGATGATCCGCGCGGCGGACACGGTGGGCGTTTTTCAGATCGAGAGCCGCGCGCAGATGGCGACGTTGCCGCGCATGAAACCGGTGACGTTCTACGACCTCGCGATCGAGGTGGCGATCATCCGGCCGGGACCGATCCAAGGCGACGCGGTGAACCCGTATCTGAAACGACGCACGGGTGAAGAGCCGGTGACCTATCTCGACGAACGCGCGCGACCGATCTTGGAACGCACGCTCGGCGTGGTGCTGTTTCAGGAGCAGATTCTGCGGATCGCGATGGAGCTGGGCGGATTTAGCGCAGCGGAGGCGGACGAGTTGCGGCGGGCGATCGGGTTCACGCGCTCGCAGGAGCGGCTGAACCGCTCGCGGGCGAAATTGGGCGCGGCCCTGGCGAAGAACGGGGTCACGCCGGCGGCGTCGGAGCACATCTTGAAATCGCTGGCGTCGTTTGCGCTCTATGGATTCCCGGAGAGTCACGCGATCAGCTTTGCGTTGATCGTGTATGCCTCGGCGTGGCTGAAGGTGCACCGGACGGCGGCGTTTTATGCGGCGCTGCTCAACTGCCAGCCGATGGGTTTTTATTCGAGCGCGTCGCTCGTGCAGGACGCGCGCCGGCGCGGCGTGAAGACGTTGCCCCCGTGCGTGCTGGCGTCGGATGAGCGGTGCCGGGTGGACGCGGATGACACGATCCGGCTCGGGCTCGGCTCGGTGAAAGGCGTGCGGGCGGCGGCGGTGCAATCGATTCTAGCGGCGCGGCGCGAGCGGCCGTTTGCCTCGCTGGCGGATTTCCTGCAGCGCACGGTGTGCAGTGCGGCGGAGCGGCGCGCGCTGTCGGGTGCGGGGGCGTTGAACACGTTGTCGACCCACCGGCGCGCCGCGCTCTGGGCGGTCGAGGCGGTGCACAGCGGCGACGATCTTTTCCGTTATGCGCCGGCGGCGGACGCGGACGCGGAGTCGCCGCTGGCGGCGATGACGCTCGGCGAGCGGCTGCAGGCGGACTACGAACACCTCGAACTCACGGTGGGCGCGCACCCGATGCGGCTGTTGCGGGCGCAGTTGCCCGGGGTGACACCGGCGGAGAAGTTGGGAGAATTGTCATCGGGGGCGCGCGTGCAGATTGCCGGAGCGGTCATCACACGGCAACGGCCCGGCACGGCTAAAGGCGTGTGCTTCATCACGCTCGAAGATGAAACCGGACACGCCAACGCACTCGTGCGGCCGGGGTTGTTCGAGTCGGCGCGGATCATCATCAATCTGGAGCCCGCGCTGCTGATCGCGGGCCGGCTGCAAAACGAACGGGGTGTGATCCACGTGTTGGCCGAGACGATCACGGCGTTGCCGGTCGGAGGAATGCCCGCGCAGGCGAGCCACGATTATCACTAGGGTTTAAGCGGCAATCGCTGCGACGGCGGAGCCGCAGACCGGGGCTGAACCACGCGGCGCGCTGCGGGATCGAATTAGCGCGTAGGTCCCGAGCCGATCGTCTGGCTGCGGCGCTGGATCTGCAGGCGGGCGATTTCACCGCGGAGGGTCATTCTCGTTGGGCCTGATACCAGCGCTGTTTGGTTTTTAGACTTTCCGTCGGAGGCAGCCTGCTTGCAGGCGCTCGGTGCGTCCGCAAGCGGACGGCCTACAAAAGTCCAAATCTGATGTGACGTTGGTATGACACCCAAAGATTGCTTCGGTTGGGTTGGGTGCAGGAGCGGCTTGTCGCCGCGACGGGGCGGGGAATTGCGGCTACGGGGTGGGGGATCGCGGCGTAAAGCCGCTCCTACAGTTTGGGATTCAAATGCCCGGCAGGGAATCAATCCGTGTCGTAGTCGAGATACGGCCCTAGCCATTTCTCGCAGGCGGGCACAGGGAGATTTTTGCGGGCGGAGTAGTCCTCTACTTGGTCCTGCGAGAGTTTGCCGACGGCGAAATATTTCGAGTCCGGGTGGTTGAAGTAATGCCCGGAGACGGAACTCGGCGGGTGCATGGCGTTGCTCTCGGTGAGCGTGATGCCGGTGAATTCGGTCGCGTTAAGCAGGGCGAAGAGCGGCGGTTTCTCGGTGTGATCAGGGCACGCGGGATAGCCGGGCGCGGGGCGGATCCCGAGGTATTTTTCGCGGATGATGTCCTTCATCTCGAGGTTCTCGGTTTTACCGAAGCCGCAGAAGTCGCGCTCTTTTTTGTGCATCAACTCGGCGAGGGCCTCGGCGAGGCGGTCGCCCAATGCCTTGGCCATGATCGCGCCGTAGTCGTCGTTGTTGGCCTCAAAAGTCTTGGCGAACTCCTCGACGCCGTGACCGGTCGTGACGGCGAATCCGCCGAGGTAGTCAGCGCGACCCGAAGACTTCGGCGCGATGTAGTCGGCGAGGCAGTGGTTGAATTGGCCAGGCGTCTTTTCGTTTTGCTGACGGAGGAAGTGGAACGTCTGGATGACAGTTGTGCGTGATTCGTCGGCATAGAGTTCGACGCTGTCGCCGACGGAGTTGGCGGGCCAGAAGCCGAGGACGGCGCGGGCGGTGTAGCGTTTTTCGGCGATAATCTTTTTGAGCATCGCCTGCGCATCGGCGTAGAGCTTGGTGGCTTCGGCGCCGACGACTTCATCGGTGAGGATGTCGGGGAAACGGCCGTGGAGTTCCCAGGAGGAGAAGAACGGAGCCCAGTCGATGTAGTCGGCGATTTCGGCGAGGCTGAGCGCGGAGAGCTGAGCGTTAAGGGGCTGACTGCCCTGACCGCGGACGGTGGTGCGTTGGGCGCGGATGGCGGCGTCGTCGGTCGTGAAAACGCGGGTGCCGATGCATTCCGGTTTGGGAATTTCGACGGTCGCCCAATCGGTGGGCTGGTGACGGTTACGGGCTTCGGCGAGCGAGAGCATTTTGCGCGCGCCTTTGCGGTCGGCGAATTCGACGCGCTGTTTTTCCTGCTTCGCGCGGGTCTCGGCGACGAACTTGGGTTTGTTGTCGGGATTGAGCAGTTGGGAGACGACGCCGATGACGCGCGATGCATCGAGGACGTGGATGACCGGCTCGGAGTAGTGCGGTGCGATCTTCACGGCGTTGTGCGCGGCGGAGGTGGTGGCGCCGCCGATGAGCAGCGGAATCTTGAAGCCCTGGCGCTCCATTTCCTTGGCGGTGTGCACCATCTCGTCGAGTGAGGGCGTGATGAGGCCGGAGAGCCCGATGACGTCGGCGCCCTTTTCCTTCGCGGCGGCGAGAATCTTTTCGCACGACACCATGACGCCGAGATCGATGACCTCGTAATTGTTACAGGCGAGGACGACGCCGACGATGTTCTTGCCGATGTCGTGCACGTCGCCCTTCACGGTCGCCATGATGATGCGGCCCTGGGCCTTGGCGACGCCGCCGGCGGCGACGAGCTCGGCCTTTTCCTGCTCCATGAACGGCTGGAGATAGCCGACGGCCTTCTTCATGACGCGGGCGGACTTCACCACTTGCGGGAGAAACATTTTGCCGGCGCCGAAGAGGTCGCCGACGACGCGCATGCCGTCCATGAGCGGGCCCTCGATAATCGTGAGCGGCTTGCCGTATTTCTGGCGGGCTTCCTCGGTGTCCACGTCGATGAACTGGTCGATGCCTTTGACGAGCGCGTGCGAGAGGCGCGCCTCGATGGTGCCGGACCGCCAAGCCTCAAGAACGCGCGCGGAATCGCTCGCAAGCGAGCTCCTACCTTCGGAGACGGAGGTTTTTAACTCTTCGCCAAAATCGACGAGGCGTTCGGTGGAGTCGGGGCGGCGGTTGAGAATCACGTCCTCGACTAGTACGAGGAGTTCTTTGTCCACCTCCTCGTAGACCTCGAGCATCGACGGGTTGACGATGCCCATGTCCATGCCGGCTTTGATGGCGTGATAGAGGAACGCGGCGTGCATGGCCTCGCGCACGGGATTGTTGCCGCGGAAACTGAAGGAGACGTTGGAGACGCCGCCGCTGATCTTGGCGTGCGGGAGGTTGGCTTTGATCCAGCGCGTGGCCTCGATGAAATCGACGGCGTAGTTGTTGTGCTCCTCGATGCCGGTGCCGACGGTGAGGATGTTGGGATCGAAAATGATGTCTTCGGGCGGGAAGCCGACCTGATCAACGAGGAGGCGGTAAGCACGTTCGCAGATGCGGATTTTTTCGGCGTAAGAGGCGGCTTGGCCGTTTTCGTCGAAGGCCATCACGACGACGGCGGCACCGTAGCGGAGAATGGTGCGCGCCTGTTCGAGGAATTTTTCCTCGCCCTCTTTGAGCGAGATGGAGTTCACGATGCCTTTGCCTTGAAGACATTTCAGGCCGGCCTCGATCACCTCCCATTTTGAGGAATCGACCATAATAGGGACCTTGGTGATCTCGGGCTCGGAGCCGATGAGTTGGAGGAAACGCGTCATCGCGGCGACGCCGTCGATCAGCCCGTCGTCCATGCAGACGTCGATGACGTTGGCGCCGTTGTCGACCTGCTGACGGGCGACGGAGACGGCCTCCTCGTAGTTGCCGGCTTTGACAAGCTTGGCGAATTTCGGGGAGCCGGCGACGTTGGTGCGTTCGCCGACCATGAGGTAGGTGCCGGCGACGGGCGTGAAGGGCAGGGAGCCGGAGAGGGCCATCTCGGGCTTGAGGACGTTGACCTTGCGGACGGGCTTAAGCGCGACGGCCTCGGCGATCGCGGCGATGTGCTCGGGGGTGTTGCCGCAGCAGCCGCCGGCGATGTTACACAGGTGGCTGTCGGCGAACTCGGCCATGAAGCGGGCCATGTCGTTCGGCTCGAGATCGAAGCCGGTGGGCGTGAGCGGATTGGGCAGTCCGGCGTTCGGGTAGGCGGAGACGAACGTGTCGGCCTTGCCGGCGAGTTCGGCAAGGAATGGCCGCATCAGATCGGGGCCGATCGAGCAATTGAGACCGACGGAGAGAGGATTGTGGTTCCGCACGGAATTCCAGAACGCGCCGATCGTCTGCGCGGAGATCATCGTCTCGCCGCCGAGGCCGACCGCGGCGGAGATCATGAGCGGAAGTTTGATTTTGTCCTCGGCGAAAACTTCCTCGACGGCGACGAGCGCGGCCTTGGCGTTGAGGGCGTCGAAGATCGTTTCAACGAGCAGGAGGTCCACGCCGCCGGCGATCAACGAGCGGATCTGGCGGCGGTAGTCGGCCTTGCACTGGTCGAAGGTGACGACGCGAAAACCCGCATCATCAGCGTCGGGAGAATTTGAGAGTGAGACGGTCAACGGCCCGATGGCGCCGGCGACGTAGCGGCGGCGACCGGTGGCGGCGTGCGCGCGATCGGCGCAGATGCGGCACTGGCGGGCGGAGTGGAAATTGATGTCGTGCGCGAGCTCTTGGAGGAACTGATTCTCGATGACCTCTTGGTAGAACGCGGGCGTTTTGCGTCCGCCTTTCTCGCGCGGATCCTCGATAAAGAATTCGCTCTGGCCGATCGCGGTGGCGGAAAAGGTGTTGGTCTCGATGATGTCGGCGCCGGCCTCGAGGAAGCGCCGGTGGATGTCGCTGATCTGGTCGGGGCAGGTGAGGGAATAAATGTCGCCGTTATTTTGGAGATCCTTGGGGGCGTTTTTGAAGCGTTCGCCGCGGGCCTGCGCCTCGGTAATATTGTAACTGCGAATGGTCGTGCCCATGGCGCCGTCGATGATGACCATGCGCTCCGCCAGGGTGCGGCGGAGGGCGATCTCGGCTTCGGTCATGAAAGGAGCGGACTTCGACATGGCGAAAAAACTAGGAGGCGAGGCGGGGTTGGCAAGATTTCATATCTACACATCTTCATGCGTTGATATGATGGAGCTTGATTATATGACGGGGCCAAAGATTCTGGCGGCGCCTGACGTTCTTTTGAAATTTCTTAGAAACAGGGAAGGCCGTGAAAACCGGCCACAGTTACGCTGCGGTATCGCATCACAAACCCCCACCGGGCCGTCCGTCAGGCGGCTTCGGGCAAAGTCAATCGGGACGCTCATCCCGGTGAAGGCGAGGGGCGAGGCACTGTCCCGTCGTGCGGGCCGAAAGGCGCGAGCGGCGACGCGACGACATATGCGGAGTCCGAATATCTGATCTTTGAAAGCTCACGCGTCCGCCGCGATTACGCGTGGCGGCTGCGAAATCTTCATCGTAAAATGAAGCGTGAGGGTAGCCCGAGCCGCGCCGGTTTCTTTGCCGACAAAGAGATGCGGCGGGGTGCGCCTGCTCTTGCCTGCCCGGGAAGACAGACACCCATGAAATCACACACATTTATCCTCCGCGTGCTGACCGCAGCCGCGTGGGTATCAGCGAGTCTCGGCCTTAGCGCTCAGGTCACGCCGGCGCAGCTCGAACCCTTCGTCACGACCGGCACGCGCACACCGGCGGCACCCACCACGCTCGCGACCGTGGTCGATCAAATCACGGCGGCCGACCTCGCGCGGCGCCAGCAGACCTCGCTCAAGGCCTCGCTTGGCGGCAACAGCGGCACGCCGCTTTTCTCCTCAGGGTCCAGCGGCGCGCTCGGCTCGCTCTTTATGCGCGGGGCGAATTCCAACCAGACGCTCTTCCTCGTTGACGGCATTCGCCTCAACGACCCCAACACAGATTATCAGGTTTTTCTCGGCGGCGCGTGCGTCTCGGCGTGCGACAGCCTCGAAATCGCGCACGGACCGCAGAGCACGCTCTATGGCGGCGAGGCGATCGGCGGGGTCATTTCTCTGCGCGCCCAGCGCGGCACCGGCGCGCCCAGCGCCCGGATTGCGGCTGAGGCCGGCAGCTTCGGCACCGTGCAAGGCTCGGTCTCAGCCCAGGGCGCGAGCGGCGCCAACAGCTACAACTTCGCCTCGGCCGGCGGCCGCACGGCGAACGACCGCCCGAACAATGGGTTTACCTCGGCCACCACCACGCTGCGACTCGACCGCACGCTTAACCAACGCGTGAGCATCGGCGGCACGGCGCGTTGGTTTCACGGCGACTACGGTGACCCCAGCGATCGCTTTACCAACGACCCCGACAACTCCACGCGCGAGGACAACGTGCTCGTGACCGCCTTCGCCGATGTAAAATTAGCCGATGCCTGGACGGCGCGCACGGTGCTCGGCGGGCAAGATCGTCGCTTCGTCGCGGAGAGCCCGCGCGTCGGCCGCGCGACGGCGTTTACCGTCGTGAAGAACCGCCGTGCCGTGGTCGACACGCAATCGACCTACACCGGCATCGAGCGCCACAAAATGACCGCCGGCTTTACGGCCGAGGCGAACCACACGCGCAACACCGGCTTCGGTAACATCAACAAAAAGCAGGGCCTGTTCGCGATCTTCGTGCAGGACGAATTTTTGCCGGTGGACACGGTTTACCTAACGGGCGGGCTGCGCAGCGACGACTTCGATACCTTCGGCCGCGCGACGACGGGTCGGGCGACGGCGGCATGGCTCGTGGCGCAGCGCGCGGTAAAACTCCGCGCGACCTACGGCACGGCGTTTCGCTCGCCCAGCTTCTTGGATCTCTACGGGCAGAGCGCGTTCTACGCGGGCAATCCCAACCTGCGCCCCGAGCGCGCCCGGGCTTGGGACGCGGGCGCGGACTATTACCTGCCGGGGCACCGCGGCACATTGAACGCGACGTGGTTCTCGACGGATTACACCGACCTGATCGCGAGCACGTCGAATTTTCGCAGCGTGGAAAACATCCAGAAGGCGCGCACGGGTGGGGCCGAGCTCTCGGCGAAGACGACGCTGCCCGGCGCGGTCGAGGTGCGGGCGAGCTTCACGTATCTCGAAGCGCAGAATCTGACTTCGAACACGCGCCTGCTGCGGCGGCCGCGCCAGAGCGGCAGCGTCGATACGTGGCGCGACTTCGGCGGCGGCATCAGCGCCGGCGCGGGCGCGTCGTTTGCGGCGAACCGCCGCGATGTGAATGCGCGGACCTTTGCGCAGATCGACCAGGAGGATTTTTCGGTCACGCGCGTCTACGCGGCGTGGCAGGTGAACCGGAGACTCACGATCAAGGTGCGCCTCGAAAACCTGCTCGACGAAAGCTACGATGAAGTGAACGGCTACCCGGCGCTCGGCTTCGGCGCGTTCGGCGGGGTGGAGTGGAAGTTTTGAGCACGTGGCGCAAGAAAACGTTCCCTTTCGGGTGAATCATCGGCCAAATCGGCAGATGACTATTTTTCCCGAATCGTTCGTTTTCGTCGCCTCGATGTGCTTGGGCATGTGCGCGGTCGGCGTGGCAGCTCCGGTGGGGATGGCCAAAAAGTTGATCGAGCATTTTAAGATGGAAAAGATTCCCGTCGAAGGCGCGTGGTTTCACGTCACCTACGGGAGCAAGGACACGATCCCGGCGGCAGCGTTGCCGGCGCGCTACGGGTCGCCGCGCGTGGCAGGCACGGCGATCTATGCGCTCGCGACGCGCGAGGACTTTTCGGCGATGCACCGGCTCAACACGGATGAAGTCTGGCATTTTTACCTCGGGGATCCGCTGGAGTTGCTGTTGCTGCATCCGGATGGTCGGGGTGAAGTCATCGTGATTGGGCCGGATGTTTTCGCGGGGCAACATCCGCAATACACCGTGCCGGCCGGCGTGTGGATGGGCGGCCGGCCGGCCAAGGCGACGCTGGAGGCCTACACGTTTTTCGGATGCACGCTGGCGCCGGGATTTGACTACGGGGATTTTGAAACGGCGTATCGCGACGAGCTGGAGCGGGACTATCCGGCGTGGACGAAACTCATCGGCGAGCTGATGCGGCCCGAGCAAGGGACGCGGCCGGCGGCCGTCGCTCCGTCGGCGGCGCCCGCCCCGAGCGAGCGCACGGTGTTTGCGCCGTAAGTGGTGCCGTCTGTCACGACTGCACCCGGCGTGGTGTTGCGTGAGTTGATCGGTCGCATCGGGCAAGCGCGCACGGAGCGCTTGAGCGTGGCGCGGTTCCTCCTGCAGCCGGGCAAGTCCTCCGGGCAAAGTTACAACAAGGTGGGTGAAGAGTTTTTCCTGATCATTGCGGGACGAGGCACGGCGATGGTCGCTGGCGAGACCACGGCGATGGTCGCTGGCGAGACCACGGCGGTTGTAACCGGCGCGGTCGTGGTGGTGCGGCCGGGCGTGGCGCATTCCTTAACCGCGGCGGCGGATTCAACGCTCGAATTTTACGCGATCACATCGCCGGCATTTAGCCCTGATGATTACGTGCCGGTGAAAGCGGCGAAGTGAGTGGGCGGGCGCAGGCTTGCTTCACTCCTCGCGCCCGCTCCTTTCTGTTTGGCTTGGAGACGCGACGCCCCGTCGCGTTCCGCCCGTCAACCGCGACGGGGGCGTCGCCGCTCCAACTCGCGGCCCTCGGCTTGCCTTACGTCTCCTGAGCTGGGCTCCGGCCTGATACCTATCGTGGGCGAACTTTGCTCTTTTACCGGTGGCGCCGGGGCCGGGCCCGGAGGCCCCGGCTCTACCTCATGCGCAATAGGTCCAAAAATTGAGTGATGCGGGATTTCAGCGCTTAGTTCGCGGCGTTGACGCGGGCTTCTTTTTCACGGCGAATGGAGAATTAGCGTCACATGGCCCAAATCGAATTTAGCTTTCAGCAGTTCACGAAGCGGGTGCCGCTTACGATCAGTCGGGGCACGTCGACGCACACGATGATGGGTTGGTTGCGCTGGACGGAAAACGGCGTCGCCGGTTGGGGCGAGGCGGTGCCGTTTGCGATCGACGAGCAGCCGCAGACGGTCGAGGGCTACGAGGCGGCGCTGGCGGCGAATCGGGTTTGGTTGGAACGGGCGACGGCGTGGGAGAGAATTGAAATAGACCGCCGGTTGCGGGCCGAGGGCGCGCCGTCGGGTCTCATCGCGGCGGTGAATCTCGCGCTGTGGGACTGGCTCGGAAAACGGCTCGGTCAGCCGGTGTGGCGGCTGTTGGGGTTGCCGGCGACGCCGGGCCCGTTGACCTCGGTGACGGTCGGCATCGCTGAGCCGCAGGTGGCGGCAGATCGCGTGCGATTGTGGTGCGAATCGGGCGACGTGCGGGCCTTCAAGGTGAAGCTTGGATCGAAAGCAGGTGCCGCCGCGGACCGGGGGATGTTTGAGGCGGTGTTGGGCGCGATTCCGAAAGGTGCGCGGGTGAGTGTGGATGCCAATGGCGGCTGGACGTTACCGACGGCGATAACGATGGCGGCGTGGCTGGCGGAGCGTGGCGTGGATCATTTGGAGCAGCCGTTGCCGCGCGGGCAAGAGGCCGATCACTTGGCTTTGCGGGCGACGATGACGATTCCGTTGATCGTCGACGAGAGTTGTCGCACGGCGGAGGAACTCGTGCGCCACGCGAGCGGGATCGATGGCGTTAATATCAAGCTCATGAAGTGCGGCGGGCTCGACGGGGCGCTGCGCTTGGTGCACACGGCGCGGGCGCATCGGCTGAAAATTTTGGTCGGTTGCTATGGCAACACGGCGCTGGCCAACACGGCGGCGGCGCAGCTCGGCGGGCTCGTGGATTACCTCGACCTTGATAGTCACCTGAATCTCGCGGACGACGCGTTTCGCGGCGCGCGGTTGGTGGCGGGGCGGTTGGAGTTGCCGGACGCGCCCGGCTTTGGAGTTTCCCATGGTTAATCCTACTTCCGAAATGATTCGTCAGCCTCAGCGGCTCGCGATTTTACAACACGGCGGGTTTACGGCGCGCTTTGGCAAGACCGGGCTCTCGCTGCTGCGCTATCGCGGCGCCGAAGTGGTCGCAGTGATCGACCGCGAGACGGCGGGGCGCCCGTTGCGCGAAGTGAGCAACATGCCCGGGCTGCCGGACATCCGGGTCGTTGCGAGCGTGGAGGAGGCGTTGGCGAGCCGGCCGACGGCGCTGGCCATCGGCATTTCGCCGAGCGGCGGCATCGTGCGCGAGGAGTGGTGGCCGGAGTTGCGCGCGGCGATCCGCGGCGGCGCTTCATTGTGGAACGGGTGTCACACGCCCTTGGTTTCTGACCCGGAGATCGCAGCGGCGGTGCGGCCGGGCGTTTATGTGTGGGACATGCGGCGCGAGCCGGCGGGGCTGCGGCCGGGGTCGGGAGCGGCGCGTAACCTCGCGTGCAAGCGCGTGCTGTTTATCGGCACGGATATGAATATCGGCAAGATGACGGCGGCATTGGAGTTCGACCGCGAGGCGAAGGCCCGGGGCGTGCGCTCGGCGTTCATCGGCACGGGGCAGACGGGGATGATGATCTGCGGCTCGGGCATGTGTCTGGACGCGGTCCGCGTGGACTATGCGAGCGGAGCGGTCGAGGCGGAGTTGATGCGCGACGGGCCGGGCGCGGACATCGTGTGGGTCGAAGGGCAGGGCTCGATGTTGAACCCGGCTTCGACGGCCACGTTGCCGCTGTTGCGCGGCACGCAACCGACGCACCTCGTGCTCGTGCACAAGGCGGGCATGAAGCACCTCCATGCGTTTCCCCACGTCACGATCCCACCGTTGAAGGACGTGGCGGCGTTTTATGAGATGGTGACGGCGGGGGCAGGGGCGTTGCCACCCGTGCGAGTCGTGGGCGTCGCGCTCAACACGTGGGGGCTGGACGAGGCGACGGCGCGCGCTGAGATCGCGGCGACGGCGCGGGCGACGGGGCTGCCGACGACGGACGCGGTGCGCTTCGGCACGCGGGAGATTTTGGATGTGATACTGGCGGACGCGGGGATCTAGGCTAGCTCAGCGCGCCATTGGCCTTTGGACTGATCATCCAGAACATCCAGCAAGGGCTACACGTGGAGACTCAATTCAGCGGCAAAGGCAGCTGGGATTGTTATCCCGAAAAATGCATTGCGGCCTACTGCGATTACCACGCGGGTGAACTTCACGCAAAATCCACATCAAACCGCTCTTTGGCCGGGCAACGGTCCAGCCGTGATTTCCTCGAACTATCTGGGTACAGGTACGCCTGAGGAAGCGAAACGACACTTCTGGTTAACTCCACAGTCTAGCTCTCTAGTGGCCACGAACATTTCAACGAATGCTTCTTCCGTTGCAGGAAATTCGAACGAGACGACGTTGCGCGTAGCGGTGTGATTGACCTGCGGCTAGAGGTTGAATTCGGGCAGTAACTGGGCCGTGAACCCAATTTAAACGAAGTCGAAAAATAAAAAGGCCCCTGTGACTCAGTAGTTACAGGGGCTTTTAAATTGGGTGCAGGGGCTGGATTTGAACCAGCGACCTTCAGGTTATGAGCCTGATAGGTAGGCTTGGGATAATGGCGTGCGCTCTGAGAGCTAAATCAGGTACTTACTGGTACTGGCAGGTACTGATGAAATTTGGACAGTTATTGGACAGTAAAAAATTGGATTAAAACTGATGTCGGACTCATCTCCCCAAATAGGTCACCACCTAGCCCCCCTGTATTTTTAGAAAATCCCAAAAAAATTTAACTCAATTTGGCGCTGGGGGCAGTAACTGTTCTCGCTAAAATTGGATGGATCGAACCTGATTGAAATGAGCGCGGGGAAAGCGAACTTGGGGCTAGGCTTCCAGATTTGCGAGTTTTGCCCTGTTGTTGGCTTAAACGGGCTTTGCGGGGCTAATTTCTTTGGGGTGTACCTGTAAATGTCTCAGCTAGTCTGGTAATCTTTG
>CAMCWW010000011.1:0-52436 GCA_945882935.1 Opitutus sp. GAS368
CATGGGAAGTCACCAACGCCGACGGCCGCCACGACCGGCTCCGGCAAGAACTCACCCACCTCGCCGCCGGCCGCCCACTTCCCGCCACGATCCTCGGTTGGACCGACCGCATCCCGCACCTGCTGATGACCCATCACGTCGTCATCAGCAAAGCCGGCGGCGCCACCACCCAAGAAGCGATCGCTGCGCGTTGCCCAATGATCGTGAACCAAATCGTGCCCGGCCAAGAAGAGGGTAACTACGAGCTCCTCCGCCGCACCGGTGCCGGCGCCCTTGCCGAGACGCCCGCCGCGGTCATGACGACGCTTCGCGCCGCCTTCGCCGACCGCGGCGCCCAATGGCGGCAATGGCGCACCGCCCTCGAGCCCATCGTGCGCAACTCCGCCGCCCAAGTAATCGCCGCCCACCTGCTGGCTCCGGCTTCAGCAAGCGTTGAGCGTTGATCCATTCCCGCCGCTGCGCTTCCATGAAAATCCGTTTCATTTTTAACCCAGTCTCCGGCCGTCACGCCCGCAACGCCCGGCTGTTGCCGATCCTGCGCGACTTCATCGGTGCCCGCGCCCTCGATGCCGATCTCGTCGCCACCGAGGGGCCCGGCCATGCGACCGTGCTCGCCCGCGAAGCGGTAAACGCCGGCTGCACGCGCGTCGTCGCCGTCGGCGGTGACGGCACCATGAACGAAGTTGCCCAAGCCCTCATCCACACGCCCGCCGCCCTCGCCCTCGTGCCCTGCGGCTCGGGCAATGGCCTCGCCCTCCACCTCGGCCTGCCCCTCGCGCCGTTGGCCGCACTCGAACTCGTCGCCACCATTGGCGGACGCGTCGCCGCCGTCGATACCGGCTCCGTCAACGGTCATCCTTTTTTCAACGCCATGGGCCTCGGCCTGGATGCCGATGTCAGCCGCCGCTTCAACCACCTCACGACCCGCGGACTGCCCGCGTATGCCCGCACCGCGTTTACGGCCTTTGCGCAACGCCGGAGCGAGCACTGCATCGTGCAGACCGGCGGCACACGTGAGTCGCTCGAGATTTTGCTCATCGCCGTCGCCAACTCCGATCAATACGGCAACCGCGCCTACATCGCTCCCGGCGCGCGCGTCGACGACGGCCAGCTCGACCTCGTCGCCATCCGCCCCGTCGGTCTCCTCGGCGCCATGAACCTCGGTGCGCGCCTTTTCCTCGGCAACATCGACGGCAGCTCGTTCGTCCGGCGTCTCCGCGGTTCACGCTTCACCATCGAACGTCCTGCCGCCGGCCTCGTCCACACCGACGGCGAGACGCACGAAACCGGTGCTACCGTCGAAGTCGCGGTCCACCCCCGCAGCCTGCGCATCGTCGTCCCCGTCATCTGTCACGTCCTCGCCTACTCCGCCGAATCCGCCCCCGGCGGCTTCGCCCTTCAACTCCCGTGACCCATCCCCTTCCCCTTCCGATCGAGCCAACCTGTGACGTAGTGCGTTACATCCTTCCCAATCTGCCAACGCCGCCCGGCCGCCTTGGTTGCAACGCATTGCGCTACGAACCGCGCGGCGCCCGCGTGACCTCGGGGCCGGCCAGGCGCGCCCTTCGCGTTTTTCTCGGTTCAGCCTCCGCCCGCCTCGCGCTTTCAACACCATGAGCAAGCTCCGCGTCCGCACCGTTATCATCTCGGATGTCCATCTCGGCACCGCCGAGAGCAAGGCGCTCGAGGTAAATCACTTCCTCCGTCACGTGCGTTGCGAGAAACTCATTCTCAACGGCGACATTATCGACGGCTGGCAACTTCAGCGCGGCGGCAGTTGGCAAAAAACGCACACGCGCTTCATCCGCATTGTCCTCAAGAAACTGGAAAAAAAAGACACCCAAGTCGTCTACGTGCGCGGCAACCACGACGACATTCTCGCCCAGTTTCTCCCGCTCGATTTCGAGAACCTCACCATCGTCGAAGACCATATTCACGAGGGGCCGGCCGGTCGTTACCTCGTGCTGCACGGCGATGTCTTCGACACCGTCACCAAAAACTTCGTCTGGCTCGCCCACCTCGGTGACTGGGGCTACCGCGCCCTTTTGAAAATTAACCGTTTTTACAACGCCTGGCGCGCGTGGCGTGGCCTAGAATATTGGTCGCTGAGCAAGGCGATCAAGGCCCGCGTCAAATCCGCGGTGAACCACGTCTCAAACTTCGAGGATCATATCGCCGAACTCGCCCGTAATCGCAATTGCCTCGGCGTGATGTGCGGCCACATCCACACGGCCGCCGACAAAAAACTCGGCGACATCCACTACCTTAACAGCGGCGACTGGGTCGAATCGTTAACCGCCATCGTCGAACATTTCGACGGCCGCTACGAGCTGATCAACTACGCCGACTTCCTCCGTAGTTTCCCCCTGCCCACCGACGAACCCGCCACCGACGAACCCGATCTTGTCCAAGCCTGACGTCTGCTGAAGCGGACGTCGCCGCCCAGCTTGCTTCACCTCATGGGTGAGTTGTTCGCTTCTCCCGTCTGCTTGGTAGCCGTGTGCATTCGGGTCTATCCGTGGTTCAGCTGCTGTTTTTAAGCTGATCGGCGATTCAACGCTGCAAATCGGCCGCCGTTACGGGGTCGCTCTCGGCCTCGAATCGGTGTTACTCGCCCGCGCCGTGCCGCTACTCAACTGCCGCATTCAACTCGGCGACTCCTTGACCTCGTGCGCTTGTGGACTGCAAAACGCCATGGCTTCCACCTTGAGCGGCTCAGTCGTGCGCACCGCTCATATCGCGGGCATGTTCACCGACCTTGGCATCTTCCTCGGCCATTCGCTGCGCGGGCATGCCGTGGACACGCGTCGCCTACGACTCTGCGTGATCATCATCGGCGGCTTCCTTGCCGGCGGCATTGCGGGAGGCGTCGTTTTCCCTGCGCTCGGTTACGGCACCCTTTTCATTCCCGCCGCGCTCACCGGCCTTGCGGCCCCGGGCTACACGCTTTCGCAGCTGCGCCCCAAGCCCACCTCGGCCGACTAGCTTTTTTGCTGCGGGCCGAGCTTCGCCAGTTCCTGTCGCACCACGGCAAGCGTGCGCCCAACCGCGCCCACGTTCTTCGCGTGCCACGCCGCCGCTCCCCGCGCGAGCGTTTCACGCCGCGCCCCGTCCCGGGCGAGACCGGCCAGCGTCGCCGCAAGTTCCGCCGCGGTCGTCACCCGCAAGGCCGCACCCGATTCCGTCAGCTCTCGCGCGATCACCCGGAAGTTGCTCATGCCCGGACCCAAAATAATCGCGCGGCCCAACGCGGCCGCTTCGACCGGCGTCTGCCCTTCGCCGTGCGGCGGCAGGCTTTTTCCCACGAACACTACATCCGCGAGCTGGGTCAATTTCCGCAGCTCCCCGGTCGTATCGCCGACCACCACATCCACCTCGCCCGGGGCCGCGCCCCGAGAACGAAAATGATACCTCAGCCCCGTCTTGCCCAGCAGTCGATCAAGCTCGCTGCGTCGCTCCGCGTGTCGCGGCACCAACACCAGCGTGCACTCTACTCCGCGCTCCCGCGTCGCCCGCAGTGCCGCGATCATCGCTTCCTCCTCGCCCGGCCACGTCGAAGACCCGAGCAACACCAACCCGGCCGACAGCCCGAGTTCACCCCGCAGTTTCAGTTTTTCAGCCTCGTCCAGCCGGGGAATCGACACGTCAAACTTGATGTTCCCGGTCGGCGTCACGCTCGCCGCCAGCGCGCCCAATTCCAGAAACCGCGCCTCATCCTGCGACGAGCTCGGCAGCAACCGCGTGATTCCACCCACGAGCATTCGCCCCGCCGGTCCAAATAATTTCATGCGGCGAAAACTCAGGTCCGACAACCGCGCGTTGACCGCGATCACCGGCACGCCCCGTTGTTTCGCTTGAGAGAGATGCTCCGGCCAACGCTCGCCCTCGGTCAATATCACCAGATCCGGCTTTAGCCTCCGCCACGCCCGTGCCGCAAACGGCCACCAGTCCACGGGAAAATAGCCCAGCCCGATCACTTGATCGAGATAACGGTCCCGCGCGACCCGGTAGCCCGTGCTCGTCGTGGTCGTCAGATAAACCTCGGCCCCGTCTTGCTTGAGCGCCTCCAGCAACGGACCGATGGCCAGCACTTCCCCCACACTCACCGCCTGCAACCAGATGCGCCGCGCGCCCAATGCCGCCGCCGGCAAATTCGGATGCCCCCCAAACCGCTGCCCAAATTTTTCCCGCAACCCGCCGCGCCGCAGCGCCCGCCGCAGATAATTCGGCAGCGCCAGCACGAGCGCCAAAGGAAACAGAAGTCGATAGAGCCAAAGCACACCTCCTACGCGCCAAACTTTTCCCTCTTGGGCAATTTCATTTGCGCCCCTCCCCGCCGCCCGCCCACCCCTTGTTCCGCCGCCATTGTAGCTTTCGGCCTAATTTCGCCGTTCGTTCGCTTTGCGCTTTCGCCCAGAGTCCCTCTCCTCAATTTTGTCTCCATGCTAATTCCCCGCCTTCCCGCCACCTTACTCTGCACGTTGGCCTTCCTTGCCGGCTCCGCTTTCGCCGCCACCGCTGCCACCCCGGCTTTACCACCACCGCAGATCGCCCCGTTCGCCCACGCCACGAGCGACCTCAAGCCCGACCCCGCCGTCCGCTACGGCACTTTGCCCAACGGCCTCCGCTACGCTTTGCTCAAAAACGCCGAGCCGAAGAACCGCGCCTCCCTCCGCCTTCAAATCGACGCCGGTGCTTTCCATGAAACCGAAGCGCAACGCGGCGTCGCCCATTTCCTCGAGCACATGGCGTTTAATGGCAGCACGAAATTCCCGCCCGGCTCGCTCATCGAGGTTCTGCAACGCCTCGGCATGGGCTTCGGCAACGACACCAACGCCTTCACCTCGTTCGACCGCACCGTTTACATGCTCGAACTGCCCAAGACCGATGAAGCCACGCTCGACGAGGGCCTGCGCGTCTTCACCGACTACGCCGGCGGGCTGCTCCTCCGCATCGAGGAAATCAACAAAGAGCGCGGCATCATCGTCGCGGAAAAACGCGACCGCGACACCATCGGCTTCCGCACGCTAGTCGCCAATCTTGCCTTCAACTTCCCCGATACCCTGCTGCCAAAGCGTCTCCCCATCGGTCTCAACTCCGTCATCGAGGGCGCCCCGCGCGAGGAGTTCGTCGATTTCTACAACACTTGGTATCGCCCCGAAAAAATCACCGTGGTTGCCGTCGGCGACTTCGACGTCGCTGCCTTCGAAAAACAGGTTGTCGTCGCGTTTTCTCCTCTGACCGCCCGCGCCCCCGTTCGCGCCTCGCCCGACCGCGGCACCGTCGCCGCGACCGCCGGCCTCCGCACCTACTACCATCCCGAGATCGAGTCTCCCGCCACCGAGGTCTCGATCTCGACGCTCACGCCGCAAGGTTTCCAGCCCGACACCGTCGTCAACCGCCTCGAGAGTCTCCCGCGCACGCTCGCCAACGCTATCATCGCTCGCCGGCTTTCCACTCTCGCCAAACAAGAAAACGCTCCCTTCGCGAGCGGCTCCACCTCCGTGTCCGACGGCTACGATCTCTATCGCGAAGCCTCCATCGACCTCACCTGCAAAGCCGACCAGTGGCCCGCCGCGCTCGCCGTCGCCGACCAAGAACTCCGCCGCGCCCTCACCCACGGCTTCTCCGCCGCCGAACTCCGTGAGGTCACCGCCACGTTTATCAACTCCCTTGAGCAATCCGTGAAGTCCGCCGCCACGCGTCGCTCCGGTTCGCTCGCCACGGCCCTCGCCTCCGCGGTCCACGGGAAGAATGTTTTCACCCACCCGTCTGCGGATCTCGCCCTCAACCGGCCCGCCCTCGAAAAGGTCACTCCCGCCGAATGCCTCGCCGCTCTCCGCGCCGCGTGGGCCCCCAGCGGCCGCATCGTCTCCATCACCGGCAACGCCAAAATCCCGCCTGCCGAGGCCGCCGCGTTGCTCGCCGCCGCCTACGAGAAATCCGCCGCCGTCCCCGTCGCCGCCCCCGCAGTCGAGGTCGAGGCCGTCTGGGCCTACACCGACTTCGGCCGGCCCGGCACGATCACCGCCCGCTCCACCGTCGATGACCTTGGCATCACCCTCGTGACGTTTGCCAACGGCGTCCGCGTCAACCTCAAGCCCACCCCGTTCGAGGCCAGCCGCATCAACCTTAGCGCCCGCGTCGGCGACGGCGGCCTGACCCAACCGCTTTCGCAACCCGGCCTCACGACCTACGCCAACCTCACCTTCAACGCCGGTGGTCTCGGTCGCCATAGCACCGACGATCTCCGCCGCCTCCTCGCCGGCAAGACCGTGGGCGCCGCCCTCAATGTCGGTGCCGACGCCCTCGTGGTCTCCGGCGCCACCAACCGTGCCGACCTGCTCCTGCAACTCCAGTTGATGACCGCCAAGATCACCGACCCCGGCTACCGCGCCGAGGCCGCCCGCCAAGCAGAAAAAGGCATCGAGCAAACCTATCTACAACTCGCCCGCGTCCCCAACGGTCCGCTCACCCTCGAGTTCTCCCGCCTCCTCGCCGGGGGCGATGTGCGCTTTGGCCTGCCACCTAAAGCCACCATGGCCCAGCGCACCCTCGCCGAGGTCCGCGCCTGGCTTGCCCCCCAACTCGCCACGGGCGCCATCGAACTCGCCGTCGTCGGTGATTTCGAACTCGAGCCCACCCTCACCGCCATCGCCCAGACCTTCGGCGCCCTCCCACCCCGCACCCCCAAAGCCGACCTCGCCGCCCAACGCAAAATCACCATGCCCGCGGAGCCTTTGATCAAATCCTACTCCGTCGAAACCGAGATCCCCAAAGGACTCATCGGCCTCTACTGGCCTTCGACCGACGCCCTGAACGTCAAAATCAGCCGTCGCCTCAACCTGCTCGGCGAAGTTCTGAGCGATCGCCTCCGCGTCAAAGTCCGTGAGGAACTCGGCGGTGCCTACAGCCCCGGCGCCGGCAGCTCCTCGAGCGACATTTACCCCGGCTACGGCTATTTGGTGGCCCAAGTCAGCGTCGATCCCGCCAAAGCGCAGGAGATCGCCGATGTCGTCGTCGCGATCGCCGCCGACCTCGCCGAAAAAGGCGTCACCGCCGAAGAGTTCAACCGCTCCAAACAACCCCTCCTCACCTCGAGCCGCGAAAATCTCCGCAACAACGGCTACTGGCTCGGCACCGTGCTGAGCCGCGCCCAAGAACAACCCGAGCGCCTCGCCTGGGCCCGCACGCGCATCGCCGACCTCGAGGCGATGACCGCCGAGGAATTGTCCGCGTTGGCCAAGCAATACTTCCCCGCCAACCGCGTCTCCCGCGTCACCGTCCTTCCCATCGCGAAACCCGCGGCCAAGCCCGCCGAGTAAAGCCGCCGGCGCGGGATTTCTCCCGTCAGTGAATGGGGCGCCCGACGCTCGGTGCTCGGCGTTACCCGCGCCTCCGTTCCTTATCCCCTCGGGCGAACGGGCACATTGCTCTCGACCCGGTTCCGCGGTTTTGACCGGCCCATGTGGGCCTCTCTTCTGCCCCCTGTTCGCCGCGCTTGCCCTTCGTGGCTGCCCCTTCGACCCCAGATCCCGCCGACCCTCGGCGCCACGCTGCTGAGCGTTCTGGCGTAGTGGGCCCGCGAACGGCACCGACCCCAATCGATTGGCTCACCGGTTGAAAGCAATCCGTTGCCCGCCCCTTCCGGCTACGTTCAACCATTTGCCTCGCGCCCGCATCTTCGCTCACTCAACCAGTGCGCTGTTTTTACCATCCGGATTACACCTTTCCACTCCCGGTCGAGCACCCGTTCCCGATGGACAAATTCTGGCGCGCCGAAGCCTTCATCCGCGCCGCCTCCACCCCGCTTTCGCCCCAATCCGTTTGTCACCGATTAAGTGACAAACGTTTCAGCCCTTCCCTTTCGATCCATACCGTCGACCCCGCGCCGTTCGACCTTGTGCTCCGCGTCCACACGGCCGACTACCTCGAGCAGATTCGCACCGGCTCACTCGACCCACGCGCGGCGCTGAAACTCGGCTTGCCCGCCTGCGAGGCGTTGCTCACCCGCTCTCGGCTCGAAGTCGCGGGCTCTCTCGCCGCGACCTACGCCGCCCTCACCGAGGGCCTCGCCTGCAACCTCGCCGGCGGTACGCATCACGCGTTCCCCGATCACGGCCAAGGCTACTGCGTACTCAACGACGTCGCCATCGCCATCCGCGATCTGCACGCCACGCGCCCCGAGCTCCGCGTCTTCGTCCTCGATACTGATGCCCACCAGGGCAACGGCACCCATGACATCTTCGCCGCCGATCCCCGCGTATTTACCTACTCGATTCACGTCGGGAAAAACTACCCGGCCGTAAAAACCCCCGGCTCCCTCGACGTCGAACTCCCCCGTTACGTCGGCGGAGCCGACTACCTTGAGCAACTCGAAGCCACCTTCGCGCCGGCTTTTGCCGACTTCGCCCCCGACCTCGTTTTTTGGATCGCTGGCGCCGACCCCCACGAGAACGACCGCTTTGGCCAAATGAAACTCACCGACGCCGACCTCGCGGCCCGCGACGAACACATTTTGCAGCTCGTCACGCGAACGCGAACCCCTACCGCGATCCTCTACGGAGGCGGCTACAATCGCGACCGCGAACACACCGCCCGCCTCCATGCCGCCACCGTCCTGCGCGCCGCCGGTTTCACTCCGAAACTGTAAAGCCGACCGCTAGTCGGTTTCATTCCGAACCTTTAGAACCGACCGCTGGTCGGTTTCATTCCACGCGCTGAGGTTTCAATCCTCTGCCTTTTTCGAGCCCATCCGCTTCTATCCGCGGCAAGTCCCTCTCCGCCTTTCGTGTGTTTAGTGTCTTTCGTGGTGAAGCGTCCGAGCGCTCTACCACCGCGCCACGCCTCACCCCTCAAATCCGCCCACACTCAAACTCCGCCCGTTTTCCTTCGCCCCGAGCTTCAAGATAAACGGCGCCGCCACCTCCGCCCACGCCTCCGCCTTCGGATGGGCCGCCGCGCCTTCCGCCCAGCACGCGCGCAGCATGTCCGTGTCGATCACGCCGGGATTGAGCGGCACCGCCGCCATCCCGGCCGGCAACTCCTCCGCCAGCGCCTTCGTCAATCCCTCGATCGCCCATTTCGTCGCGCAATACGGCGCGACCTCCGGCGCCACGCCCCGTCCCCAACCCGAGCTCAGATTCACGATCACGCCTTTCTGCTTGGCCACCATCGCCGGCACGAAATGCCGGATCACGTTGGCCACGCCGCGCACGTTCACATCGACGACCTTGGTGAACTCCCGGTCGCTCTGCATCCACAACGGCCCGAGCGGATTCATCACGCCCGCATTGTTGATCAAAAAATCCGGCGCCGCGTCGTGCTCCAGGACCTTCGCCGCCCACAGCGCCACCTTCGCATCGAGCGCCACATCGCACACCATGAAATCATGCGGCGCGCCGTGGTCCATCCGCAGGTCAAAAATCTCCGTCCCGCTCCGGCCGCACCCGATCACCGTGTGTCCGAGCGCAATGAATTTTTTAGCCAACGCCCGACCCAGCCCGCGCGTAACCCCGGTGATGACGATCTTCATGAAACTTTGATGAGCGCTGGCAGACCGGCGATTCGACGCTGTGCCGCGGACTCTAGCGCGACTGCAAACTAAACTTGTTCAGACCGCTCTTGCGGCACGCATCCATCACGAAAGCCAACTTCTTCAACTGCGTCGTTTCGTCGGCCTTGATCAGCACCGGGATGTCTTTGTCCACATTACGCACCTCGCGCAGCAGGGTGATGAGTTGCTCGTCGCTCACGGTCTGGCCGTTGAACGTCACCACACCCTCCTTGTCGATCGCGACCGTGACCTTGCCCTGAAAATCATTCTTACCCGCTGTGTCCACCTTCGGCAGCGTCAGATTGAGCACCGCACCCGAGCGCGCCTGCATCGTCACGTAGGCGAAGAGCACGAGCATCACGAGCACGTCGATCAACGGCACGAGCGGCAATTCCGGGCGCGGCCGCGGCCGCCGTTGCAACAGACTCATGGCTGCTTGGCCGACGGTGGTTCGGCTGCGCCTTGCTTGGCCAGCACCCGCTCAAGCAACACATCCAACTGCGCCGCATGTTTACTGATCACGCGTTGCAGGTGTCCGCTCCCAATCAACGCCGGCAGCGCGATGCAAAGACCGAGAATCGTCGCCGACAACGCGTAGCCCACGCTTTCGGTGAACTGCACCGGATCCGGCATCTTCGTCTGCGGGTCCACCACGGAAAACGCCCCGAGCAAACCCGTCACCGTACCGATCAGCCCGATCAACGGCGCCGCCGCGTAGATCGTATCGAGGTAGCTGACCCCGCGCTCCAGCTTGATCACCTCAAGCCGCGCATAGGCCTTCACCGCCTCGGCATCACCGACATGCCTCGAGGCAAAATTAAGAATCCGGCCCAAAGCCGACCGTTTATCTCCCGTCGAAGCGCGACCTTCGATCACCGACTCTGCCAAATCCTCCGGAATAACCGCCGGGGTGCGCAGGGCAAAGAGGCGTTCCACAATGATAAACGTCGCGATCAGCGAGCAGAGACCCAGCGGGTAGATCAGCAAACCGGCTTCTTTGAATATGCGGACCGCATCAATAGAGGCTAAAAACATAAAGGTGTGTGCGGAAGGAGACGCCGGAGTCCGGCAAAGGTTCAGAAAAAGTGATGAAGTTCAGTTTTTCGTTTCCCGTCAAATCCGGGCTTTCGGCGGAAGCGCGACTGCAATGGGTAGGGACGCCTCTCCGAGGCGTCCGCGCTCGTCCAAAACCCAAGATCTCCAAAGCGGACGGCTCGGAGATCCGTCCCTACCCGCCCCTCACGCCGCCAGGTAAGGCAACTTGGCCGCCGTTGTTTTCGCGGCCGGCAGGCCGTCGATCAGCTCCCCGATCGCGTCCCAACGTCCGTTGACCAGCGCATCGCGCGCCGATTCCCGGATCGCGCCTTTTGCGGTCTGCCCGCCGAAACGCACTTCCTGCTTCGTCGCATCGATCGTGACCTCGAGGGTGGGATCAGCTTCGACCGCCGCCGCAATCTTGGCGATGTCCTCGCGCGTCGCCGTCACGCACGGAATTCCGAGTGTGATGGAGTTACCGAAGAAAATCTCCGCATAGCCCTCGGCGATCACCGCTCGGAAGCCGTATTTCTGGATCGCCTGCGGCGCGTGTTCGCGGGACGAGCCGCAGCCGAAATTTGCGCCCGAGAGCAAAATCGTCGCGCCATTGAAACGGGGCTCATTCAACGGGTGCGACTTGAGCGTACCGTCGAGCTGCTTGCGCACGTCGTTGAAAAGAAACTCGCCCAGCCCGTCGAAGGTCACGCACTTCATGAAGCGCGCCGGGATGATGCGGTCGGTGTCGATATCGTTGCCGGGCACCGCGACGGCGCGGCCGGTGAAGGAGGTGATTTTTGCGAGGGCCATATAAGTTGGGAGAAGAAATTTTTAACCACGAAATCCACGAATCACAAGAAATGCAGCAGCATCGGGTTTAGGGTATTTCGTGTGTTTCGTGGTTAATGGGCTGGGTGGATGGGTTCAGTTGACGGCGAAGACTTCGCGGGCATCCGCGATGTGACCGGTGACTGCGGCCGCCGCGACCATCACCGGGCTCATCAAGATCGTGCGGCCCGTGGTGGAGCCTTGGCGGCCCTTGAAATTGCGGTTGGACGACGACGCACAGAGTTGGTCGCCGATGAGCTTGTCAGGGTTCATCGCGAGACACATCGAACACCCCGCCGCCCGCCACTCAAACCCCGCCTCGGCGATAATTTTGTCCAACCCGAGCTTTTCGCATTGGAGCGCGACAATCTGTGAGCCGGGCACCGCGATGGCCTTAATGCCGGGCGCGACCTTGCGGCCTTTTAGGTATTTGGCGACTTCCTGAAAATCCGAGAGACGGCCGTTGGTGCACGAGCCGAGGAATGCGACGTGGATCGCCGTGCCCTTGATCGGCGCGCCCGGCGGCAGCTTCATGTAGGTCAGCGCCTCGATGATCCCCGCCCGGTCATCGTCCGATGTGGCCGTCTCGACGCTCGGGATGTTCTCGTTGATCGCGATGCCTTGGCCGGGGTTGATGCCCCAGGTCACGGTCGGGGCGATCGTCGCCGCGTCGATCTTCACGACGTCGTCGTAGGTCGCGCCCGGATCGGAGGCGAAAGACTTCCAAGTCGCCACCGCCGCATCCCACGCCGCGCCTTGCGGCGAGTAGGGCCGGCCCTTGAGGTAGGCGAACGTCGTCTCGTCCGGATTTACGTAGCCGGCCCGAGCGCCGCCCTCAATCGACATATTGCACACCGTCATGCGCTCCTCCATCGAGAAGCCGTCGAAGGTCGAGCCCGCGTATTCGTAAGCGTAGCCCGTGCCGCCGTTCACCCCGAGCGTGCGGATGATGTGCAAGATAACATCCTTCGCATACACGCCCGCCCGTAACTTCCCGTTGACCTCGATGCGGCGCACCTTGAGCGCGCTGAGGGCCATCGTCTGCGTCGCCAGCACATCGCGCACCTGGCTGGTGCCGATGCCAAACGCGATCGCGCCGAATGCGCCGTGCGTGCTCGTGTGCGAATCGCCGCAAGCGATCGTCGTGCCCGGCTGGGTGATGCCCTGCTCCGGCCCCACGATGTGGACGATGCCTTGCTTGCCGCTCGCCCGGTCGAAAAACGTGATCCCAAACTGAGCGCAGTTTTTCCGCAGCTCGTCCATCATGGCCTGCGCCAGCGGGTCGGAGTAAGGCTCAACCAACTGATCGGTCGGCACGATGTGGTCGACCGTGGCAAACGTGCGGTGCGGAAACGCCACCGGCAGCCCGAGATCGCGCAACATTCCAAACGCCTGCGGGCTCGTCACCTCGTGGATGAGGTGCGTGCCAATGAGAAGCTGCGTCTGACCGTTGGCCAGTTGGCGGACGGTGTGAGCGTCCCAAACTTTTTGGAAAAGAGATTGAGGCATAGAAAAAAGGAGGGGAGATGGACGGGGACAATGTTTCGGTTTCTTCGGCTTCCGGGTTTCGAGTCATCGAACCTCCCTGAGGTTCTGACACCTCCGGAACTCGAAACGCCGCCCCCGACCGACCCCCGAAATATAGCGCAGAGTTGCTATGCCGAGAAATACTAATTTAGCCTCCAGTGATGCCTAAAAAGCATCAGTTATTCATCGTCTCTCTCGGCTTCAAACCGCTAACTCAACCGGGACTCCGGTCCGCCAAAACTCACCTCGCCCCCCATTTCGTGTTTTTTTGTTAACCCTCCTAACTCCCGCCCCGGCCTCTTCACCCAAGCCCATCTCCCCTCTCGATTCGCGCCCATTCGCATCCATTCGCATTTATTCGCGGGCAACCTCTTTTCCGAACGATCCCTTGGCACGATCCAAAAAACTCTCCCCCTTAAGTCCCACTCCCCTTCCCGATCCCTTTTCGTTTGTTTCGTGTCTTTCGTGGTAACCCTCCGGGATCCCTCCTCTTCCTCCTCCCGCTCCCCTCCATGCCCCGCGATTACCAATACCCCTTCGAACTCCGCCACCTCGTCTATTTCCGCGAGCTGGCCCGCCAGCTGCACTTTCGAAAAGCCGCCGAGACCCTCGCCGTCGCCCAGCCCGCTCTGAGCCGTGCCCTCGCGCAACTTGAGGCCGCGCTCGGCACCGACCTCCTCAATCGCACGCGCCGCGGCGCCGAGCTCACCCCCGCCGGCCGTCTCCTCCTCGATCGCATCGAACCCCTCCTGCGCGGCCTCGCCGCCCTGCCCTCCGACCTAAAGGCACTCGTCGACGGCGAGGTCGGCCATGTGCGCGTTGCCTTTACCGGCTTGGCCATGGCCACGGTCCTGCCGCCGATCATCCGCGAATTTCACCGCCGCCACCCCGGCATCCGGCTCGAGCTCAACGAATCTCCCACCTCGGCCCAACTCACCGCGTTGCAATCCGGTGATCTCGCCTGCGGCTTTTTTCACCCCGACGCGCCCACCCCCGGCCTGCGCACGCACGTCCTGCTGCAGGAGAAAAACGGCGTGCTGCTCCCGGCCGACCACCCCCTCGCGCGCCGCCGCGAACTCCGCCTGATCGACCTCGCGACGACCCCGTTCGTCCTGTTCCCCCGCACGCACAATCCCGGCTTTTACGACCGCGTGCTCGCGGCGTTTGCGGCCTCCGGCGTGACCCCGCGGATCGCCGAGGAAGTCTGGCCCCGCGCCAACGGCGTCGGCCTAGTCCGCGCAGGCGTGGGCGCGACCTTTATGTGCCCGAGCGAAGCCAAGCACCTGCCGGCGGAAGTTCTCTTCCGTCCGCTCACCGGCCCCGCCCCTGAAAGCCGCTTGGTGGTCGGCTGGCGCACCAATCCCGCCCCCGATCCTGCCCTCGCCGCGTTCATCGCCGTCGCCGCGCCGTCATGATCCGCCTGTCCCGCCGGGTGACGGCTCCGGCGAGGCGCGCAATTGCGCGTGCCGGCGTCTCCCCGCGAGTTCGCACGAAAGCCGCTTTGCCCGCGAACCAAACCCCACGCCTTCTAGGCTCAATCCCGCACCCGCAGAATCTCCGCCCACAGCCCTTGCACCGGTGCCACCGGCTAAAATGGTGCGCCCCGTAGTTGGCATCGTGCGCGCCCACCCGGGCTCGACCGAGGGTAGCTGATCCAAATTTGCGGTTTCATTTACCTCATCGTTTTCGCTCGTCGCCCGACGGCACGGCCCGCTCAGCGCCCGGCAAATCATGCCCCGCTCAACTTCCGGCCGCGCCCGCGTTCAACGGCTTGACCAAACTTTCGCTTCACTTCCCGCGGACTGCTGTGCAAATCTCACCCTTCCTCTCGTTGCTATGACCAAAATCCTCCTCACAACTACTTCGTTCCAAGACACTCCGGGCGAACACCACAAACTTCTCGCCGACACCGGTTGGGAAATCATCCGTGCCCGCGGTCCGCTCAACGAGGCCGATACGCTCGCCCTCGTTGGCGACGTCGATGGTTACATCTGCGGCGACGATCTCATCACCCGCAAGGTCCTGGAAAAAGCCCTCCCAAAACTCAAAGTCATCAGCAAATACGGCATCGGCGTCGACAAGATCGATGTGAAGTCCTGCACCGAGTTCGGCCTCCCGCTCCTCTTCACCCCTGGCGTCAACCACACCACCGTCGCCGAGCACACGTTCCTCCTTCTGCTCGCCCTCGAGAAGAATCTGCTCTTCCACACCGACTCCACCCGCGCCAACGGTTGGAAACGCAAGACTGGCCACGAGCTGCTCGAAAAAACTATCGGCATCGTCGGTCTCGGCCGCATCGGCAAGGAAGTCGCCGTCCGCGCCCGCGCCTTTGGGATGAACGTGATCGCCTTCGATGTTTACTGGGACGAGAAATTCGCCGCCGCCCATAACGTCAAACGCGCCGCCTCGCTCGACGAGATCTACGCCGCCTCCAACTACATTTCGCTCCACACCAATCTCACCCCCGAGACCCGCGACATGATCAGCGCGAAGTCTTTCCCAAAAATGAAAAAGGGCGTGCTCATTCTCAACTGCGCCCGCGGCGAGATCGTCCACACGGCCGACATGGTCGAAGCCCTCAAGTGCGGCCAAGTCGGCGGCTACGGCACCGACGTCCTCGACGAAGAGCCACCGACGCCCGACCACCCGTTGCTCAAGTTGCCCAACGTCGTCGTCACCCCGCACGTCGGCTCGCGCACCTACGAGAGCGTCGTTCGCCAAGCCACCGCCGCGGTGAAAAACCTCATCCTCGCCATGCACGGCGAAAAACCCCTCGCCCAGATCAACCCCGAAGTCGCCGTCAAAAAAGTCGTCTGACGTCTCCGCAATCTTTCTCTTTCCTCTTTCTCTTAATCTTTCTCCCCTGCCTCCCCGTTCCCCGGGAAAGGCGACGGAAAATTTCAAGAAACGGATTCATCGCGCGCAAGCGCGCTCCTACCTCCCTCCCTCAACTCTCAACTCACTCCCATGCCCGAACTTTTTCACGTCGTCCCCGAGACCCAGCACAACGCCCTCGTCCAAGCCGCCTACCAGCATCGTGGCTTCCATGCCGACGAGTCGGCCGAAGGAGCGCGTTTCTGCGCCGAGGCTTCCCGCCACGGCATCCGCACCCACAACGCCCTCAAGGCTCTCCACCTAGACCACGTCTTCGGCTCCGGCTCAAAGGGCTGCGTCCCCGGCGCCCAGATCGAGGAGAAAGCGTCCCGCTTCCCCGCCGCCAAGATCTGGAACGCCAATAAAAAACTCGGCCAGTCCACTGCCTTCCGTGCCATGGACGAGGCCATCCGTCTCGCCGACCACTACGGCGTCGGCACCGTCTCCGTCGACAACGCCTTCCATTACCTTTGGGGCGGCGGCTACGTGATGGACGCCGCGAAGAAGGGCTACATCGCCTACACGAACTGCACCGCCGCGCTCGCGGAGGTTGTCCCTTTTGGCGGTAAATTCGCCACCCTCGGCACCAATCCGCACTCGTGGGGCTTCCCCACCACCGACGCCATCGGCTATCCCATCGTCATCGACTGGGCCACGTCCGTCGTCGCCATGGGCCGCGTCCAACAACTCAAACGCGAGGGCAAACCGCTCCCGCCGCTCGCCGCCGTGGACAAAGACGGCAATCCCACCACCGACGCCAATCTCGCCGTCTCGCTTCTCCCGTTCGGAGCGCACAAGGGCTACGGCCTTTCGCTGATCAACGAGATCGTCGGCGGCTTCATCGGCGGTTCGCTCCCGACTCTCCGCAACCGCTGGGCCGAGGCCGAGGGCGACAAGGGCACGTGCTGCTTCTTCTTCCAAGTGATCCACCCCGACGCGATCAGTGGCGGCGCCTTCGCGAAGGGCCGCAACCAATCGGACAACGTGAAGGCTGTCATCGCCGATGTCCTCGGCCACGGTAACGAGAAATGCATGTTACCCGGCCAACTCGAAGCCACTTGGGCGAAGCACGTCGCCGCCGCCGGCGGCCTGCTCTTCAGCACCGCCGAGGTCGCCGCGTTCAGCGAAATCGCCGCCGAGGCGAAACAACCCACCTGGGACGCCGCGTCCTTCAAGACGGTCACGATCTAAACCATTTTGCCCACGGAACACACGGAATACACAGAAACCAATCTTCAGTTTTCTTCCGTGTGTTCCGTGGGCAGTTCTCCGGCTTTCGTGTATTTCGTGTGTTTCGTGGTTAACCCATCCTCTTCTTTCTCCATCTCCATCCCATTATGAGCCTCAAAATCAAACCAGCCGCTTCCTGCGCCTTTGACCAAATTTCCCTCGGCGAAGTCATGCTTCGTCTCGATCCCGGCGAGGGCCGCATCCGCACCGCCCGCAATTTCCAAGTCTGGGAAGGCGGCGGCGAATACAATACCTCCCGCGGTCTCCGCAAATGCTTCGGGCTCAAAACCGCCGTCGTCACCGCGTTCGTTGACAACGAGGTCGGTCACCTCGTCGAAGACTTCATCATGCAGGGCGGCGTCGACACGGAGTTCATCAAGTGGCGCGAGGACGATGGCATCGGCCGCACCGTCCGCAACGGCCTCAATTTCACGGAGCGCGGCTTCGGCATCCGCGGCGCCGTCGGCAATCCCGACCGCGGCAACACCGCCGCCTCCCAGATCAAGCCCGGCGACATCGATTGGGATCACATCTTCGGCAAACGCGGCGTGCGCTGGTTCCACACCGGCGGCATCTACGCCGCGCTCTCCGCGTCGACCGCCGAAGTCACCGTCGAGGCCGTCAAAGCCGCCAACAAATACGGCACGATCGTCAGCTACGATTTGAACTACCGTCCCTCGCTCTGGAAGACCATCGGCGGCCTCAAGAAGGCCCAGGAGGTCAACCGAGAGATCGCCAAATACGTCGATATCATGATCGGCAACGAGGAGGACTTCACCGCTTCGCTCGGTTTCGCCGTCAAGGGCGCCGAAGACCTCAAGCACATCGAGACCGACGCCTTCAAGGCCATGATCGAGACCGCCGTGCGAGATTTCCCGAACTTCAAGGTCGCCGCCACCACGCTGCGCCACGTCCACACCGCCACCAGCAACGACTGGTCCGCGATCCTCTGGCACGACGGCAAATTCCACGAGAGCAAGAAATACCCGAAGCTCGAGATCCTCGACCGCGTCGGCGGCGGCGATTCGTTCGCGTCCGGCCTGCAGTTCGGGTTCCTCGAGTTCAACGACGCCCAGAAAGCCGTCGAATACGGCGCCGCCCACGGCGCCCTCGCCTCGACGACCCCCGGCGACACCTCGATGGCCACCCGCAAAGAAGTCGAAAAGACCATCGGCGGCGGCGGCGCCCGCGTCGTCCGCTAAAGCCGGTCCGCCAAGGTGGAGCCCGGTGTCCCCATCGGGCTTCCTTCCTTTCTCCCAGCCCGGGCCCGAAACGCCCGAGCTTTTTTGCGCGCCTCTCTCCGCCTCGGAAATCTTTCTCTTTCATCTTTCTCCCACCTCCTCAGCTCGCCCGCCCCTCCGCCCAATCGCGTCCTACCGCATCGTTCTCGGGCCCCCTTCTCCGGTCCCTTTCCGTGTATTCCGTTTGTTCCGTGGGCCACTCTCTGGAAATCTTTCTCTTTCCTCTTTCTCTTACTCTTTCTCCCCTCCTCTCTTTCTCATTTCTTCTCCCATCCCCATGCGCCTCACCCCGCTCCTCGCCCTGCTCGCCCTCACCTTCGCCGGCTGCGCTACCGCGCCTCCTGTGCCCACGCCTCTGGCCAACACTTCGCCCGCCGCTACCTCCACCGCCGCCCCATCCCGATTCGCGCTGCCCGCCACCGATGACGGCCTTCCCGGCGCCGGCCCGATTCGCCGCTACCCGTGGTTCCAAAAACTCTGGACCGAGCGTCGCACCACGTGGGCCGACCAGATCGCGCAGGACCAGCGCGCCGTCGTCTTCCTCGGCGACTCCATCACGCAGGGCTGGAAGGAGTCTCTCGCGACTTCCTTCCCCGGCGTCAAAGTCGCCAACCGCGGCATCAGCGGCGACACCACCCGCGGCGTCCTCCTTCGTCTCCGCGAAGACGTGCTCTCGCTCAACCCGTCCGCCGTCGTCCTCCTCATCGGCACCAACGACCTCGAGGAAAACGCCACGCCGTGGACCGTCGCCGCCAACCTCCGCCTCATCCTCGCCGCGCTCCACGCCCACGATCCCGCGCTCCCTGTCGTGCTCTGCGCCGTCATGCCCAGCTCCACCACCAAAAAGCGTCCCGCCTTCCTCATCCGCCGCGTCAATCAACTCTTCCTCGAAGCCACGCTCGACCAACCGCAGGTCACCTTCCTCGACACTTGGAAACTTTTCGCCGACGTGCAAAACGACGCCCTGCCCGCCGAGTTTCCTGATCTGCTTCACCCCAACACCGCCGGCTACACGAAATTCGCCGCCGCCCTCCGCCCCGTCTTTGCCACCCTCGGTTTCACCGAACGCGAGCCCGATACCTTCACGCCCGAGCCGGGCTTCGTGAGTCTCTTTAACGGCCGCGATCTCACCGGTTGGGGCTACCGCACCTCGACCGAAGGCGACCTCGCCACCGTTCGCCGCATCCAGGCTGCCGATATCGCCGCGCCCCACTGGCCGATCGTAAAGGACCCCGTCGCCTTCGACGGCCTCACCGCCAGCTCCGATGCCCGCTTCGTCGCCAAAAATGGCCGCCTCATTGTCACCGCGCCTCCCGGCGGCCGCCGCGTGCAACAGCTCTGGACCACCCGTGAGTTTCCCAAAAACTTCGTTTTGAAACTCGAGTTCCGCGCCACGCCCAATGCCGACAGCGGCATCTACGTGCGTGGCCCCCAGCTCCAGTGCCGCGACTACCTCCTCGCCGGCCCCTATTCGAAACTCCAGCGCTACCGCGCGCTCGATTGGAACGAGATCGTGATCACCGTCACCGACGGCGTCGCCGTGAGCACCTGCAACGGCGAGATCCTAGAAGCCGCGCAAAAAGTCCCCGCCACCGGCCCGCTCGGCCTCGAAGGCGACCGCGGCCAGATGGAATACCGCCGCATCCGCATTCAAGAACTCCCCTAAGAATCGTTCTCTTTCCTCTTTCTCCCTCCCCCAGTGGGAGCGAGCCCGCTTGCGACTTCCGAGGTCTCCGTCCGCCCCATCCGATTGTAGGCGGGGTGACCCCACCCCGCATTCACCTCAAGCTTCCGTATTTTCCGTGTGTTCCGTGGGCACGATTTTCTTTGCCTCGTTTCGCCTCGTTTCGCGTCGATTCGCGTCTTTCGCGGGCAACCTCGGTTTTCGAGCGTCGGGCGTTCAACAGACTCGCCTCCGATTTCCCACCGGCCAACGCTTTGCCGACTGCATGCTCTCCGTTGCCCCAACCACCGACTCCACTTGCATCAAACACGTCGGGAGTTTTCACGAACTCGCCACCACGCCTCTCGCCCACGGCGTCAACGCCCTCTGCTGGGCGCGCTCTCTCCCCGGTGATTATGCCGAGGTCGTGCGCCTTCTCGGCGACGGCCACGGCGAGCCGGTCACCACGCTTGATGAGGCCGTTCTGCTCTCCCTGCCGCTGAGCCCCGCCGGTCGCGTCGCCGCCGATCACATGCTCGCCGATCTGCGCCTCCTCCGCGACCACGACCTCGATCCCGTCCTCAACTGCATTCACGGCTACCCGCGCGACGAAGAACCCGGCCCGATCCAGACCGACGTTTTTTCCTACCACGCCGACAGCGCCCCCATCGAGGCCTACACTTGGCTCTGCACTTACTCCGGCCCGCCCAGCGAGGGCCTGCGGCCCGCCGACGCCCGCCGCAAGGTCGACGACCCCGCGCTCCGCGCCGAACTCTTGAAACTCCACGGCGGCTTAGACGACGCCGATTTCAAGGTGTTCCTCAACGAGCGCTGCTACGACCTCCACTACGCCCCGGCCCCCGGCGCCCAGCCCTATTCCTTCGGCCACTTCAAGCTCTGGCGCATCGCCACCGACTACCCCGGCAACCCCGTCCCACCCTGCGTCCACCGCGCCCCCGCCACCCACCCCGGCGACCCGGCCCGCCTCTTGCTCATCAGTTGAGATTCCTCTCACCTTTCTTTCCGCCCCGTTGAACTTTAGCCCCTTCAAAAAATGCCCCCGCTCAACCGCCGCCACTTTCTCCGCCACACCGCTGCCGCCACCGCCGCCGCCGCGCTTTCGCCTTCGTTGCTTCAGGCCGCGAACGCCGCCAGCGCCACCGGCCAACTCCGCCTCGCCACATTCCGCTTCGACGTCACGCCGCCCGTCGGCCACTCGCTCTGCGGTGGCTGGATCAAGCCCGTCGAAGCCGTCGATGATTCCCTCGAAGCTATCGGCCTCGTGCTCCTCGGCGCCGGTGCGCCCATCGTGCTCTGCGCGGTCGATTGGACCGGCATTCTCAACGCCTCCCACCTCGCGTGGCGCACCGCGCTCGCCGAGGCGGCCGGCACCACGCCCGACCGCGTCGCCCTGCACTGCGTCCACCAGCACAACGCCCTGTTCGTCTGTGCAGCCACCGCGGCCCTCGTCGCGACGCAGCCCGATCTGCCGCCCACGTTTGATCCCGCCTTCTTTCAACGTTGCCTCGTCGCCGCCCGCGCCGCCGTCACCGCCGCCTTGCCCCGCGCCCGCCCGGTCACGCACGTCGCAAGCGGCACGGCGCTCATCGCCCAAGTCGCCTCCAATCGCCGCATGGCCCGCGATGCCCAGGGCCGCGTCGGTAAAATGCGCGGCAGCAAGTGCGTGGACCCCGAACTGCTCGCGTTGCCCGAAGGCCCGATCGACCCGCTCCTGCGCACCGTCGCGTTCTACGACCGCACCGAGAAAATCGCCGCTCTCCACTACTACGCGACGCACCCGATGAGTTTTTACGGCGACGGCCGGGTGACCACCGATTTTGTCGGCCTCGCCCGCAAGCAGCGCCAGCGCGAGGAGCCCGCGTGCACGCACCTCTACTTCACCGGCTGCGCAGGCAACATCGCCCCCGGCAAATACAACGACGGCTCGCCCGCCGCCCGCGTCCGCCTCACCGAGCGCATCTACCGCGGCATCGTCGCCGCCGACGCCACGCTTCGTCCGGTGCCATTGAAAAACGTCTCATGGCGCACCGCCAATGTGCACGCCCGGCCCCACCCTGACCTCGACCCGGTCGCACTGCGCCGCCAACTCGCCGATGCCACCGCGCTCCCGGTGCGCCGCATCATCCCCGCCTTTTGCCTCGCGCTGCTGGAGCGGTGTGCGCAACGCGTCCCGTTTCTCCTCAGCGCCCTGCATCTCGACGACATCGCCCTCCTGCACCTACCCGCCGAATCATTCCTCGAGTATCAACTCCACGCCCAATCCCTCCGCCCCGGCCGCCCCGTCGCGGTCGCCGCGTATGGCGACGGCGGCCCTTGGTATATTCCGACCCGCGCGGAGTTCCCCAACGGCGGCTATGAAGTCGAAGTCGCCTTCTGCGATCCCGATACCGAGACCCAGCTCCACACCGCCATCGCCCAACTGCTCGCCTAAAAACCTGGAGCCGCGACGCCCCCGTCGCGGTCCTCGTCCGTTCCTATGCGCCACCTCGCCGTCCTCCTCGCCCTGATCCTCATCGCGCGCGCCGCCGACCCCGCGCCCCAACGTTTTCACCTCACCGCCCGCGCCCACGAGATCGACCCGCGCGCCCGCGCGCATCCCGAGATCGGTTTCGTCTTCGCCGACAAAGCCGGCAAACCGCAGGACCTCCAACACGCCGTCGTCGACACCCGCGTCACCCCGCGCGGCCAGCTCGTGATCTGGCTCATGGATTACAAAGCCCCGCTCTTTGACCGCCTCGGCGACTACGGCCTGCACGCGATCCAAGTCCACTACGCCAACAAATGGTTCGGCCTGATCCCCACCGCCGCCCGCGACGACGGCACGACCCTCGGGAAGCTGCGCCTCGAGGCCACCACCGGCGAGGATTTCAGCCCGCTCTGCGCGATCCCCAAGCCCGACGGCATGAAGGAACGTGCGCTCCAATTCGTCCAGCACCTCGTGAAAACTCACCCCGCCGGCCGCTGGGAACAATTCGTCAACGCCACCGGTGACGACCTGCTCTGGGAAAAAGTTATCATGTCCGGTGCCTCCCACGGCGCGACCAGCGCCACGCGTTTTGCCGTCCACCAACGCGTCGCCCGCGTCGTCGCCTTCTGCGGTCCGCGTGACCAACACGAAAGCTGGCCGGGCTTCCCCTCGGCCACGCCGCCCGAGCGTATTTTTGGTTTTACCCACGTCCTCGACGACGGCTGGCCCGGCAACCACTACCCGCGCTCGTGGCTCATGCTCGGTCTCAACCGCTTCGGTCCGATTGTAGACGTCGATTCTACCACCCCGCCCTACGGCCACTCGCGCCGCCTCACCACCCGATTCGACGTCAACGGCGACGTCAAACGCGCGCACAGCTCCATCACGCCCGGCTCTGCATCGGCCAAAGATGCCGCCGGCAATTTCCTGCATGAAGGCGTGTGGCGTTACCTCTTCACGTCGCCGATCGAAAAAACGGGCGCACCGGTTCCGCCCGAGGCTCCGCCCAACCGCGCGCGGTGACCGCGCGCCCCATCTCCGCTCCGTCTTTTTCATCCCTCGCCTCGCCGTCGTTATCGCCCTCGTCGCCGCCCTCCGCGCCCGTCAAGCCGCCACACCGACGACCGCCCCGCAAAAAAATAAGGCCGGGTCTCCGACTCACCCCCGCGCAAGCCCCGCGCCCCTGCGAGCGCAGCCAACCGCTCGCCCACAAAAAAACCGCGCCCGGTTGGGCGCGGTTTGGAACTAATTCAAAGCTCGCGGTCGCTTACTTCTTGGCCGCGGCGACATTGGTGCCCTTGCACTTCTCGCAGTTTTTGCCGGCTTTTGCGGCCTCGACGCAGCATCCATGGGTGCAAGCGGCGCCGGCGCCTTCAGCTTTAACGCAGCAGCCGGCTTTCGTGCCCGCGGGAGCGGCCGGTTTGGTATCAGCAGCAAATGCGAAGCTGGCACCCAGCAGCGCAATGATTACAAACAGTTGTTTTGAGGTCTTCATTTTTTTGTTTTGTTTTGGGATTGGTGCGGGCGGCGGGAATCGAACCCGCTTCTCATGCTTGGGAAGCACACATAATACCGGTATACTACGCCCGCATCGAACGCCGGCATCGAAGCGGAAAAATCCCCCGCCGCAATCACGAATAATTTCGCCGACCGTCCAACGCGCTCTTCAGCGTCACTGAGTCGGCGTAAAGCACCCCGCCGCCGCTCGGCAAACCGAAGCCGATACGCGTGATCTTGACCCCTCGCTCCGGCGGCAATTGCTCGGTGAGATAATGACAGGTGGCCTCACCTTCGACGTCGTTGGACAGCGCCAAAATCAACTCCGTCACCTCGCCCGCATCCAACCGCGCTCGGAGCGAAGCCAGGTTCAGCTGCTCGGGTCCGATGCCTTGGATCGGCGACAGCTTTCCATGCAATACATGGTAGGAGCCACGATACGCTCCGCTCCGCTCCAGCGCCACGAGGTCGGGCACATGCTCGACCACGCACACCACCGCCCGGTCACGCCGTTCATCCGCACAGATCGCGCAGAGTTCGCCTTCGGCAATATTCCCGCAGCGTTCGCAACGGCGCACGCCGGCGGCCGCCGCTGCTAGGGCCTCGACGAGGGCCGGGAGTTGCGCCGGCTTTTCGACGAGCAAATGCAAAGCGATGCGTTCCGCCGAACGGTAGCCGAGTCCGGGCAATTGTTTCAGTTGCTTTTGCAACCGCTCAAAAGCAGGCGTCATCGCAAATTCAGTCCTCGATCTTCGGCGGTCGAAATTGGCCCGCAGAGTCCCCGCAGCCGCCGGATTGGGCCGGAAGTGACCGCCACGAAGGCAAAATCGAAAGTCCTCACATCATGCCCGGCATTTGAAACGCGGACGTCACCTTTTGCATTTCGGCATCGTTGAAGTCCTTCGCCTGCTTGGCTGCGTCCTGCACGGCGGCGAGCACGGTGTCGCTCACGAGCTTCGCATCTTCCTTCAAAAATTCCGGATCGAGCGCGAGCGAGGTAAACTGGCCCGCGCCGTTGATCTTGATCTTTACCGCACCGCCGCCGGCCGCGACGTCGATTTCCTTCGCCGCCAACTGGGTTTGGAGCGACTCGATCGAGCGCTGCATTTTCTGAGCTTGTTTGAGGAGTTTGCCTACGCCGGCCATGGTGGGAAAAAATTAAGGGTGGAAGGTTTCGAACGTGAACTGTCGAGAGACGGCCCTGCGCCTAAAGTGACAAGATTTTTTCGTAGCCGTCCCGAAACGTCGGGCAACCGGGCCGCCAGCCCAGCTCGGTCTTGAGACGGTCATTGGCGATAATCCGATCCGGCGTAACCGCCCTGCGTCCGCCTGCCGGCACGCCGGTAAAATGCGGCAAGCCCACGCCGAGCCGTGCCGCCAACCATGCCACCACCTCGCCTTTGGTCGCCGCCCCGTCGTCGGCGACATTGTAAGCCCTCGCGCCCGCCGGCGCCCGCCAAGCCGTCCACACTGCCGCCGCGATATCGTCCCGGTAAGCCAGATTGAGGTGCGACTCCGCCCGTCCCGCCGCTTCGCCGGATTTAACCTGCTCCAGCAGGTGATGGCGCCCCGGCCCGTAAATCCCCGCGAGCCGCAGCACGACCCGCGTCACCGCAGCGTCTGCCGCCGCCAGCAGCGTGTGCTCAGTCGCCAACAGCACCTCGGCCCGCTCGGTTCCGCCCGTCGGCGCCGACTCGTCGACCCGCACCCCGCCGTCCTGCGGATAGACCGAAGTGCTGCTGGTATAAACCACGGCGCTCACCGTCCGGGTGCCCCGGAGCCACGTCACCACGCTATTCATGCCTTCAAGGTAGTTCCGTCGGTAATCCTCCGTTCCCCCGCCGCCCGAGCTCACGCAATTCAAAACAAAGTCCGCTCCGCCCGCGATGCGCCCGTGCCAGTCATGCCGGGTGAGGTCGGCGACGATCACCTGCGCCACGCCGTCCGCCTTGAGCGCGTCTGCCTTCGCTTGGTTTCGGGTCAGCGCGGTCACTTCCAGCCCTTGCGCGATCGCCTGTTTCGCCACCGCCGCGCCCACATAGCCACAACCGAAAATCACCAATCGCTTTCCTGCAAAAAATTTACCGTGGGCAACGCCGTCCATGACCGCCAATCTTCGCTCATGCCCACTGTCCTGGCAATCCTCGCCGAGGGTTTTGAAGAAATCGAAGCCGTCACCCCCATCGATTTGCTCCGCCGCGCCGGCGTCGAAGTCATCACCGCCGCGCTGGGCGAGCGCCTTGAAGTCACGGGCCGTAGCGCCCTCACCCTTCACGCCGACACCACACTTTCGAAGATCGCGGGCCGTGACTTCGACTGCATCTTTCTGCCCGGCGGGCCGGGCGTCGCTTTGCTGCGGGCCGATCCGAGAGTTCGCGCGCTCGTCCTCGCTCAGCACGCGGCCGGCCGCTGGCTCGCCGCGATTTGCGCCGCGCCGGCCGTGTTGTACGACGCCGGCCTCCTCGCCGGGCGGCGTTACACGGCTCATTTTTCCGTCGCCGCCGAGTTGCCAGCGATTCTTTCGGATTATCGCACCGTCGCCGACGGCCGGTTGCTGACCGGCCGGGGAGCCGGCACATCGCTCGACTTTGCTTTGCTCATGGTCGCGTCGCTGGTTTCGGCCGAAAAAGCGGCGATGATCTCAGCCGCGGTCGCGGCGTGATACCGGCTGGGCGCAGGGCGATTACCCCGCTGGAGCCGAGGTGGAGGCCCCCCTTAGAAAAATCGAAGTCGACCTCTAATAAATCCGGCATTTTCCATTTCTACTCGACGCCTCGTTCGTCTTACAGAGGATCCACGCCATGATTTTTGGCCTGCGACGCTGAACTGTAAACCGATGAAGTTTGACTATGATTTTGTGGCCATCGGCGGAGGCAGCGCCGGCTTTAACGCCGCCCGGGTTGCCGCCGATTTGGGCCTGAAGACTGCAATCGTGGACGGCGCCGAAGACCTAGGCGGTCTTTGTATTCTCAAGGGCTGTATGCCCTCGAAGACGCTGCTCTACATGGCCGAGGTGCTACACCTTGCCCAAAAGGCCAAGAGCTTTGGTCTGAAGATCCCATCGGCCCGGGCCGACATGAAGGCGATCCACGCCCGCAAGAAACGGATTATCGATGAGTTCGCGTCCTATCGTCAGGCGGCGCTCAATTCCGGTAAATTTGATCTGATCCGCGCGCATGCCCGCTTCACCGATCCTCATACGCTCGCGCTGAGCAACGGTCGCTCGCTTCGAGCTCGGCACTTTTTGATTGGGACCGGTTCCAAAATCAGCCTCCCCGCCGTGCCCGGGCTAGCAGAGACCAAGTTTTGGACCAGCGACGACGTGCTCGATCTCGATTTCATTCCTCAAAGCGTGATCGTCCTCGGAGGTGGTATCGTCGCATGCGAACTCGCCCAGTTTCTCAACCGCATCGGCACCCGCGTTGTCCTAATTCAGCGCAGCGCGCACATTCTCCGGGACCACTCCGAAGCCGCAGCCAAAGTGGTGCAGCAAGCACTCGTCGATGAAGGCGTCGAGCTGTTCGCCGGCACCCAAATTCAGTCACTTCGCCCTGAGGCAAGAGGCGTGGCCGCAACCTTCCTCCACGACGGAAAAATCCTGACCCGTCGGGCGGCCTTTCTCTTCAACGCGCTGGGCCGCGAGCCCAACACCGCACCGCTCAATCTCGCCGCCGCCGGCGTCACCAGCCGGGCTGATGGCCAAATCGGCATTAACCGCTGGCAACAGACCAGCGCTCCCCACATCTACGCTGCCGGCGACTGCTCGGGTCCCCACGAGATCGTGCACACCGCGATCTTACAAGGCGAGCTTGCCGCCCGTCATGCGGCGAAGGTCAAGGCATTGAAACCGGTTGATTGGTCGTTGCTCCTGAACGTCGTTTTCACCGATCCACAGCTGGCGACCATCGGGCGGCTCGAACGCGAGCTCGATGAGGCCGGGACGTCTTATCTGGTCGCGAGCTATCCGTTCAACGATCACGGAAAATCTATCCTCTTGGAGGCCAACTACGGCTACGTGAAGGTGATTGCCGAACCGAAACGCGGTCGGATTCTCGGCGCGGAAATCGTCGGCAAAGATGCCGGTGAACTCATTCACGCGTTTAGTGGTCCATTAGCGATGAAAGCCACGGTCTTCGATTTATTACGCGCCCCCTGGTATCATCCCACTCTGGCTGAGATCGTGACGTATCCGCTGGAAGAACTCGCTGGGAGCATTTCTCCTCCTTGAGCCGACTGCGGCCCGGATCATTGACCGTTTCCTCAGTAGCAGCCGCCTGTGCTACCTGCCCGTAGAGTAAAAGCAGGCATTGCGGCCCGCGCCCGCTGAACGCACTGCCCGTCCACCCGAAGAGCTTGGCCGCAGCGCGCCCAACGGGCGCACCAGTCACGCCACCAGTCGGTGATCATATCCTGCGCCTGCTGAAGCTGCTACAGGCGCACGACGTGATGGGAAATTCGGAAATCAGAGTGGCCTTTGTTCTCAAAGACCGCCGTCGCCTGCGCGAGACCTACCTCGCCCCGGCGCTACGCGACCACCTGATCGAATACACCCTTCCCGACCAGCCCAACAGCCGGCTCCAAAAATATCGGCTCACCGCCAAAGGCCGCGCCCTGCTCGCCCAACTCACCTAGTCCGCCCGCCCCCCCATCGTCATCGTCGCATCACATAGCGCTGTGGACGCCGAAGGTGTTCACGCGTTTCTCGATCCGCTTGGATACTGCGCCACCCGGATTGTAGCCCGTCCGGGCAGACCTGCCGGGGCGATTGGCCACGACTTTATTTTCCGACCTGCTGGAGTTTCCCTGCTGCGAACGATCGATTCAGTTACGCCGCGCTGCTAGCGGGCGATTTCCAGCAGATCCGGCAATTCAACGCGTTTCTCGTAAAGCGCCTTGCCGACGATCACCCCGTCCAAGTTTGCGTATCGGCGCGAAAGCTCCGTCAGTTTTACCACATCCTCCCGCCGGCTGACGCCCCCGCTCGCGATCACGTTGAAATTTCCGGCGTTCAACATCGCTTCCTGCGCCGCGAAATTCGGCCCCGTCAACATTCCATCGGTGCCGATATCCGTGTAAATGATCGTGCGCACGCCGAGCCCGTCCATCCGCTTCGCCATTTCCAGCGCCCCGGTGCCCGTCGTATCGACCCAACCTTTCACCGCAACTTTCCCGTCCTTCGCGTCGATGCCCACCGCGATCCTCTCGCCGAACTGCTGCACCAACTCGCCGACGAAACGCTCACTCTCCGCCGCCCGGGTGCCGATCACCACCCGGCTAACACCAAAACCCAATACCCGCTCCACGGTCTCGCGCGAACGCATCCCGCCACCGAGCTCTACCTTCAAACCGGTCGCGACGATTCCTTGAACCGCCGCCAGGTTTTGCGGTTCGCCCGAGAACGCCCCGTCCAAATCGACCACGTGAACCCACGCGCTCCCGGCCGCCTTGAACTCCGCCGCCACCCCAGCCGGCTGCTCGGCATACACCGTCTCCTGATCAGCCCGCCCTTGCAGTAAACGCACGGCCCGTCCGCCTCGGATGTCGATCGCTGGATAGATAGTCATGAAGGAAAAACGCTTTGCTCCCCGGCCCCACGGTGCGAGGATAAATCTTATGTCGAACTACCAAGTCCCCGCTTTTCTGGCCGATCTTCTGCACGCTCGATCACCCTCTGGTTACGAGGGAGAGGCCCAGGCGGTCTTTGACCGCTACGTAAAACCTGCCGCCGACACCTATGCTAACGACGCGTTGGGCAACCGCATCGCTACCCTGAATCCCAAGGGCGATCCGGTGCTGATGCTTGCCGGCCACATGGACGAACTCGGACTCATCATCACGTACGTCAACAAAGACGGTTTTATCTACTTCGACACAATCGGCGGTCACGATCGCACCGTGATTTCAGGACGCCGGGTCATCATTCAAGCGGCCACCGGCCCCGTCAAAGGCGTCACCGGCAAGCGTGCGATTCACCTCATGAATGAAGGGGATCGCAAGAAAGTCCCGGAGATCCACGAAATCTGGATCGATATCGGTGCCCGGTCTAAAAAAGAGGCCCTTGAACGCATCGCGATCGGAGACGCCGCGACTTACGACCATGAGCTTGAGCTGATCCACGGTAGCATCGGCACCGCTCGCGCCTTCGACAATAAAGTCGGCGCTTACGTCGTAGGTGAAACCCTCATCCGGCTGGCGAAAGCGAAGAGGAAAATTTTAGCCAAGGTCGTCAGCGTTGCGACCGCCCAGGAAGAAATCGGCGTCCGCGGTGCCACCACTGCCGCTTACGCGGTGAACCCGCACATCGCGCTCGCCGTCGACGTCGGCCACGCCACCGACCACCCCGATTGCGACAATCGTAAATACGGCGAGACCAAACTCGGCGGCGGCCCGATCATTTGCCGCGGCGCAAACATCAATCCCAAGATTTTCGCCCGCTTGGTCGCCGCCGCAAAGAAACTAAAAATCCCCTACCAGATTGAAGCTGACCCGCGACCGACGGGCACTGACGCCCGCGCAATTCAAATGGGCCGAGGAGGTATCGCCACCGGCTTGGTCAGCATTCCGTTGCGCTATATGCACACCCCAAGCGAAATCGTGGATCTCGAAGATGTGGAGCGTTGCGTCCAGCTCTTCGTAGAATTCGCCAAGGGGCTCGAACAAGGCGATTACGCCCACTGGTAAGCTTCAGAACGGCGCAAGGCTGCTGAGCCTCACGCCGCGTTCTCCGTCGGCTCATTTTTCGCCGCGCGTCTAAGCGTGGGTTTACGACGCCCGGCGACCACGGCCGCATCGATGATGACCTCGGTCACATCGTCTCGCTGGGGCAGCTCGTACATCACTTCCAGCATGATGTTCTCCATGATCGACCGCAGCGCTCGGGCTCCGGTCTTCAGCTCAATCGCCTTTTGCGCGATGGCTTTGACCGCATCCGAAGTGAAGCGCAGGCGCACCCCGTCCATCGCAAAGAGTTTCGCATACTGCTTCACCGTCGCGTTCTTGGTCTTCAACAGAATCTTCTCCAAATCCGCGAAGGACAGTTGATCCAAAACCGACACGACGGGCAGGCGGCCGATGAATTCGGGGATCATCCCGAAGCGCACCAAATCCTCCGGCGCGATTTTTTTCATCATCTCGTCCGGGGTGAGTTCGTGGTCGGCCGCGTTGACGTGAAACCCAAGCGACCGGGAACCCAGTCGCTTCTTGATAATCTGATCGAGTCCCACAAAGGCACCGCCGCAAATGAAGAGGATATTGGCCGTATTGACTTGAATATACTCCTGATTCGGATGCTTCCGCCCTCCCTGCGGAGGGACGTTGCAAACCGTCCCTTCGAGGATCTTCAACAAGGCCTGCTGCACCCCTTCGCCCGAAACATCCCGGGTAATCGAAACGTTTTCCGTCGTGCGCCGAATCTTGTCGATCTCATCGATGTAAATAATCCCGCACTCGGCCCGCTTAACGTCGTAGTTGGCGGCCTGCAACAATCGCAGCACCACGTTCTCAACGTCCTCCCCCACGTAGCCCGCTTCGGTCAGTGTCGTCGCATCGGAGATCGCAAAGGGCACATCCAAAATCCGCGCCAAGGTCCGCGCGAGCAGAGTTTTGCCGGAGCCAGTCGGACCGGAGAGCAAGATATTGCTCTTCTCCACCTCCACCTCGGTGAACTCCGGCGAAAGCGCGATCGATTCCCGTGGTGACTGGCCGGAGTCGAACCGCAGTCGCTTGTAGTGGTTGTAAACCGCGACTGAGAGCACCTTCTTCGCGTGATCTTGCCCGATCACAAAATCATCGAGCGTCCGCCGAATTTCCGCGGGCTTGATTAAGCGAATCATCGGTTTCGCGTCCGCCGTGGACGCGGGCTTGATCTCTCGGTCGATGATCGTTTTGCAGACGTTGACGCACGAATCGCAAATATATACGCCGGGCCCCGCGATGATCTTTTTGACCTCGGCCTGCGATTTTCCGCAGAACGAGCATAAGGTGACGCGCGACGATTTGGCCATAAGGAGCACGTTGCTCAGGCCGACATCTGAGTCCAGTGCGGAGTTCGCTTCAGCGTTCCTCGCGCGCTCCGGTCCCGCTTGCCCTTAAATCAAGCCGCGCTCGGCACCACGATCTTTTGAGCTTCGCGGGTCGAAGCGATCACGTGATCGACGATCCCGTAAGCTTTGGCCTCGTCCGCCGCCATGTAGTAATCGCGATCGGAGTTCGCTTCCACATCGGCTACGGGCTTGCCCGTGTGCTTCGCCAAAACCCCGTTGAGGGTCTCGCGCCAACGGATAATTTCGCGGGCCGCGATGGCGATGTCCGCCGTTTGTCCGCCCGCGCCACCACTGGGTTGGTGAATCATAACCCGGCTGTTCGGCAACGCGAAACGCTTCCCCTTGGTCCCCGCGGCGAGCAGCACCGTGCTCATACTCGCGACCATGCCGATGCAATAGGTGACGACGTCGAATTGCATAAAATTCATCGTGTCGTAAATCGCCATGCCGGCGGTCACGCTGCCGCCCGGAGAGTTGATGTAAACATGAACGTCTTTTTTTGCGTCCTCCATCTGGAGGTACAGCATCTGGGCGATAACTAAGTTGGCGACCTGGTCATCAATGGGCGTGCCGATGAAAATAATTCTGTCCTTCAGCAGTCGCGAGTAGACGTCCATGGCCCGGGTCTCGCGGCCGTTACTGTCATAAATGGTGGGATTCGGCAGGTAATAGCTCACGGTGTTTTTGATTCGCTCAAACCTTTGGCTGAGTCGTTGAGACGCTAGCCTTCGAGACCAAGAAATCAACCGCCTTGTCGAAAATGATGTTCTGCTGAATAGCGCGAAGTTGATCACGGTCCTTCGTCAAATCCTTCACGAGCTTATCGGGTTTTTGACCGGTGCGGCTGGCCTCCCGGTAGATAAAATTGTCGATGTCGCGCTCGCTGACCGTGATTTTCTCCGCGACGGCAATCTTGGCGAGGATGAGTTGAACCTTGACCCGCTGGGCGGCTGCTTTTTGGGCACCGGCAAACAATTCCTTTTTGTCCTTCTCGAACTGATCCTGCGGCACGCCGCGGCGCATGTTTTCCTCGATGAACTGACGCAGAACGCTCTGGGTCTCGGAATCGATCAAGCTTTGAGGAACAGGAAATTCGATCTTGCCCGCAATCGCCTCGGTAACTTGGCGACGCTGCGCCGTCTGATTCTCGTAGTCTTTGCGCAACTTCAGATTGTTTCGAACGCTGGCTTTGAGCGCGTCAAGACTGTCGACCTGTTGGGACTTGAAAAACTCCTCGTTCAATTCGGGCAACATGCGCTCCCGAATTTCCAAAACCTCGATCGCATAACTTGCCGCTTTTCCCGCCAGCGGGGGAGCCGGTGCGAAGTCTGACGGAAATGTGATCGTCACCGTTTTTTTATCGCCGGTTCTTAGCCCGGCCAACTCTTTACCCAAGCCCGGCAACACCCCTTCGTTGGTGCCCTCAACTTCCTCCCAAGTCTGCGGGACTTTACCGTAGATCTGTTTTTCTGGGACAATCTCGGCCACCGGCTTTCCATCAAGCGTGCCCTCGTAGGACAACTTCACGTAATCGGTCTTTTGCGCGGCGCGATCCGCCACCTTGAAGTCGGCGCGTTCACCGCGAAGCCCCTCGATTACCGCCTCGACTTCAGAATCGGTCGCCTCGGTTGGCGCGATCTCGGTCGGCAACCCGACGTAGTCGGGCAAGGTGAACTCCGGACTGACATCGACGGTCACCGTCACCGCCGCAGACAGCCCCGCTTCAATCGTCCCCTCCTCGAGGTTCACGACGTTCAACACTTCTAATTTTTCCTGATCGAGCGCGCTCTTGTAAGCTTTAGACACGACCTTCTGCTTAAATTCACCCGCGATCTCCTTGGCGTAACGCTTTAAGATCATCGACGCCGGCGCCTTGCCCGGACGAAAGCCCGGCAACTGCGCAAACTTCGAAAATTCGACCACCGTTGCCTGATGTTCGGCGTCGACCTCGCTTCTGTCCAAGGTGACGACGATGCTTTTGCGCGTTTCGGAGACGTTATTGAGTTGGATGTTCACAGTGAGATTCTTAGAGGTAATTTCGAGAAACGAATCGGGCAACCTACGAAGCAGCCCATCACGGTCAATGCCGGATTCCGCCATGCTGAGCGCTTGCAGGGTAAGGTCTCGAATCATTTGTATGGGGTATGCTTTGCCTCTCAAACTTGCGCCGGGATCACGCGCCTCTACTGCTAATCGATGCCGCTTCTTGCAACGTTCAAGTGGGGGTTTTTGCAGCCGACGGTGTTTCCCATTGGGCCACGCAGGAGGCCGAAGCGGGGGTCGCCATCTTTCGCTGCATTGAAAAACTCGGGGTCAATTTGGAGCGTATTCGTGGCTTTGTGTTTTGCGAAGGACCCGGTTCGACGCTCGGTATCCGGACTTCCGCGATGGCCATTCGCACTTGGCAGACTCTGACGCCCCGTCCCGCCTTTGCATACGGCAGTCTGGCGTTGTTGGCTCACGCAATCGGCCGGCCAGACGTCACCATTATCGCCGATGCGCGGCGCAATTCTTGGCACGCCCAAAAACTGGGGCATCCCCTCAGTCGGTTGCTTGCCGAAGAATTGAAAGGCCCGCTGGTAACCCCTAGGCACTTCCGCACATGGTCGCCCGAACCGGCAGGCACGACCGTTAACGACTACGCCGTGGAACACCTGATCGAGACAACCAAGGAGCTGTCGCTCTTTCGCCCAACCGAATCGCCCGACGCCTTTCTTCATCACGATCCAAGCTTCGTGATGTGGTCTCCCACCATTCACCGTGCGCCGGTGAGTAGCACCCGGGAAGGTTGAGAGCTTGCCTGAGTTATGCGAAGCGGCATGGGCCAAAGGTTTCGCGCTTTCCGGTGTAGTCTTACGTTCGTTTATCACCGAACGAAGCTTACAATTATTTCCCGCAAGCGGTTGATTATATGAAATTGCAACCCGGCCAATTAGACCGTGCGGCATTCGAATTACCCCAAAATCGCGCCCGTTTCCGCGCCCGCGACTTGCGGCGCGATTTTCAAGGGTGCCTGCTGCGTCGCCCTGATCTACTGGCGCCGGCGGCGATCCTCTCGCCCGAAGCCCTAAAGGTTATCCGGGAATATTGATGACCGGAAAATCAGCCCCAGCGTCGACCACCGAAACGGCCCGATGCGGAGGAACTTGAGTCCGGAACCACGTCCGTTGCTTCCGAACCAAGCCTTTCGTGTTCTTGACGATCTCATCAACCAAGTCGCGTTCCGCGATCCGTCCATCGAACAACGCCAAAACTTCCCGGTAGCCGATGGCGCGCGCGGCGCTGGGATTTTGCTCAAGACCAGCGGCTCTTAGACGACGCACTTCGTCGACCAGCCCGGCCCGGATCATGGCTCTTACCCGGGCCTCAATTCGTTGGGCCAGCTCGTCGGTCGGGCGGGTAAGTTCCAGCAATTCGACGGGCCAATCGGCAAACGCGCCCGGCTTCGCCGAAAACTCCGCCTTCAACTGTTTCAGCGTTCGCCCCGTCGCCAAGCACCGCTCCAACGCCCGCGTTACCCGGCGCGGATTGTCGACATCCAGCGAACCCAAATCATCCGCATTCAGTTCGCGCAACTCGCCCACCAGCGCCGCAAGCCCAAGCTTTGTCCTTCGGGCTTCTACCTCCGCGCGCAGTTCTGCCGGCACCGTCACATCGTCGGCCACCGGCGCCAAAAACGACTTCAGGTAAAATCCGCTTCCACCCGTCACCAACACCGCCCGACCCCGCGCCTCGATCTGCTTCACCGCCTCCCGCGCCAATCCGATGTAGCGGGCCACATCCATCGCCTCGGTCACCCCGCAGATGTCGATCAGATGATGCGGTACCCGGGCCAACTCGTCGGCGCTGGGTTTCGCCGTGCCGATGTCCATGCCCCGGTAAAACAAAAGCGAGTCGCATGAAATAATCTCCGCCCCGTGGGACTCCGCCCAGCGCAGCGCCCACTCCGTCTTACCTACCGCCGTGCAGCCGGTAAGAACGTGAATCGTAGATTTCATGCCATGAGCTCAATACTTTTTCCGGTGCCGGGCGAGCCGAAGGATCGGGTCGCGCAAACCCGCTCGGGCCGTTCCCGTTCGCTGCTTCTTAAACCCTTCGGCCAATTCGGCGTGAGTCATCACCCGATTGCGTCCGCCGCGCTTGGCCGCATCGAGCGAACGGTCGGCCGCGACGCTCAACCGCTCGAGCCAAGACCCATCTTCGGGCAACACCGCCACTCCGGCGCTGATCGTCAGCCTCAAAGCCACCCCGCTCTCGATCGTCACCGGGTTGGCCGCCACAGCTGACCGTCTCCATCGACCGACGCCCACTCGAGTTCGTAGAGCTCTCCCTGAAAGTTCGTAAAATTCGCCGGCGTGACCCGAAGCTGCCGCCGGTGATCGTTAATCATGAGGCCCTTCTTCCTAGACCGCCAGCGCACCGATCCCAAACCCGCAGGGCAAATTTAAATCCCGCCTCACTTTTTTTATCCAGTTTGGGCGCGTGGGCTTAGCGACGAGTCCCAGCGACCAAATCGACCGCTTTTTCCTCGATCATGGCCGCGATCCGCGCGGGTGTCGCCAAGTTATCCTTGATCACATTCACCAAGGCGCTGCCCACGACCACCCCGTCGGCAAGCGCCGCCACTTGGGCCACTTGGGCGCGGCTGCCGATCCCGAAACCCACGGCGATCGGCAAGCGTGTATGGATCCGAATGCGGGCCACCGCCTCCGCAATCCCGCCAGCCACATCCGAGCGCACCCCGGTCACGCCTTCGCGTGACACATAGTAAATAAAACCGGTGGTTGCCGCCGTGATTTTTTCGATTCGCGCCGCCGGGGTCGTAGGAGCCACGATGCACACCGTATCCACTCCGTGTTGGGCTGCGGCCGCAGCGAATTCCGCGCCCTCCTCGGGCGGCAAATCGAGCACCAACATGCCGTCAACCCCGGCCGCTTTCGCCGCTTTCACGTAGCCGTCGATCCCATTCGAAAACACGAGATTGTAATAGGTGTAAAATACAACCGGCACGTCGCTAAACTCACGGATGCGCCGCACAAACTCGAAGACTCTCGCCGCCGTCATGCCGCCTTCCAACGCCCGCTGCGCCGCCAGTTGGTTCGTAAGTCCATCCGCCAACGGGTCCGAAAACGGCACCCCCAGCTCCAACACGTCGATGCCGCTTTTGATCAACGCCCGGCAGGCCTCCAATGAGCTGTCGAAACTGGGGTCTCCCGCGCACAAGTAAGCAACGAAGGCGGCGCGGTTTTGTTCACCGGCACGGGAGAAAGCATGGGCGATACGGGACATGTTGCCTTCCATCGGCGCAAAAACCCTTTCACGGAGCAAAGAGAAATTTTTTCGTCCCGGAAACTTAACCCGGCTTCGGGTGTCAGAATCGTTACAATTCTCCGCCTGTTCCCGACCCGCTTGCGTGTAACGAATCGCTCCCTTTCCCTTATTTTTCTTTGTTTCAAATGCCCTCTATCCGCCCAAAACAAAAGTCGCCGTCTGCCCCGAAAGTCCGCCGTCGGTCATCGCCGAAGCCTCAGCCGTCGCAGTCATCATCACAGCGGGACCTGCTCTATCGACGAATCCGGCATGAGATCATCGACGACCTCGACGAAGAGGTGGAGATGGAGCGCGTCGACTGGGATCCGAAGGCCGCCCGCAATGCCTCGTCCGCTGCGGGCACCGCGGCCGAGCGTGCCCAGCGCGACTTCTACTTCAAGGAACTCTACCGCCTCCAGACGCAGCTTGTATCGCTGCAGGACTGGGTGGTTCAGACCGGGCACCGGATGGTCATCGTCTGCGAAGGCCGGGATGCCGCAGGCAAGGGCGGCATCATCAAGCGGATCACCCAGCACCTGAATCCCCGAGTTTGCCGCGTGGCCGCCCTGCCTGCGCCCACCGACCGCGAAAAGACCCAATGGTATTTCCAACGCTACATCGCCCACTTGCCGGCGGCCGGCGAGATCGTGCTCTTTGACCGCAGTTGGTATAACCGGGCCGGCGTCGAGCGGGTGATGGGCTTTTGCAGCGATCACGAATACGAGGAGTTTTTCCGCACAGTGCCCGAATTCGAAAAAATGCTGATCCGTTCCGGCATCCAAGTGGTGAAATATTGGTTCTCTATTTCGGACGAGGAACAGGAGTTTCGCTTCCGCGCCCGGATCAACGATCCCCTCAAACAGTGGAAACTCAGCCCCATGGATCTCGAATCCCGCAAGCGCTGGGAACTCTACACCAAGGCCAAAGAAATCATGCTCCGGCGCACCCACATTCCCGAGGCGCCGTGGTGGGTCATCCCCGCCGTGGACAAAAAGAAGGCGCGCCTCAATTGCATCCGGCATCTTCTCTCCCAAGTAAACTACCGGGAGATCAAGCACCCCCGGATCGTCCTGCCAAAACGCGTCCACTCCCCCGACTACCTCCGGGTGCCGGTGCCCGAGGAGATTTTCATCCCCCAGTTCTATTGAGAAAAACGCCCCGTTGACCTCGGAGGGCAACCCGACCAACTCACCGGTCATGGAACTTCCCGTTGTCGACCAAGACTTTCTCCGCGAGCTCATCAAGGTTTCCCGCCAAAAGCACCATCACGTAAATTGGGTGGATCGCGACGGCACGGATCGGGTCACCACCGTGAGCCAAACCGAGGTGGTCCGTCTCAACGCGCTCGCCCAGCGCCTTCGGATCGGTAAGACCGAACTCATGCGCCAAGCCGCCCATTTACCCGTGGCCCGAAAAATCCCGGCTGTTTCCAGCCACACAAAAATTGACAGCGCCGGAATCAGTGCGACCAATCTTTGAGGTGGGTGCCGCGTTTGGCATCCGCGCAAACATCAACGTCTCCGCTTCAGCCCAAATGAAAAAAACCCTGCTCGCCCTCGTCACCGCCGGCCTCCTTGCGCTCGGCACCGTCAACGCCTCGGCTCAAACTGCGCCGAAGTCGGTCATCCACGTCGTCACTGTTTCATGGAAAGAGGACGCCAAGCCTGAGCAGATCAAAGCCGCCCTCGACGGTGTCACCGCCATGCCGGCCAAGTTCAAGGGCATGACCCGCACCTGGGTGAAGGCCATCAAGGTTCAAGGCACCGCGACCCATGTGATCGTCATGGAATTTGCCGACGAAGCCGCGCTTAAGGCTTACTCCGGCAGCGACGCCCAAAAGGAGTGGTATAAATCCTACCTGTCGATCCGCGGGAAGAGCACGACCTTCGATATCACCAACTGAGCCGACTGCTTCTGGTCAGTTTTAGCCGGAGCCGCCCTGCAGGCGGCTCTTTTTTTGCGCCTCGATTCCGGGACTCAACGCACGGTCTCCAGCAGTGCAATCACGTCAGCGTTCTTGTACTCCTTCGCCAAATCCAGCGCCGTCACCCCGGGCTTTGACCGCACCTTCGGATCCGTGCCGCGCTCGAGCAAGAGCTTCACCATCTCCACGCCGCCACCCGCCGCCGCCTCGTGCAACGGGGTGCCACCCAGCTCGCTCAACGCATTGGGCGGTGCGCCCCGATCCAAGAGAATCCGCGCCAACTCCACCTGATTCTTCGCTGCGGCGTGGTGCAAGGGCGTCCAGCCAATCCGGTCGCGGCGCACCAGCTCAGCTTTACGGTCAAGCAGTGCGACCAGCACCGCCCGGTCGTTACGTTCCACCGCGAGATGCAACGGCGTTCGTGCCGCGTTATCGGGCGCGTTAATGTCCGCCCCGCGCTCGATCAGAAAAAGGGCGATGGCCGTCTTGCGCCGCAAAATCGCCTGATGCAGCGGAGCAAGCTTCGTGCCCCCTTCCCCTTGGAGGATCTTGGGGTTGCTCTCGATAAACTTCTTAACGTCCTCCACGCCGCCCTTGGCGATCGCTTCATCAATGGTCGCGTAGCTCGCCGCCGCCGCCGGCGCCGCCGCGCTCAACCCGACCACCCCGCACCCCATCAGGGCCGCTCCCAAAAAAACTAGCCAAGCCTTGGCGCTCATTTGACGACGGGCCTCAGCACCAGCTTGCGATACGAAACCGAGCCATGGTCTCCCTGCAGAAAGATCGGTCCGGGACGAAACTCGTCCGCCCACAGGGCCCCGCCGGTGCAGCCTTTGATCGGCTGATTGGCGATGATCGTCGTGCCGTTGAGCACCACCGTGAGATGACGATCAACCAACGTGATATCCAAGGTCTGCCACTGCGACGCAGGCTTCTCCGCGGCCACGCTTGGCGTGATCCGACTGTAAAGGGCGCCCATGTGGTGCGAATCGAGCGCCTTCCCGAAAGAATCGAAAACCTGGATCTCGTAGATTCCGCGCAGGTAAATGCCGCTGTTGTTCTTTTCCGGCACGTTAACTTCGAGCGTGAGATTAAAGTCCTCGAATTCGCGCTCCGTGCGCAAATTTCCAAATCGACGCACCGGCTGTCCCTCCACTTTTGGCGCCGGCCGATTGACCAACTCCCCATTCGCCGCCGACCAGCCGTTCTCGAATTTTGCCTCGATCAGCCGCCACCCGGTGAGATCACGGCCATTGAACAACTCGACCGGCGCTCCGAATTTCACCCTCGCCAAATCGGGCGCGGACGGTAGCACCGGGATGCGTTTTCCGGTGAACTCCTCGCGCTCGATCTTGGTCCCCGCCGCATTGAACGCCGTTCGCGTTAGCTTGAGCACGTCGCCTTCCAACCGGCCTGAAATCGTTTCCGTCGCCTGCTGCGTGCGCACCACTTTTCCGGCCGGATCTTTGCGCGGCACCTCCCGCACGCGGGTCACCGTCAACGCCCCGTCCACGATCGCGACGCTTGAAAGCGGCACCACGCTGCCGCCACCCCAGAGGATCGAGCCGTCAAACCATCCGGCGTCACGCCGGACTTCCAACCAACCGGCCCGGTCGCCGGGCAGCGAGAGCGCCCAACGGCCAAGCAAAGGATCGACGGGCGCCGCCGCCCGCAGTCCGATGACGGACAGGGCGATCAGCAGCCAGCCGCGCATTAAGTTCATTCCGGGAAACGTAGGGGATTTTTGCATAGCGGAGTGCCGGACATTCGAATCCCGCCTCGCCAAAATACCAGCTCGTTTTCAGCGCACGACCGCCAAAAGCCGGGGCACATCGAGGGCGAAATCCAACCGATTTGCCTTCGGATCGCAGGCCAACGGCTCGGTGCCAACGGCCACCATCGCCTGATATTCGAGTCCCCGCAGCGCGGCGATTTGCCAAAAGCAGTCGTTCACATGACTCCGGTTGAACCCTTCAACCACCCGGGTGCCCGGCGCGCAAAAGGCCAGATTGGCCAAACCTGCGCCGTGCGGAGCCACGATCACCTTCGCCCGCCGAAAGCAGGCCACCTGCTCCGCCCAACTCAGCTCCTCCAATCGCACGGCCTCAAATCCCAGCGGCGCCAAAGCCGCAATCACCTCGGGCTCGTTGCTCAACCGCCGCCGCCGCGCCGCGGCTCTCGAAATAAAAAGCCGTTCCCCCTTCAGCCGTGGCGCTACGGCCGGCAGCCGTGCCGCAAATTCAACCACCAACTCAAGTTGCCGTCGCGTCGCCCTTCCGGTCCAACCCGGCAACAGCGGCACCAGCAATTGTTCGCACTGCCGGTGGGTCCTGCGCTTTGGCTCCAGCATCGCGCCCGTCCAACCCAATAGTGCCAAAGCCGTCCGGCTACATTCCAACTCCGCATGGGCGATCAACGTCGAGCCCCGGGCCTCCCAGGACAACGAAAGCAACCGCGGCAACTCGTCGAGTAACCAGTGGCAATACCCTTCGCCCAACGCGCTCGCCACGACCGTCGTCACCCCGGGCACCCATTCCGGCGCCCGCATTTTCCCATCGCCGACCAGCCAGTGCCCTTCTTCCGCGCGCCCAAAATCCAACGACACATCCCGCACCACGCTTTGCCCGTCCGGCGTCACCACGATCCCGTCGCCAAACACCCTGCCCCGATCTAGCCGCGCCACCCCTTCGTGCAACTCAGCCATCGGCCGACCTCGCCGTCGCCATAACTCCCGCACGTCAGGGTCCACGCCATCAGGCCCACCGATGTCATTCTCCGCCACCGGTGCACGACTCAACCACGTCCCGTCAAAGCGGGCGACAGCCGTCGCGAGCGTTTCGCATGCGATCGGAGGCGGCACGTAGTCTGCGTGGGAATCCATCAACCCGTCTCACGCTTCTGTTTTTGCGCGGGGCGACAACGGCCAAAATCGGTTAACACCCCAAAAGTTCACGACCACATTTGTCTCTGCAAGCCGCGTCTCCTTCGATTGCATCACACTCTGCCCATGAAAAAGATCTTTCTGTTCAACGCACCCGGTCACGCGCCGGCCCGAGTTATTGAAGCCATCAAGCACGACGTGCGTAAATACGTGAAACGTGAACGCTCCAAGCCCGTGCCCGCCGACGGCGACTATTGGGACTTCACTTGTAAAATCGGCTCCAACCCTACCGTCGCCGAGAGCAAGCACATCAAAGACGTCAACGCCGCCATCGACGCGGTCGCACTCTCCGGTGCTCCCTCGGTTTACATCGAAATCGCGGCCATCGCCGCCAAGCACGTGCGATACCCGGCCGCAGCCGACGCGACTCAGGCCGCGCCCTTGGCTACCGGCCTCGACGGATCCGCCACCCACTCGCTCCAGGACCCGGCGTAGAGTTTCGAGCCGGCCAGCCCGGCATACTCCATCGCGAAGATATTCGCGCACGCCGTGATGCCGGAGCCGCATTGGTGGCCCACCCGCTCTGGCGCCCGACCGCCGACGAGCCCCTCAAACTCGCGCCGGATTTCCTCGGCCGGGCGAAAGGTCAGGTCCGCGTTCAGATTCGCCTTATAAAAGCGGTTCAACGCACCCGGAATATGCCCGGCCACCGGGTCCGTCGGTTCGATTTCACCCCGATAACGCTCGCCGGCCCTCGCATCGATCAACGCGCAGGTAGCGTCCGCCAACCGCCGCTGCACGTCCGCCGCGCTCCACACCTGCGTCGGTGCCGCGCTCACGTTCTCTACGGCGGTCGACGTTGCGCGGGGCACTTCCCGCGACACCGGCCGGCCCTCGCCGATCCACTTCGGCCAACCGCCATCGAGCAAAACCACCCGCGAAAAACCGATCCAGCGCGCCAACCACCAGAGCCGCGCCGCGTAGAGCCCGCCCGCGTCATCGTAAGCGACCAGCCTCGACTCTCGGGTCACGCCATGCCGCGCAAAAAACTCCGCGACCGCCGCCGGCTCCGGTAAGGGATGGCGGCCGTTTTTCCCCGTCTTTGCTCCGGACATCGCAGTTTCGACGGCCGCGAAATGCGCCCCCGGCACGTGGCCTTCGCGATAGAGTCGCTCGCCTTTCTCGTGGTCCACGAGATCGTGCCGACAGTCGAAAATGGCCCACGCCGGATCGTTGAGGTGCGAAGCGAGATTTTCGGCGCGGAGCAGCATGGTGGCGCGAGGTTGATTCGCACGCCACCCCGCGTGAACCCCAAAATCACCCGCCCGACCGACCACTGACCGGTTCCACCGCCGGACCGCCGCACCACCCGCGCCTTACTTGAATGAAAATCCCAAAGCCGAGAGTTCGTTCATGTTGAACGGCGCGCTGGCCAAGACTTCCTGCAATTTCTCAAACGCCGCCGCCACCGAGCCTACATCGCAAAACGCCATCCCGTCATCGCTGTCGTGGATATGCACCGACCAGGCGCTTTCGTCATCCACCCGCAGCTGCAGGGTCGAACCGTAAAGATAGTTCCCCGGCACGCCGGGATGCGGTCCGGTTCCCGGTACCAGGAAGAGCGAGTGAATCGGATCGTGTGCCAAGATCTTCTGATCGCCGACGTGCTTTGCCCGATGATGCGCCGGCTTCCCCGCGACTAAAATCCTCATTCCTTCCGCGCGGGCCTGCTGCGCCGCCGGCAGCGAACCGACGTAGCGGCTGTAAATGCTCGCGTTGGACTCCAGCGCAGTCGCCTCGATTTTCCCGGATAGAAACGCCTCGAGATTGTTTGCGTGAAACACCGGCCGGGCCGCCAGCGACCGCGCCGTCACATAGCCACCTTTGTGATCCGCGCTCGCATAGACTTGGTGCGCCGCAATCAGCCGCCGTAGTGTATCCATGTAGCTCGGCGTCGCCGGCACGGCTCCGATCGGGCTATGGTCGATCAAGTCGAGCAACATCTGATCTAAATGAGCATTGGGGTCGTGGGGCATACCCAGAGAGTGACTCGCCCGATCCCGCCAACACGAGTTCCTTCTCGCACCCGCTCGACGCTACTCTTCGACGTGCTGCCGGTGGCGAAACGGCGTCTTACCCTCACTCTTCGTTTTCCAACCGGGCTTACTGGCCAGCGCACTCGGTTTTCGCCGGGCCGGCACGCTCGCGAGTTTCTCGGTTTTCAACTTTTGGTAGCTGGCAAACCGCTCCGAAGTCAGGCCCCCGCCGGCCAACGCCGACCGCACCGCACACCCCGGCTCGTTGCCATGACCACAGTTTCCAAAGCGGCACTTCGCCGCCAGCTCCGCGATATCCGCAAACGCACTCTCTACGCCGTCCTCGATGCCCCAGAGTTGCAGCTCGCGCATGCCCGGTGTGTCGATCACCAGCGCCCCCGTCGGCGTCTGCACGAGTTCACGCCGCGTCGTCGTATGGCGGCCCTTGCTGTCTTTTTTGCGCACCTCTGCCGTCGGCATCGCCTCGGGATCACGCACCAGCGAATTGATCAGACTCGATTTCCCCACCCCCGAAGAACCGATGAACGCCAACGTCCGCCCCGGCTGCGCATACGTCGCCGCTAGAGACTTCAGCCCTTTCCGCGTCGCCGTGCTCGTGATCAACACCGGCACCCCGGGGACGAGCACCTCGATCTCGCGCCGCACCGTTTCCGCATCCGTGCACACATCGGATTTGTTTAACACCACCACCGCCTCCGCCCCACTTTCCTTCGCCGCCACGAGAAACCGCTGGATGCGCTTCGGATTAAAATTCTGGTCAAGCCCGCTCACCAAAAATACCGTATCGATGTTCGCGGCGACGATCTGCTCGATCTCTTCCGAGCCCGAGGCCCTGCGGGAAAACTTCGTCCGCCGAGGCAACACCACGTGGATATCCGCCCTCGCCTCGCCCTCACGCCGTCGCACGCCGACCCAATCGCCCACCGCCGGAAACTGATCCGCCTTCTTCGCCACATGGAAAAATCCGCCGCCGCACTCGCCTAGGACTTCGCCACCCGCCGTGTGCACCGCGTAAAAATTCCGCCGTAGCTCGCACACCACGCGCGCCGGCTCCAGCCCCGCCGCGGCGTGCGGGGTAAATGCGAGTTCGAGGGCGGGTTGCCAGCCCAGATCGGCGAGAGTCATACCCACCACCCAACACGCCCCACGCGTCAGAAGCCAGCGCGCAACGCATCTGCTTGCGGCTTGAGCTTCCGCTTTTCCTTTTATCCCTTCACTCGGTGCCCAACGTGTCCCGTGAAGTTCGTCCCAGCCAGAAGCCCGGCCATGTCCTCAACGAACACGCCTCCCTTGAGCCCGTGCCCGCCGGCTGGTCCTTGCTTCCGCCCGGAGACGCCGCCCTCAGCCGGCGCCTCAAGGCCGACGGTCCCTCCTGGACCATGATTGAACTTAAGGGTCGCAAGCGGTTCTCCCACGGCATTTGGGCTCCCGCCGACCGCATCGCGGCCCTGCGCGCCGAAGTCGAAACCGAGCGCGCCGATCCCGCCTACGCCCGTCGCCTCAACGCCGGCCGCCAACGCCGCGTCGTCGCCGAAGCCGACTACGTCGAAGATTTCCGCGCCGCCGTGCTTACGTTCCTCGCGTTTCATCCCCGCTACACCACCGACGCCCAACTCCTCGCCGATCTGATCGCGGCCCACGCGACACCCGTGGGCAGCGGCACCGTCGCCCGTACCGAACGCATCCCCATCGAGGACCGGGCCGAGGCCGCCACCATCGCCTGGCTCCGCCACCAGACAACCGGCTACGACCAGATGCGAATTCCTTTGGTCAAAGGCCGCCGCCGCGAAGTGCGCCGCCTGCTCGCCCAGCGTTCGCACGAGTTGCTCTGCTACTACCGCAACGGACATCCGCCCGACTCTGCCCACTGCCCGTTGCAAGCCGCCCTGCTTCGCGCGCGGCCCCCAAGCCCGACGCCCGCACCGGTGCCAGCGCAAGGCCTCCTCTTTTGAAAACTCCCACTATGTCGACTCTCTCCACCATTCTCACCCATCCCGGCAGCGCGCACAAAGACGAGTTCTTGGCCTGTTGCGTTCTCCTCGCGGAACATCCCGTGCCCATCGAGCGCCGCGAGCCCACCCCCAACGACCTCGCCGATCCCGCCGTTGCCGTCCTCGATGTCGGCCATCGCCACGAGCCGGCGCTCAATAATTTCGACCACCACCAGCTGCCCAAAGACCACCCGCCCACCTGCTCGCTTTCCCTCGTTTTGCAACACCTCGGCCTCTACGCCGACGCCCGCCAGTTTTGCGACTGGCTCGAACCCGCCGAGTGGTTCGATTGCCGAGGCCCCATCGCCACCGCCCAGTTCCTCGGCGTCGACCGCAACGCTCTCCAGAAGCTCAACTCCCCGATCGACATCACCCTGCTTCGCCGCTTCGCCCTCGCTACGCGTCTTGCGCCCAGCGATCCGCTGTGGGCGATCATGCGCATGATCGGCGAAGATCTTTTGGACTATGTCCGCTCCCTTCGCGCCCGCCTCGACTTTATCGCCCGCCACGCCGAGGTCTGGACGCTCGATCTCGCCGACGCCCCCGCGAAAATTCTCTTCCTGCCCCGCACCGATCCGCTGCCCGAGGAGCCGTCCATGGGCATCGACCGCTACATCGAAGCCCAAGGTCTTGCCGCTGAAATCGTCGCCACCGTCGTCCCTGACCGCCGCAGCGCGGGCTACGGACTCGCTCGTTTTCAAGATCACCCGCGCCTCGACTTCTCACGCCTCGCGCAAGCCCCGGGCGTGCACTTCGCCCATGCGCGCGGTTTCGTGGCGAAATCATCGCTCACCGCTCCCACCGACCTCCGCGCGCTGCTCCTGCTGGCCGCCAACTCGAGCTCGCTCCCCGCCTGAAATCACCCCTAGTTTTTCAACCATGAGCGAACTCCCCGACTGCCAATACTGCCGCAAAGACCAACGCCTCGACGACCTCATGATCGAGATCGCTCCGATGCAGATTTCCACGCTGTACCTGTTCAAAGAGCAGACCTACCGTGGCCGTTGCGTCGTCGCCTACCGCCATCACATCAATGAGCTCTTCGAGCTGTCCGACGCCGAGCGTGATCTCTTCATGCACGACGTCGCCCGCGCCGCCAAAGCCATGCAGGCCGCATTCAACCCCGCCAAAATCAATTACGGCGCCTACTCCGACAAGCTCCCGCACCTGCACTTCCATCTCGTGCCCAAGTATCGCGACGGCCCGAGCTGGGGCGCTCCCTTCACGATGATGCCCGAGCCCAAGCAACTCCTCGGCTCCGCCGACTACGCCGGACTGATCGCGGCGATCAAAGCCAAGCTCGACTGACCCAACGCGGGATGGGCCCTCAGCTTTTGCCGCCACCCTCAACCGGCCGCTCCGTTTCTACCACCGCCTTCGGCGCCGGCGGCACAATTTTGTCCGCGATGTAGATCATGTAGCTGGTGCTCTTGGCCGTCGCGTGCTTCCGCACCGGCAACGCCTGCACTTTGAACCCGCCGTTCGAGAGCCGGCTTTCAAACATCTTGTCCGCGCCCGATGACCAAATCACGACGCGCCCGCCCGGCTTGAGCGCCTGCGCGATCCGCTGAATGCCGCGCAGATCATAGACCTTGGCGTTGCCCGTCTGCACCATCGCAGACGGCCCGTTGTCGATATCGAGAGCGATCGCATCGTAGGGCTGAGCCGCGGAACGGGCGACCACCGAGCGCACATCTTCGTTCAAAATTTTCACGCGTGAATCCGCGAGCAACGCGCCGTTCAGGCCCGCGAGCAACGTGCGGTTCCAGTCCAGCACCGCTGGGATCAGCTCAGTCACGTGCACCGTCGCGGCCTTGCCCACCTTCGAAAGCACGCCCTGCAACGTGTAGCCGAACCCCAAGCCGCCGATCAGCACCCGCGGAGCCGCCGAAATCGCCGCGCCCGCGACCGCAAACTCGCCCAAGGCCAACTCCGAGGCCGTCGCCGCCGAGTTCATGAGTTCCTTGCCGTTGACCCGGATACTGAACCGTCCGTCATGGGAAAAAAGAGAGAGCTTGGCCCCTTCCGGGGTTTTGGTTTCGGCGAGCAGCAATTGCGGTTTCATGCGAGGACCGGCCACCATGGCAGCTTCCCTGACGGAAGCCACGCCGAACCTTTGAAATTTTTCCGTGCGCCGGAGCCCGCCTCTCGTCTACGTCTGTCCCTTTCCCGATGCCCGAATTCATCAATCTCGCCGGCTACCGCTTCGCTCCCCTCGGCGAGCTCCCGGAATTGCGTGATCGCCTGCTCCGCCAGACGAAGCTGCTCGGCCTGCGCGGCACGATCTTGCTCAGCATCGAAGGCATCAATCTCGTGATCGCCGGCACGCGCGCCGCCACAACGGAGATTCTCGCCACCCTCCGCGCGATCCCCGGCCTCGGCGACCTTTCGCCAAAGGAGAGCAGCAGCGCCGAGCAGCCGTTCAACCGCATGCTCGTGAAGATAAAAAAAGAGATCATCGCCTTCGGGGTGGGCGGCATCAACCCAGCCCTGCGCCCCACCGCCAAACTCTCCGCCGCCACCCTCAAACAATGGCTCGACGAGGGTCGCCCCGTGACCCTGCTCGACACGCGCAACGACTACGAAATCCGCATGGGCACCTTTCGCGGCGCGCGGCCGGCCGGGATCAACCAGTTTCGCGATTTTCCCGCCGCCGTCGCGCAATTACCCGCGACTCTCAAAACCCAACCCATCGTCATGTTTTGCACCGGCGGCATCCGCTGCGAAAAAGCCGGCCCGTTTATGGAGCGCGAGGGCTTCACCGACGTCCACCAACTCGACGGCGGTATTTTGAAGTATTTCGAAGACTGCGGCGGCGCGCACTACGAGGGTGAATGCTTTGTCTTCGACCGCCGCGTCGGCGTGGACCCCCAACTCCGCGAAACGGGCTCCGTGATCTGCTTCAACTGCCAGATGCCCCTCACCGTCGCCGAGCAGAAAGACCCCCGCTTCGTCCCCGACAAAAGCTGCCCCCGCTGCATCGACGGCAAGCCTTCGAAGGCGGCGAAAGCCGAGTTCTAGCCGCAAGGCTCACCGCACCCGCCGGCCCGCCATCGGTCGCTGGGACCACGGGAAAAACTCTCTCGGCTCCTCCGCGACAAACGGTGCGGACGCCAACGGCCGCGCCACCGATGCAGGCCTTGTCAATTTTTGGCCGGCGGCTTCCCGCAACTTGTCCTTCTTACTCTTCCGTTTCCCTTTCACCCCACCGGTCCCCGAGACCAACGGCGGGGGCGGCGCGAGTTCCTCCGGTTCAAATCCCGCGATTTGCTCCCGCTCCAATCGGAGCACGTGCCGCTTCTCGATCAGCTCAAAGTGCGCGTGAGTCTCGGCGCTGATAAAGCTCACCGCCACGCCGCTCGCCCCGGCCCGGCCCGTCCGGCCGATGCGGTGCACATAGTCCACCGCAGAGCGCGGGAGGTCGTAGTTCACCACCGCCGCCAAGTCGTCGATGTCCAAGCCCCGCGCCGCGAGATCCGTGGCCACCAGCACGCGCAGCCGGCCCGCTTTGAAATGCGCCAGCGCTTCGGTCCGACCGCCCTGACTCAATTCACCGTGCAACGCGCCGGCGTCGATCCCCGCCCGCCGAAGTTTCTCCGCCACGTGCTCGGTGGCGTATTTGGTCGCGACAAAGACGAGGGTGCGGCTCCAGCCGTTTTCCTGCACCAAGTGCCGCAGCAACTGGGTTCGCCGCAAGGCATCCACCTCGATGGCACGTTCAACAATCGTTGACGGCTGCTGCACCGGAGGTGCCACGTCGATGACCTGGGGTTCGTGCAACAACCGGTCGGCCAACGCCGCGACCGCCGGCGGAAAAGTCGCTGAAAAAAACAGGCTTTGGCGTTGGGCCGGAAGCAACGCTACGATCCGCTCCAGCTCATCGGTAAAGCCGAGGGCGAGCAACCGATCCGCTTCGTCAAGGACGAGCATGGAGACCGTCGAAAGCGACACCGCATTATGTCCGATCAAATCCAACAACCGGCCCGGCGTAGCCACCAACACGTCAACTCCGCCACCAAAAGCCATCATCTGGGGATTGATCGAGACGCCGCCGTAAACCACCAGCGTCTTGATCGGCTCCGGTAAGAAACGCCCATAGCGCCGCACCCGCTCGCCGATCTGCGCGGCCAACTCCCGCGTAGGCACCAACACGAGCGCGCGGCAAAATCGCCCCGGCTCGCGCCGCCGTTTCGAAAGTTGCTCCAAAATCGGCAGGACAAAAGCTGCCGTCTTGCCCGAGCCTGTCTGCGCCGAAACCCGGATGTCGCCGCCACCCAGCACCGCCGAAATGGCCGCCGACTGCACCGGCGTCGGAGCCACGTAATTTTCTTCCGCAACCGCACGGAGCAGCGGAGTTGAAAGACCAAGGGAGGAAAACGGCATCGCATGGGGATGACGCCGCCGCCTGGGTTTGGAAACGCTAATTCCGTCCCTCCGGTTCGCCGCCCGGCCCCGCACTTTTCAGTGCTACTGCCCGGAGACGCAGCGCCACCATCGCGGGCTACGCCAAGGTCCGCCAGCCATCACCTCACACCCGATCACGCCACCGCCTCGATCGCTAGCCGCTTGCACTCCTTCAGGTCCAGTTTTCCCGTGCCGAGCACCGGGATCTTCTCGACCCGATGGATCACGCGCGGCACCCAAAGCGCCGTGACTCCGGCGTCGAGCAGCCGTTCCCGCACCTCGGCGAGGGTAAAGTCTCTCGTCGCCAACAAGACCAAGATCTCGCCTTTGACCACATCCGGCACGCCCATGACAATCGCCACGTAAACTTCACTTTGGTCGAGATCGAAAAGCTCCACGAGCTTTTGCTCGATCGTGCCGTGGGGCACCATCTCGCCGCCAATTTTGGAGAACCGAGACAGCCGGCCTTCAATGAAAAGAAATCCGTCGTCGTCGAACCGGCCCAAGTCTCCCGTCACAAACCAGCCGTCGCGAAACGCCGCCGCGGTTTTCTCAGGATCGTCCAAGTATCCCTCAAAAATATTTGCCCCGCGAAAGAGCACCATACCGGTCTCACCGTGGGGCAATTCCTGCCAAGAATCCGGATCGACGACCCGCGTCGTCATACCCGGCATCATGCGGCCAACCGCTGACTTTCGTTTGCCCAATTGCGGCTCGTTCGTAGAGAAAACCACCGGCGGGTGCGGCTGATTGAGGCTACAGGCTGGCGTCGCCTCGGTGAGGCCGTAGCCTTCCAGAATATCGAGGTGAAATTGCTCCAAAAACCCGCGCGCGAGGTCGTCAGGCAACTTCTCGGCCCCGGTCACAACCAGATCAAGGGAACGCAATTCACCTGGTTTAGCCTTCTTCAAAATCGGCCGGATAAATGTCGGGGCTCCGATCAGCACCGTCGCCTTCTCATCACGGATGGCATCGATGATCTTCCGCGTGTCGAGCGCGCTCGGTACCGTGACCACCCGGGTCCCGCGCAACAGGGGATACCACAGCGTAACGGTAAATCCGAAGCTATGAAACACCGGCAAACAGGCCAACAACGTGCAACTCTCCGGCAAGATCGAAAGCGACGAAATCTGGTCGCAGTTGGCGAGGATGTTGCGGTGGGTAAGGACCACGCCTTTCGGCTCCCCCGAGCTTCCGCTCGTAAACAGCAGGCCGGCCTCCTCGCGGTCGCCGACTTTGGGCAGGCCGAGCAAACCCGCGCACCATTGGTTCGGCAGCAGCCACGCCGCCAGCAGCCACGGGAGCATCGCGCGTTTTCCACCGCAGGCCAAAATCTCGGTCTTCAGATCGAGCGTGCGCTCGGGAAAAGGAAAATTCGGAATCTTCTCCCGCATCGCATCGGCGCTGATGACGGTGGCGATTTTCCCCAGCTTCAGACTCGCCTCAAGACTGTCCCGAGACGTCGTGAAATTCAAATTCACGGGGATCTTGCCCGCCGTCAGCACCGCGAGATTCGCGATAAACGCTCCGGCTCCGGGTGGTAAAACGATCCCCACGCGCTTTTCGGCAATCGTGGTCTTGATCCGGCGCGAGAGGGCCGCTGCTGCTGCGTAGATTTGGGCGTTGGTCAGCTCACGCCGCTCCGCCGTGCGATCAATCACCTGCAAATGCTGGGGATGCTTCGTCAGTGCTCGCACACACTCGCGCCCGAGGTGGCGCTTGAGCACGGGCCGTTCTTCGAACGCCAGTCGGCCCAAATCGAGCAACTCCCGGCGGGCCCAGCTTGGGTTCACCGCCGCCGCCGCCGTCGGATGTCCAAACGCGATGAACACCGGTGTCGGTAACAAGCGCGGCGACTTCCAAAGATATTTGTTGCCCGCAAACGAGAACA
>CAMCWW010000012.1:0-51629 GCA_945882935.1 Opitutus sp. GAS368
AGGTAGCGCACCTCCTGCGCCCGCGTCGCGTTGCACATCAAAAAAAGCTCCCGGAGATTACGGTCGACCGAGATGAAGCCCATCGTGGTGTTCGCCACGACGGGGAAAAAGCCGATCACGAAGGTTATGGCCACGATGCTCGGCAACCCCTGCCCAAGCCACAGCACGAAGATGGGCGCGAGGATCGTCACCGGCATCATCTGCAGCACCAGGATCAGCGGGTAGAAAGAGGCCTTGATGCGCGGCGAGAATCCGAGCGCCATCGCCATCAGGAATCCGACCGTCACCGCGGACGTGAACCCCAGGAGCGCGCCGCGGACCGTCACCAGCGCGGCGGACCAAAGGACCGCCCGCTCCTCCCAGGCGGCCGCCAAGATCTCGTGAGGAGCCGGGAAGACGAAACTCGGCACCCTGAAAACGGCCTTGAACGCATACCAGAGGACGATCAGGGCCACTGCGGTGACGGTGGGCAGCAGGCAGGCCGCCAAGCGGGATTGGGATGTCGTGCTCATACTATGCAGGACGCACGGCGCGAAGCGCCTGCGCGGTCGTGGCCAGCAAACGTAGGAACGCCGGGGACTCCCGCAACTCCGCCTGCCTCGGATAAGCAAACGGGACGTCAATCACCGCCGTGACGCGGCCAGGATTCGCGCCCAGCACCACGATGCGTGAGGACAGGAATACGGCTTCCGCGACCGAGTGCGTCACGAAGAAGCCCGTGAAGGGGGCGCGACTGCGGATCGCGAGCAGGTCCTCGTTGAGCCGGTCACGCGTCATCTCGTCCAGCGCCCCGAAGGGCTCGTCGAGCAGCAGGATCTCCGGCGCCACGCTGAGTGCACGCGCGATCGAGACCCGCATTCTCATCCCGCCGGAGAGCTGCCAGGGATATTTTTCCGCCGCCCCGGAAAGGCCGACGACCTCCAGCATCCGGGCGACGCACTCTTGGCGGTGCGCCGGGGCGTCCCCGCGCAGGAGCAAAGGCAGCTCAACATTTTCCGTCACCCGCCGCCACGGTATGAGATTGGCGTCCTGGAACACGAAGAACATCCGCTGGCGCGCCTGCTCCGGCGTCAGCCCCTCCACCGTGATCGAGCCCTCGCTAGCCGGGGAGAGCCCCGCGATCAGGCGCAGGAGGGTCGACTTCCCGCAGCCGCTGGGCCCGATGAAGCTCACGAACTCGCCCCGGACCACCTCCAGGTCGATGCCATCCAGCACGAGCGGGCCCGAGCCGAACCGCTTCCTCAACCCGCTGACCTTGACGATAGGGCCCGCATTCATTCGTCGATCACCCATGCGCCCCGGCACTCGGCGGGGCAAGTTCGAACCGGTTGTGTGGGTAAGACTTCATCTTGCCTGGGTTCAGCAGGCCGGCCGGGTCGACTTCCGCCTTGAGCGCGCGCTTGTCCGCGATATTGGGATGCCTGCCCCCCTCCTCCAAGCGGTAGGTGTGGGGATTGGCGATCCCGACGCCGATTTCCCCACAAACCCGGATGATCTCCTGCAGGCGCTCCTCGGACCGGAAGAAAACCAACGGGATACCGATAATCACGATGTGACCGCCGGTGCCGTCCATCCCGCCCGGCGTGAACTTGATTCCCCCGGCCATCCATTCCAAGTGGAACATGATCTCGCCGGGAAACCGGCGATGCAACTCGGCGAACTGCTCGCGGAAATTGGGGCCGAAGCCGGACTGCAGGTAGGTGACGGTAGGATCGGACTTCAGCGCCCACAGCGTGGTGTGGTTCCAGGTGTAATCCGTGATGAAGGGCGGCCGCGGCGGATCCGGGAGCGGTTGGCGGTAGACGCACGCCAAGCCCGCCGCTGCGGACGAGGCGATCACCTCGTCCGCCTGGGAGCGGGCCACGAGCAGAAAGGACGCGTGCTCCCCGGATCTGAGATGCTTCGCCAGCGGTTTGAAATACGAGGGGATGGGCCACTCGAACTGGGTGACCAGCCGCTTTTGCCACGCCTCGTCCCGCGCCACCCCGTCGGTCCAATCCAGCAGCCGGTCCCAGTCCGGCGAACTGAAGATGATCTGCTCGTAGTCGAGCTTCGGTGCGAGCCGCATCTCAAGCTCGAGCATGAAACCGGTGGTTCCGTAGGTGTGCAGCGCCCGCAGCGAATCGCGCTCCTCCAGCCGCAGCAGCCGGGGCTCTTCCTCGCAGGTCATCACGGTCACGGACTTGACGTTGTCCCCGGCGTTGATGCCGCCCCACGTGACGGAGCCGATCCCGCCGGACCCGCCGCAGAAGAACCCGCCGATCGTACTCTTGACCCAGGTCGACGGGATGCACCGCAGCTCCCAGCCCGCGGCCCGGGCCACTCCCTCGATGGTGCCCAGCCGCGCCCCGGCCTCGGCCCGCACCACGCCGCCGGCCACCGAGTGGATGCGATCGAGCCGCGCCAGGTCGACCACCACGCCACCGTACAGCGGGACGCACTGCCCGTAGTTCCCGGTGCCCGCGCCCCGCGGAACGACCGGCACCCCGGCGCGGAAGCAGGCCCTCACCACGGCGCGCAAATCATCGATCGAGCCGGGTCGCACCGCCAGGTCAGCCTGCTTGCCATCCAGTTGGCGGCGCAGGACCGGGGAATACCAGTAGAAGTCCTTCGACAGCCCGGCCAGGGCGTCCCCGCCGTCGATCACCTGCTCGGCGCCGAGTAGGGCGCGCAACTCGGCACGCAGTGACTCGAGGCGATTCTTCATAGGGAGGATGGTACCGGGTGCAGTAGCGGGACGAAAGGGCGGCGGGAAAGATCCCGCCACCCGGGGTCGCTGACCAGACCGCAATCCGCTCAGAACTTGTAGGTGAAGTTCAGCTTGCCCTGGATGGGGGGCGCTTTGGTGATGATGGTGTTGGACGCGAAGACCGGGTCGGAACCGTTGAAGTAGTCCTCGCTGGTGATGTTGGTGAGCTCGAGCATGATTTGGATCTGGCCACGGCGATAGTAGACGTTGGCTCCCCAAATGACCGTCGAAGGAAGGCTGAGCGAGCGCTCGTAGTTGTGGTAGTAGCTGCCGCGGATGCGGGGACCGCCGGAGATTTCAATGCCGTTGCCGAGATCGTAGCTGGCGATGAGGTTGGCGGAGCCTTGGGGCGAGCCGGCGAATAGACCGTCGGGGTTGTTCTTCGCGATCAGCCCAGTGGCGTCGCCGAAATCTATGGCAAGACCGCCCGAAATCAACGGCGTGTAGTAATCTTGGGCCGCGCCGTAGCGGTAGCCGGGGCGGGTGATGAGCTGGGTTTCTTTTACGCCGTAGTTGGCGATCAAGGAGAACTGTTTGGTCACCATCCAAGTTGATTCAAGCTCCACGCCTTGGGAACGGAGACCGTCTTGGGCGTTGGTGAAGTTATTGAAGCGGCGGCGGGTGGAATCGAAGACGGAAAGCCCGGCGAAGAGCGTGTTGTCGAGCAGGGAGACCTTGACGCCGCCCTCAACCAGACCGGTTTCACCGAAGTTGGCTTCGGAAGCGACGGTGCCGGCTTGGGACGGGGTGAGTGCGGTTCCGTAAACACCGGAGGCGTAGAGCGAGACGTTGGGCGAGATCTTGTAGACCGGATTCACGCTGGCCATATAGTAGTTTTTGCCGCCTTTGGCCACCTGCTGGCCCCGACGGGCGTTGCGCTCGTAAGAACCGGGGATGGTGTTTTTGAAGCTGGCTCCCTCGACACGGGCCGAAACGAACGTGCTGAAAGCATCGGAGAATTTGAGTTCGCCGACGCTGAAAAGCGCGAGCTGGTAGAGATCAGTGCTGGCGCCTTGGGACCAGAGATTGCGGGTGTCGCCGAAAAGCGGGCGCTGGGGACCGGTGAGAATGACCGAATTGGCGCTGATTTGCTTCTGGCTGATGTCGCGGCGGGAGAAAGGCTCGGCCGCAAAGTCTTGGAGCTGTTGGGCCCAGCTATAGCGAATCGATCCGCCAGAGGCCAGGCTTGAGAGAATGCCGTTGAATTTTTGATCAACGGTAATCTTGTTTTCGACGATAAACTGCTTCATGTTGAACGCGTAACCGTATGAGGAAACCTTCTCGCTTTCGATCCAGTCGATAATGAACTGGTTCTTCAGGGTGAGCGTCGAGGAGCGGGTGTTTACGAGGTCCGCGAAGTAGAGGAAATTCTGGGCATTTGCGAAGTCGCCGGGGTCGGCGACCACTTGGTCGCCAGTGATTTTCGTCGTGAGGGCTTTACCGCCCGCATTGAAAAACGCGGAGGTGTAGGCGCCGGTCGTCGGGTGGAGCAGGGCTTGCAGCTGGGGCGAAAGTGTCGCGACATAACTGGCGGGCGGGATGATCGCGCCGCCGCTATTGTCGAAAAGATTGTTCCCGATGGTCGCCGCCGCGCCGCCAAAACCGATGAAGGGAACCGCTCCGGGGAGGACGTAGCCGCCGGCCGCCGCGCTCCTGCGGTCGATCGCTTCGCCGACGATGTAGTTACCGTTAGTGAGCAGGTCCTGGGTGACGCGATTCCAGCCGGCGTTTTCGTTGGACTTGTAGTTGTAGTATTCCGCGCCGGTGAACAAGGAAACGTCGGGGGCGATCTGGGCTTTGAGGGCGCCGTAGAGCGAATTGTAGTCGTTCTTCACGTTCTTATAGTAAGAACCGGCGTTTTGACTGGTGAGCGAGATACGGTAAGCCATGGGCTTGCCGAAGGCGAGAATCGGGCCGCCGACGTCGAGCTGGGAGTTGAAATAGTCGTAGGAGCCGACGGTGGTGCGGATGGAACCGCGGAATTTGTCGAAGTAGGGCGACTTCGGGAGGAAGTTGATGTAGCCGCCGCCTTGGGTCGGGCCGTAGGTGCCGGGGGCGGGACCGCGCACGATGTCCATGCCGTCAAGTGAGCCGAACGACGTGGGCATTTCATTGCGTTGGAAGGCGCGCTGCATGCCGTTGAAAAAGGTGCCGGCGAAGTCGCCGCGGATGAACGGGGTGCCGGGCACGCCGTAGAAGTTGGGGCGCTCGCCGCCGGGAATCACACGGGCGATGTCGTCGAAATTACGCACGCCGAGTTTCTGCATCAGTTCCGGGGTCAGAACCGTGACGGAGCGTGGAATATCGAGAATCGATTTGGCCGAGCCGAACACGGAGTCGCTGGCGCGAGAGGTCGGCATCAAGCCACCGGCGGCCGCTGCGGCGGTCTCCGTGACGATGAATTTTTCGAGTTCAGTGATGCCGCCGGAGGTACCGGAGGTCTTCGGGGCCGCCTGGGCAAACAGCGCGCTCGGGAGCGTGCTGGCGAGCGCAAGCAAGATGCCGGCGCGGATCGTTTTCGTGGTCATATAGTATATGTTTAGGGGTTACGTATTGATCTGCAGGCGGCACCTGTGTACCGGCCGGGAGGAAATGATGGCCTTGTGGCTTCCCATACCGACGCCGCGCCGAACAATCGGCGCTCTGAAGCGAAAGCAGGCCCGAATCATCGCGCGTAGCTCATCGACCGAGCTCGGGCGCACCCCGAGACCGGCCCGCTTGCTATCAAACTGGCGCCGCAGCACTGGGGAAAACCAGAAAAAGTCCCTCGCAAGCCCGGTCAGCGCGCTCTCGCTCCCGCTCAGAGAGTCGGCACCCAGCAGGGCACGCCACTCGGCCGTCAGGGCATCGGAAAGGTCGGTCATCGGGACGGTATTTCGAGGGAGCAAGGTTCGCGCTGGGGGCATCTAACGGCTACTTAGCAGGTCTGATGCCAAATACAAAAACGTTTCCGTAAATGGGAAAAAGCGCGAGGAGAGTGACAGCATGGCGGTAAGTTAGGTTGGGGGTAGCGACGCGAAGGCAGTGGCAGACGCCGAAATGAGCACTGTACAAAAACGTTTTTGTCAAGCAGACTTCTGTCATCACAATTCTGGCCACCATCCGCGGCGTGGCATTCGCGCTGCTTCCGATATCCCAAATATCCCGATGCTCATTGTACGCTGCGCCCGCGTTCCCGCTGCCCTACTCCCCGCCCGTCTCGCCGGCGCGCCGGTCGATCCTATCGAGCCGACCGTGCTGTGCGATCTGGCCATTGAAGGAAGCAGGATCAAGGCCGTCGCTCACGCCGGCGGTCTCGGGCCTCACTCCTCGGCCCAGGAGTTCGATGCCGGCGGTTCGTTGGTGTTTCCCGGCTTCATCGACGCCCACGTTCATCTCGACAAGACCCACACATGGCACCGGGCGCCCAACCGGTCCCACACGTTTATCGGTGCCCTGCAAGCCCTGTCGGACGACAAGTCGCACTGGTCCGAAGCCGACCTGCAGCGCCGAGCCGGGTTTGCGCTGCGCTCGGCGTGGGCACACGGCACGCGAGTGATCCGGACGCACGTCGACACCAGCACGCAGTGGGGAGAGCGCAGCCACTCCGTGATGGCGGGGCTCCGCCGGGAGTGGGCCGGTCGCATCACTCTTCAGACAGTCCCGCTGTGCGGCGGCAACGACTACCTGACCGCCGATGGTGAAAAGATGGCGGATCTCGCTCTGCGCCACGGCGCGAGCGCGCTGGGCGGCTATTTCACGATGTCCGACGACCTGCCCGCTCAGCTGGACCGCATGCTGGCCCTCGCGCGGGAGCGCGGCGTCGGGGTGGATCTGCACGTGGACGAGAGCGGCAACCCCAGGGCGGAATGCCTCCGGTTCGTGGCCGAGGCGGTCCTGAGGTCTGGCTTCAGCCTGCCCGTGGTTTGCGGCCATTGCTGCAGCCTCTCGGTTCAGGATCACGCCCGCGCCCAATCCACGATCGCGCTGATCCGGGCAGCGCGCATCGGCATCATCTCGCTGCCGGACTGCAACCTGTACCTGCAAGACCGCCGGAGCGCCGCCGCACAGTTTCCCCGCACTCCGCTTTGGCGAGGGATAACGCTGGTGCACGATCTCATGGATGCCGGGATCGCCGTGGCCTGCGCCAGCGACAATGTCCGCGACGCGTTTCACGCGTTCGGCGACTACAACCTGGCCGAGGTTTTCGCGCACAGCGTGCGCCTGGCGCATCTCGACGCACGACTGGAGGAATCCGTCCGCGTGGTCACCAGTACCGCGGCCGAACTCATTGGCGAGCCTGACCATGGGCGGATCGCGCCCGGCGCTTGGGCCCGCCTAGTGGTGTTTGAGGCCCACCGTTTCAGCGAGTTACTGAGTCGCCCGCGCTCACCCAGGCTCTGTATCGATGCCGAAGAGATTCACCATCCGCACACCCCCGACTTCGCAGAGCTCAACGATCGGTAAGCCTTTTTTTCATGCTCATCCGCCTCTCCAAGATCTCCCTGGTAGCTTCCTCGGCCTTCTTTCTGCTTCTGGTTGTTTTCAACAACCTGACGGACTACGGTTCGAATTTCGAATTCGTGCGCCACGTGCTTTCGATGGACACGACCTTTCCGGGCAATCAGGGGATGTGGCGGGCGCTGAATTCACCGGTCATCCACCATGCTTTCTACGCATCCATCATTCTCTGGGAGTTGGTGGCCGGAGGCCTGTTGGCGGTGGCCACTTGGCGCATGTGGAAAGAGCGCGCCGAATCAGGAGACGCTTGGCGCAAGGCCACCTCCCTTGCCGTTGCAGGCCTGACGGTGAGCCTTCTCCAGTGGCTCATCGCCTTCATCACCGTGGGAGGCGAGTGGTTTCTGATGTGGCAGTCGAGTATCTGGAACGGGCAGACTGCGGCGGCCCGAATGTTCACCGTCTTCGCCCTGATTCTTATATTCCTGAACCAGCGCGACCACGACAACGTCTAGGGACGCGGCCCACTTTTCCGCCTGAGCACTTTTCACCATGCTTACGAAAACCATCATCCACCCGACCGGATTCGCCGCGCCACGCGGTGCCTACAGCCCTGGCATCCTGCTGGAAAATGCGGGCGCAAGGACGCTCTACGCGACCGGGCAACTCGCGGTTGATCCTTCCGGCAACGTCATCGCACCCGGCGATGCGACTGCGCAGAGCGAGTACGTCTTCAAACTGGTAGGGGAGATACTTCGGGCCGCAGGGATGACGTTTGAGCACGTCGTGCGCGCGCAGACCTACCTGACGAACATGGACGACTTCCCAAAGTTCTCCACCGTACGGAACCGGTACCTCGGTGGATCCTTGGCCGCGAGCACCTTGATCGAGGTCAAGGGGCTCGCACGCCCCGGTTGCTGCGTCGAGATCGAGATCACCGCCGCCGCATGACCAGGCCCATGCCCGTCACACCCCTCTGCATCGCGGATGACGCGACTTTTTGGCCCTGGCATCGCTGGCCCGAGTTTCACTGTTGGCCGGATCGCGAGCGTACCCTGGTCATACTACCCCTGGCCGGCAGCGCCGACTGGGGCCTCGGACATCCCATGGATTCCGAGGAGACGGTGCTGCTGAGTGTGCTGCGCGAAGCTTCCCGGCAGCGGCCATCGAATCTCCCGCTCCTAGTGCTGCCCCCGGTGCGTTTTGTGCTCGGGCCGGATGCCGGTTGCGCATTCGCGGTGGATCCCCCCCTCGCCCACGGCCTGCTGGCAGAACTCCTCGCCTCGGTCTCAGCCTCCGGCTTCCGCAAGGCTGTCCTGTACAACTCCAGCCCCTGGAACGAAGAACTCATCGCCGCCGTCGCGCGCGATAACCGAATCGCGCTGGGACTGCAGATCTTTCGCGTCAGCCTCAGCGGTCTGGGACTGGACCTCCACCCGACGCGTAGCCAGTCCCGTGGGCAATTCCAGACCCTCGTCACCGCCCTGACGGGCCGAGAGCCGGAAGCGCTCCCAGTCGGGGTCACCGCTCCCGCCACGCGACATTGGGGTGACGAGCGGGTGTATCCCCTCTTGAATGCCCCGCTGCCGCTGGAGGCCGCGCGCGCCGCGGGTGCGTCGATTCTTTCCACTACGGCCGGTCGATTGCTAGGGCTGCTGAGCGAGATCAACCTTTGTGCCCCACTGCCCAATGCAGGGGGAATCCTTCCCGCGCAACCCTGAAGGTTCCGCCACCATGAACACGGCTCCCGTCACGTCTTTCCCTTCTTACCGGTCCCGCTGCCTGACCGCGATGACGCCACGCCAGATCGCGGGTCTTGCCGACAAGAAATGGGCGCCGGTGATCATCGTCACCGGCGCGATCGAGCAGCACGGCCCGCACCTCCCGGTGGCCGTGGACTCCTTCCTCGGCCAAGTTTGGCTCGAGGTTGCGCTACCCAAGTTGGCGAGCGACGTATCGTGCTACGTCGCGCCGCCCATCACGTTCGGCAAGAGCAACGAACACACTGGATTCCCGGGGACGCTCTCAATCTCAAAGGATACCTTGCGCGGACTCCTTCTGGCGCAGGCACGCCAGATTAGCGCCTGGGGATTCCGCCATATCGCCATCATCAACACCCATGGCGGAAACTCCGCCGTGATCACTTATACCCTCCGCGAAATCTCGGCCACGCTGGGGCTGCGTTGCGGAGTGCTGCTCCCAAAAGTCGATCATGGGCTGGGCGCCCAGGAAATGACCTACGGTTACCATGCCAACACGGTGGAAACCGCTCTGATACGGGCTACCGCCGGATGCCACGTTGATATGTCATTGGCCGTGCGGGAGTATTGCGGTCAGGCCGACTCATCTGGAAACCTCCGCCCCGAGCGCGCCCCGGCCACGATGGGTTGGATCACATCGGACCTGTCCCGATCCGGCGTGATGGGCGACGCCACAGCCGGCACGGTCGAACAAGGACACCGGTGGCGTGAGCAAATCGCGTCCGCCTACGCCGCAGCGATCACCGAACTGGCCCGCGCCGCAAGAGCTGGCATGGAGCCGGCTTGATCGGGGCTTCAGCGCGGCGGAGTTCCGCCACCCCTCCCGGGGAGACTCCGCCGATGAACTCCGCGTCAGAACGCGGTGGGATTGCACTGGAAGTCGAGCGCCAAGGCGGCGCTCCATGAGAACTCATCGGTGCCAAGGCCGAGCGCAGAGGGCAGCGTGCCAGGCCGAGGATCAAAGTACTCCCAGCGGCCCGCGGCGCCAACGGCGCGCAACGTGTCGGACCGCACTCGCTCGGCCAGATCGGCGAGGCCAGCTTGGCGCAATCCGTGATGCAGCATCCAGTTCACATTCACCCACACGGGGCCACGCCAGTATCGAACGGGATCGAAGGCGGGCTCGTCCGTCGCCACCGAGGGACAGAGGAGCCAATCGGTACTGGGAGCGAACGAGGAGGTAAGATGATGGGCCAGCTTCCGCCGTTGCGTGCCATCACAGACCCGGGCGAACAGCGGCATGAAACCGGAGGAGGTCTTGATCGCGATCCGACGGCCCGCGCGCAGGTCGTACGGGAAATAGAAGCCACGCTCAGCATCCCAAAACTTTTTGTTGATGGCAGCGGCCGTCCTTTCGCACCAACCCTCAATTTCAACAACGTTTTCCACATCGGCATCGACCTCGCGCGCCAGCGATAGCAGCGCCAGATTCGAACGTGCTAGGACCGAGTTAAAGAGCACATCCTGGATCAGAAACGGGGAACGTTCCGCGATCTCGTCGTCCCGGTAACCGCAATCCTTGAAGAGATCGACCAACGCTATGTAGCGCCGATAGTTCACGTCCGTTGGACGATGGGCGGCCGCGACGGCCTGGTTATCCCTCCGCAGGCTTGAGACGTCACGGGCCCGCGATAGGTCAATCCCCTCCAGCGCCGCATCGTAAACGGGCGAGTTGTCGGTACCGGCCTCCCAATTGTGCTGAATATAAACCAGGCCTTCGCCGAGTGGATCGCGGTTCCGGTAAAGGTGGCGATGTTGGGCCACCAGCGCCGGAAATATCTCGCGCCGGAACGCAGCCCATTCCGCCGTGCGGCCCAAAGGCAGCGACGAAATCCGCTCGACGATGAACGCGAAGACCGGGGGCTGGGTGATGCCCGACGTGCGAACTCCGGCCGGGCGCGAAACGACCGTGTCCGTGCCCCACGCGTCAGGCCCAGGAAAGTAGTTGTCGGCAGGCCGATGAAACACGATGTGCGGCACCATGCCGTTGCGCCACTGGCCGCGGAAAAGGCTGCGGAGTTCGGAGATGGCTCGTTCGGGCCGCACATGGGCTAAACCAAGTGCGATGAACCCGGCATCCCAATTCCATTGAAAAGGATAAAGATTCGGCGATGGCAGCGTGTAGCCGTCGCGCCAGTTGCGATCGAGTGTGGCGGTGGCAGCGGCAAGCATGGCGGGATTGGCAACGCGGACTACCGGACCGGGGCTAATTGGAGGAGACGAGGGCTCAAGTCGAACCACCTGCGATTCATCCTAGTGTAAGGGAAAACCCCCGGCGCCTATCGCTTGTGCAGCGGGAACGGGCGCGCTCCGCCAACGGCCGAGACTGGTTCGTCCAAGGATTCGGACCGACGGCGCCACGAGGGAGACGAAAGTTTACGTGGATACAGGAAAGGCACGGCAAAAACGTTTTGGGTGATAGAGTGCTGACCGAGTCCGAGTGCTTCTTCATCAACGGCCAATTGAAGATTGAAAGAAGAAGATTGATCGGTAGGATGAGGACAAAACAGAAACGTTTTTGTCAAGCCACGACCCCTGGAATTCAGGCGGCGGGCATAGTCGTCCTTTACCCGCGACAACTTTCCATTTATCCGGAAGTCCTTCCCACCCCATGTCGATCGTTCTCCTCGCCAAGAATCTAGGCCTCTCGATCTCGACGGTGTCGCGCGCCCTGAACGGCTACGATGACGTCTCCGCCGCCACGCGCGAGCGGGTCGTCCTCCGGGCCAAGGCCATCGGCTACCGCCCCAACCCCAGCGCACGCCGCCTCGGCGCAGGCAAGACATCGGCCATCGGGGTTATCCTGCCTGCGGCGAGCAGCACCGGGCAGGCGGTTGACTCGATGTACTCAAGTCTGCTGTGCGGAGTGGTAACCGAGATCGAGCCGGCAGGCTACCACCTGCTTGCCTCAATGCAGGCGAAGCACGACGCCGCCCGCGAGGCCGCGCTTTACGAGAATTTCATCAGGGGCGGCTGGGTCGATGCGCTGCTGATCGTGCGCACAAGGGTGCACGACGCGCGCCTGGAACTCTGCCGCGCAGCGAAAATACCTTTCGTAACCTACGGCCGGACCAAATCGGACGAACCTTACGCGTGGGTGGACACCGATAACGAAAAGGCTTTTCACTTGGCGACGACGCGGCTGCTTGACCTCGGACATCGACGGATAGCGCTGATCAACGGGCCCGACGAATACTATTTCGCCCAACTGCGCCGCCGCGGGTACCTCCGGGCGCTCGCGAGCCGCAAGCTGAAGCCGGAGCCGGCGTGGATACTCCACGGCGACCTGACAGAGGGATCCGGACATGAACTCTGCCGCTCGCTGCTTATCCGGAGTCCCGCGCCCACCGCCTTCGTTTGCGCGACCGATTCCATGGCGATCGGTGCGATCGCGGCGTGCCGGGAAGCCGGTCTTTCCATCGGGAGCGATGTATCCGTGATCGGGTACGGCAATTCGAGCTTGTCCGCGTTTTGCGACCCTCCGCTCACCACGATGGAGCACCAGGTATTTGAGAACGGCCGATATGTCGGCCGTGCCCTCCTCCAGCTGCTCCGGAAGGAGATCCAGCCAGCGGACGTTCACTACCTTGAGCCCGTGGTTCTTGTGCCACGCAAGTCCGACGGGCCGGCACCCCAATGAGGCCAGCCCACGCGCCGAGACGCTAGTGTAGTGTCCCGCAATTGAGTCGGCATAAGCGGGGGAGGTCGGAGGGGACCGATTTTAAGGCTGGGCGCGGCGATTGATCGGCGTTGATGAGCGGCGGAGCCCGGCTCGATCTGTTCGAGCCGTTGGCGGGCGCGGGCGATTTTCTCGAGGATGGCCTCGACGCTGGCGGGTGACGCGCATGTGCGAATTGGGAAATTTTTGGTCTGCGCTGGCCGAGCCCGGTCTTTGCCCTTGCCGACTTTCAGCCGCCGGACTTCGCCTACCGCCTCCCTCTCTTAACTTTTCCTTCATGACCCCTCCCCTCGCTTCACTCGGCATTCGTCGCCTCCACCTCGCCAGCTCCGCCGTCCCCGTTGAGCACACCGCCGCGCATGAACTCGCCCTCCTGACCGGTGCCCAGATCGCCGTCGTCCCACGGCCCTCCGGCCCCGGCGTCGCCGTCGCCCTCGCTTCCCGGCGTTGGACGAAAAAGCTCCCCGCTGCCGCCGCCAAACAGCCCGGCTGGATGTGGCTCCGCATCGCCGACGGCTCCGGCGAAATCACGGCCGACGAGCCCGCGCTCCTTTTCGCCGCGGTTCGTCTGCTGGCGCACGGCCTCACCGAAACCGCCCGCGCCAAACTCGAGACCGGGCTTTTTCTGCCCGCCACCTTCGGCTGGCACCGGCCGCATTGGGACGGCTGCTATACGCAATACTGGCGCTCTGCCCGCGGCTTTGATCCCGAGCATTATGCCGCCACCCTCGCCGAAAGCGGGTTCACGCACTGCGAGGTCAACGGGCTCCAGGCCCACATGCCCTACGAGGACCTCGTCGCCGACGAATACTACCCGCAGTTCTACACCTACGCGCCCGGTTTCAACCACTTCCTCTCCACGCCGCTCACCCGTGGGCTCTGGCCGGAGATGTATCTTGAGGCCAATCTCAACCACCTGAAAAAACTCGCCGAGATCGGCCGCCGCTATGGCCTGCGCCCGGGCGTGTGCATGTTTGAGCCACGCTCGATGCCCGAGCGGCTTTTTCAGAAATATCCCACGCTCCGCGGCGCCCGCATCGACCACCCGTTCCGCTCGCGCCTGCCGCGCTACACCCTCGCCCAAGATCACCCCATCGCCGTCGAACACTACCGCGCCGCCATCGGCCAACTCGTCCGCGCCGTGCCCGATCTCAGCACCATGTCGGTCTGGACGAATGACAGCGGCGCCGGCTTCGAGCACACCGCTTCTCTTTACGTCGGCCGCAATGGTGGTCCCTACATGATCCGCGAGTGGCGCAACCACGACAAAGTCGCCGCCGCCGCCGGCGCGAGCATCGCGCGTTTCTTAAAAAATCTCCAAAGCGCCGCCGCCGCCGTAAATCCCGACTTCGATGTCCTCCTGCGGATCGAGCCGTTCAAGGTCGAGCACGAGCACATTAAGGCCGCCCTCGGCGGGCACGTCGGCTGGGAAGCCCCTTCGCTCATGGTCAAGGGCTACCACGTGCCCTACAACCACCCGCGCTATCCCGAGCAGGCCGGCGTCGGCGGTTCCATTTTCCAGCCCACCATGGACCCCGGCGAAACCGAGGCGCTCAAACAAACGCGCGCCCAAGGCGTCGAGCCCGTCCTCTACTATTCTCCCGGTCCGGTCATGAACCAAGAGCCGTTGCTCGGCATCCCGTTCCCCCGCGCACTCCACCAAAAACTTCTCGCCGTCCGCGCCACCGGCATCACCCGCATCAGCGCCTTCGGTGGGCTGGCCAACACCTCCGCCACGCCCTACTGGCCAAATCCCGAGGCCATCCGCGCCGCGCAGTTTTTCCCCGACACGCCCATCGACGACATCCTCCTCGCCTACGCCCGCCGGCTGGTCGGCGAGCAACACGCTCCCGCGCTGATTGGCGCGTGGGAGAAATTCGAGGAGGCCGTTTCATGGCAACCCGCCGTACCGCTCTTCACCGCCTTCGGCTATTGTTGGCAACGCACGTGGGACCGTCCGATCGTGCCCGATATCGCCGCCATCCCCGCCGCCGACCGCGCCTACTACGAGAAACACGGCTGCTTCCAGTTCAACAACCCGAGCCTCTTCGACCTCGGCAAAGACGTCCTCTTCGACCTCATCAGCCGCGACTACGGTAGCCGCAGCGCCGGTTACTTTGACCGCAACGTCTTCCCGCGCCTCGACCGGCTGATCGCCCAACTCGCCCAGCTCGTTTCGCTCAACTCCGGCGGCGACAATGCCGCCGCGCGCGCCGTATTCACCGATCTCCACGACCGCGCCCGCGCTTACCGCTACTGGTGCGGCTCGCTGCGCAGCGTCTGCGCCTGGTGTGCGGACGTCTACGGCTACCTCGCCGCAACCAAGGCCGCCGACCGCGCGCGCCATGAAAAATCCCTGCAAGCCACGATCGACCTCGAACTCGCCAACACGCAGGCGCTCCACGCGCTGCTCACCACCGCCAAGACCGAGGTCATCTGCGTCTCGGCCGTCGGCAACAACACCTTCTTCTACGGTGAAGATCTGCCCGAACTATTGCTCACCAAGATCCGCCTCATGCGAAAATACCGGAACCGCAAACCCTACATCCCCGCCGACACGATGTGGCTCCCCGCCCCCGGCACGACGTGGCCGAAATTCGACTGATACCAACGTCCCTTGATAGCCAAACTGTCATTGCGAGAAGCGTAGCGACGAAGCAATCCGGCTGGATTGCCACGGCGCGCTTCGCGCCCCTCGCAATGACAAACGTCCGGAAGTTAATGGACGTTGGTATGAGCCGCCCTCACCCGCCGCGCACTTTTTTCCGAAACTCCGAGGGCGTCAGCCCCACGACTTGCTTGAACGCCTTCGAGAAGTGGAACACGTCGCAGAACTCCAACTGCTCCGCCAATTCCTTGAAGCTTTCGTTGCCCTGATACAGCGCCGCACACGCCCGCTCGATCCGCTGCCGCTTTTGGTGCAGGCCCGGCGAGACGCCGGTCCGGGCCGCGAACTGCTTGCGAAAATTATCATAACTCAGACCCACGGCGCGGGCGACATGCTGGGGCGTCGGCCAACCGTCGGCCGAGGGCGTGCCGAGCAGTTGCAACCCTTGCTCCAGCCAGGCTTCGCGGTTGCCCCGCGCGTCCGCATTCGCCGCCAGAATGTCGCTCAACAAATGCAGAAAACGGCCCATCGCGCGCAGCGGAGCCCCCGCACCGTGACGCGACTCCGCGCCGACGACTTCCTCAAACCGGCGTCGCCAATAGTCCACTGGCTCCAAGTGCAGCACCGGCCGCTCGGGCGACAGCAACCCTCGCTCCCGCCAGAACTCAAATTCCGGCCCATCGAATACAAAGTAAATCTGGTTCCACCCTTTGCCCTGCTTCGGCCCGTAAGCATGCGCCAGCTCCGGCCAGATCAGCACGAGGTCGCCCGAGACGAGGTCGCGCTTCACCCCGTGCGCGTCGCAATAGTAGCCGTCCAGCTCCACCATGTAGATCAACGAAAAGCTCCCCAGCACCCGCATCGCCCGCGGATCGAGCCCGCGCGCGTCCTTCAACGTCCCGGCGAGTTGCAACTCACCGAGCGGCGTGCGTACCGCACTCGTCAACCAAGGTTGCGTCCGAAATGAGACTGACATCGTTGGCCCAAAATCTACATGCGAAATCCCATTACAACCATTTAGTCCGCTCTCGTTCGAGTGTATCTTCGATCATCGATCTTGCCGCTTACTCTAACCGTCCTCTTCCATATCACACATGAGCACCGCCACCCTTCCGCAAATCTGGTCGTTCGGTCATCCGCTCGATACGAGCGAAGATAAATTTGGCATCCTGCGCGACTCGTCCGACGCCGCCACCGATTTCGCCGAACTCCGACGCCGCTTCGACACCGATGGCTATCTCTACATAAGAGGCTACCTCGACCGAGACCAGGTGCTCGATGCCCGCGCCAGCCTCACCGACGGCCTCGCCGAAGCCGGCGTCCTCGATGAAAATTTTCCGCGCATCGACGGCATCTGCAAGCCGGGCTCCGGCTACGTGTTCAAGCCCGAGCTCACCAACAACAATGCGAAGATCCAGGACCTGCTCTACTCGGGCCGCCTGCCCGAGTTCTATCGCCAATTCTACGGCGAGGAAATCCGCCACTACGACTTTACCTGGCTCCGCGCCATCGGCCCGGGCAAAGGCACCAACCCCCACTGCGACCTGCCTTACATGGGCCGCGGCACGCACGGTCACATGACGTGCTGGCTGCCTTACGGCGACATCTCCTTCGAACTCGGCGGCCTCATGGTCCTCGAGGGTTCGCACAAGCGCATGGATCTGCTGGAAAACTACGTTTACCGCGACGTCGATTCCTTCTGCGAGAACAAGCCCGATCAGGTCAAGAACGCCACCACCGGTGCGAAGGGCTTCGGTTGGACGTTTAGCGGCACGCTCTCCCACAACCCGCCGGTCCTCCGCAACAAGTTCGGCGGGCGCTGGCTCACCGCCGAGTTTCAACCCGGCGACTTTATCACCTTCGGGATGTTTCTTGTGCACGCCTCCCTCGACAATCGCACCGAGAACCGCCTCCGCATCTCCAGCGACGCCCGCTACCAACGCGCCAGCGAACCGATCGACGACCGCTGGATCGGCGTCAATCCCCCCGGCCACACCACCGCCGGCAAACGCGGCCGCATCTGCTAATGTGAACCGTTCTCTTTCCTCCACCTGATTTCGAAACGGGAGCTGGAGAAAGAATAAGAGAAAGACCAGCGCTCCACGCAACGTCCCGACAGCGTCCCACTCCAGCATGACCACCGCCGCTCCCACCCGTCCCGCTGCCGGCCGCATGACCGCCGTCAGCGAAATGGCGCGCCTGCTCCGCCTGCTTTTCGAAGTTGAGCGCGAGTTCCTCCGCACGGTCACCACGCTCATCTATCGGGTCGGCGAGCCCGAGTTGAAATATCTCCTCTGCCAACACGCGTGGGAATCCGCCGGCCACGCCCGCTTCCTCCGCGAGCGCGGTCGCGAGCTGTCGTCCTTCGGCACGACCGAGTCCGTCCGCGACTCCGTCCGCCGCATCTTCAACGAGGCCACCGGCACTTGCACTCAAGACCCGCTCGCCCTCACCGCCGGTTTTTATCAGATCCTCAAACCCGCGCTGCTTTCGGCCTACCGCCACTACCTCAAGGTCACCGATCCGCTCGCCGATTGGCCGTCCAAGAAACTCGTCGAAGAATTCATCGCCGACGAGGACCGCCATGCCCGTGAGATCGCGCCCTACCTGGTCGGCATCGACGCCCGCGAGTGGTCGCTTCATCTCACGCAGGCTCTCGACGATCTCGGCGGCTGGCTCGGCCAAGAAACCCGGCTCCCGCTCGCGGCTAACTACGGGTGGCAACACGCGCAGACCCCTTTCTCCCATCCCGCCACCTGCAACCGGGGCAAGTATCCGACCTGCTCCAGCGCATTCAGCCAAGATCCCACCGAGACGCCCATTGTGCGCTCGTGGCTCGTCGACCCCAAGACCGATGCCCGTGTCATCCGCCTCATGGTTTACGTGTGGCTCATGCTAGAAATGGACGCCGTGGACTATCTCGCGACCGTCTTTGTCGACACGCCCAACGCGCCCTTCGATCTGCACCACGACATGGCCCGCCATCTTTGGGATGAGTCCCGCCACAGCCAGTTCGGCTTCCGCCAACTCCCGAAGCTCGGCGTCGATCTCATGACCGTCGAGCACTCGCTCGATCTCTATAACATCCTCGTCCAGATGCCGCCCCATGAGCGCTATGCGATGATGACGATGGAATTCGAAGCCGGCAGCTTTCCCACCAAAGCACTCGTCATGGACCGCGTGCGCGAGCTCAACGATTTCGAGGCCGACACCCTCCTCGCCTTCGACCGTAACGACGAACAGAACCACGTCCGCTACGGCCACCGCTGGCTGCCCGAAATCATGGCCCTCTGCGGCGAGACCCGTCCGACCGATGAGTTCGTGAAAGCCACCCAGGAAAAATTTAAAGAGTTCGCCGCGATCCACGGAAACCGCACGCCTCATGCGCTCCCGCCCGAGCGCCGACTCACCGGGGAAAAGATCCTCCGCCTCGTGGGCGCGACCTGACTCGGCTTGGCGAACAATCACGCCGCACCTTACCCGGCGCGATTTTTTTCGCCCGGTCTCCGCAGCTGAATGTTCGTGAAATAGCGACTTGAAACAAGCCGCCGCTCTTCTGAATTTCAGCGGGATGCCCCACTGTTTCCGCCGCGCGTTACTCTTGGTTCTACTCACGCTCGTCGCCTCGTCGTTGGTACGCGCCGCCGAACCGGAAGCGCCGCTCACCGAGCTCCGCCTCACGGCCCTCACGCCCGCCGCCGCCGCACTCCTCGCGCCGCCCGCCGCCATCGCCGCCGCCGATCTGCCAAAAAAAACCGCGCCGAGCCCGCTCTTCGGCGACGTCCTTGTCCGCAGCGCCCAAGCCCACCTCCTCGGTGCCACGCTCTCCGGCCCGCGCGAACTTACGGTGCTGGCCTACCACGCGATCACCGACACGTGGGCTCCTTTCGGCAAGGTCACGTTGCCCGGTGAACTGATCGCGCTTCGCCCGGCCCCCGCCGGTTTTATCGCCGAGACGCGCGCCGCAACAGCCGGCGCACCCAACGAAGTCTCGCGGGTCGAGCTCACCGCCAACCAGCGTCACCTGCGCGCTCTCGATTGGGTCATCATCGTCGGCTACCTCGTTTTCTCCGCCAGCATCGGACTCTATTTTTACCTGAAGGAGAAAAAGCAGAGCAACGACGACTTCTTCCTCGGCGGTCGCTCGATCCCGTGGTGGGCCGCCGGTCTGAGCCTCTATGCCACCGGCACCAGCGCGATCTCGTTCATCGGCATCCCCGCCAAATCCTTCGCCACCAACTGGCAGATTCTTGCCCGCGACGCCGTCGGTCTCTTCAGCACCGCCCTCGTGGCCATCTACATCGTGCCGATGATCCGCCGGCTGAACGTCACCTCGGTCTACCAATACCTGGAGATGCGTTTCCATCCGTCGATCCGCGTCCTCGCCAGCGCGCTCAACATTCTGATCCAGCTCGGCGGCCGCATGAGCACCGTGCTGTTTCTCCCTTCCCTCGCCCTCTCCGCGGTCACCGGGCTCAATGTCATTTTGAGCATCGTGTTGATGGGCGTCGTCACCATCGCCTACACGCTGCTTGGCGGCATGAAGGCGGTCATTTGGACCGACGTGCTCCAGGTTTTCGTCATGCTCGGCGGCGCATTTTTCGCGATCGGCTACGTAATTAAGGGCATCGACGGCGGGCTGCCGGAATTCGTCCGCGTCGCCAACGAGAACGCCAAAATGCACACCTTCGACTGGAGCTTCGATCTGCTCCGCCCGACGGTCTGGGCCTTCGTCATGTTCGCCATCATCGACCTGATTACGTATCCGAAAGATCAGGTCATGATGCAGCGCGCCCTCTCGACTAAAAACCCCAAAGAGGCCGGCTGGTCGATGTGGACGCTCGCCGCCGTAGTCGTGCCGGGCAGCATCACGTTCTTCGCCATCGGCACCGCGCTCTTCGTTTTCTACCAGCAACATCCCGAGAGGATGAATCCGCTGCTGTCGGTCGATGCCACTTTCCCGCACTTCATCGCGTCCGAGCTGCCCGTCGGTGTCACCGGTCTGATTATCGCCGGGATCTTTGCCGCCTCCATGTCCACCCTCTCCAGTTGCATGAATAGTGTGGCGACCCTCGTCTCCGTGGATTTCTACGAGCGTTTCAACCGGAGCGCCACCCCCGCCAAGAGCGTACGGCTCGCCGAGTGGATGACGGTGATTTCGGGCGTCATCGGCGTCGGCACCGCGTTGTTGCTCGCGCTCTTCGACATCAAGTCCGCCTTCGACGCTTGGTTCGCCTTGCAGGCGGTGCTCGGCGGCGGCTTTGCCGGGTGCTACGGGCTCGGGATGTTTACGAAGCGCGCCAACTGGCAGGGCTCGGTCATCGGCGTCATTTGCAGCCTCCTCATCACGCTCGTCCTTTGGCAGGGCTCGATGGTCACACCCGTCCTCTACCCGACGTTCTCCATCCTCGCCTGCCTCGTGTGCGGCTACCTCGCCAGCTACGCCTTCCCCGCGCCGACCCAGTCGTTGCTCGGACTCACTGTTTTCACTCAACGCAAGGACCCTGCTTGAGCACCTCCAAGACCTATCGCGCCATTCTTGTCGGCACCGGCGGCATCGCCGATGCCCACGTCCGCGCCGCCGAGAGTTCCGGCGGCCGTGTCGTGCTCACGGCCGCCGTCGACATCGACGCCGACCGCGTGCGCGCCTTCAGCGAACGGCACAAACTCGCGCAGTTCTACACCGACTACGCCACCGCGCTCGCGACCGAAAAACCCGATCTAGTCTTTATCGCCGCGCCGCCCTCCTTCCACGCGGCCATGAGCATCGCCGCCATGGAAGCCGGCGCCTGGGTGCTGTGTGAAAAGCCTTTTTGCGCGTCGCTCGCCGAACTCGATCTCATTGAAGCCGCCGAACGGCGCACGGGAAAATTCGCTTCCTGCGTGTTCCAGATGCGCTTCGCCTCTTCGACCGCACACCTCCGCCGCCTTGCCGACGAAGGCCTGCTCGGCCGACCTCTCGTCGCGATCTGCAACACCGTTTGGTTCCGCGACGCCACCTACTACTCGGTTCCTTGGCGCGGCAAGTGGGCCACCGAACTCGGCGGGCCCACCATGGGACTCGGCATCCACGCCATGGATCACCTACTCCATCTCCTCGGTGACTGGACCGAGATCCGCGCGATGGCCGCCACCCTCGACCGCGCGATCGAGGTCGAAGACGTCTCGATGGCCCTCGTCCAATTCGCCAACGGCGCTCAAGCCTCCGTCGTCAACAGCGCCCTCAGTCCGCGCCAGGAGACTTACATCCGCCTCGATTACCAGCGCGCCACCGTCGAACTCACCCACCTTTACAGTTACAACCGGGACAATTGGCGCTTCACGCCCGCCGCCACCACCGTAGCCGAAGGCGAAGCGCTCACCCAGGCCTGGCAACAATTCCCCGCCGATGTCGGCTCGACCCACGCCGCGCAGCTCGAAACCCTCGTCGCCGACCTCGACGCAAACCGCCGCCCACTCCTCAGCGGCCCCGAGGCCCGGCGCACGCTCGAGTTGTTGACCGCGCTCTACAAGAGCGCGTTCACCGGCCGCCCCGTCGGTCGCGGCAGCATCGTCCCCGGCGACCCCTACTACCACGCCCTCCACGGCGACGGTAGCCCACGCCGCCACCAACGATAAGGTCTGAGGCCGGGCCGTCGGTCGGCCGCAAAAGCCCCTTGGCGTTCCGCGCGCTTTGGCTACGTTCCGCGCCGTCATGTCCCACGAGCCGCTCCAAGCGCCCACTCTTCTCGGTTATCTGTGGCGGATCCGCCGCGCCCTCGCGCCGGGCGTTGGCCTCGCGTTGCTACGCAGCCTCGCCATCGCGCCTTGCCCGCTGATCTTCGCCCACATCATCGACCGTTCGGTGCCCGCGGGCGACACGCGCGATGTGCTGCTCGCCACCGCCGTCTTTGCCGCGCTGCTCGGCCTGCACTACCTGTTCTCCGTCCTTGGGGCCAACGAACTCGCCAAGGTCATGGCCCGCCAGATGGTCGAGCTGCGCAGCCGGATTTTTTTCCGGTTGCAGTATCTCAGCTTCAGCTACCTCGACCGCCAAAAAACCGGGCGCCTGCTTTCGAAATACGCGTTCGATACGCAAAAAATCGAGTCCCTGCTTTACACCATTCTCAACCAGTTCCTGCCCGTCATTCTTTACAGCGGCGGCGTCTTGCTGGTCCTCGCGTTTCTTAACTGGCGGCTCACCGCCGTGCTCGTGCTCGCTCTGCCCGTCTGGGCCTTCGCGAAATGGCGCTTCTTCTCAAAACTCCAGCGCACCAACCACGAGGCCCGCCTCGCTCAGGAAAAACTCACCGGCACCGCCAGCGAGTTCATCTCCGCGCTCCGGCTCGTGCGCAGTTTCGGCGAGGAAAGACAGGCCGAGTTGCGGCTTGACCGCACCAGCGACGATTTCGCCCGGAGCCGCGTGGACCAGTCGTGGGTCAGCGCGGTTTTCGGCACGTTCACCTACGTGAGCACGCAGGCCATCGCCGCTCTGGTCGTCGCTGGCGGCGCGATCCTCGCGATCAACGGCCAGATGACCATCGGCACGCTCGTCGCCTTCATCGCCGGTCTGCCCGTGATTCTTTCGCCCGTGCAGATGGTCATCGGCCTGAGCGAGCCGTGGTTCGCCGGCCGCGAGAGTTACGCGAGCATCAAGGAACTCATCGACTCGCCCTACGTCGAGGAATGGCACGGCGCGCGCCGCGAGACCCGGCTCACCGGCGACATCGTCTTCGACCACGTCGCCTTCACCTACCCCGAAACCGATAAGCGCGTCATCCACGATCTCTCGCTCACCATCCGCCCCGGCGAAAACATCGCGCTCGTCGGCGCCTCCGGCGCGGGCAAGAGCACCCTCGCCAATCTTCTTCTGGGCCTCTACGCGCCCACCACCGGCCAGATCCTCATCGACGGCGTGCCCCAGCGCGAATGGGACATGCGCTGGATCCGCCGCCAGATGGCGGTCGTCATGCAAGAGAGTATTTTGCTCTCCGGCACCATCGAGGAAAACATCCGCTTCGCCCACGCCACCGCCACCGAAGCCGAGGTCCGCGCCGCCGCCCGGCTCGCCAACGCCGAGGAGTTTATCCTCTCCATGCCCCAAGGCTACGCCACTCCCGTCGGCGAACGCGGCGTCACTCTCTCCGGCGGTCAACGCCAGCGCCTCGCCATCGCCCGCGCCGTATTGCGCAACCCACCCGTCCTCATCCTCGACGAAGCCACCTCCGCCCTCGACTACGAGAGCGAGCGTCTCATCCAGCAGGCCCTCGAACGCCTCGCGCAGGGCCGCACCGTCATCACCATCGCCCATCGTCTGAGCACGATCAAGAACGCCGACCGCATCATCGTCCTTCGCGACGGCGCAATCTTGGAAGAGGGCAACTACGCCTCGCTCCTTGCGCGCCGCGGTGTTTTCGCCGAACTTATCCACGCTCAGACGCTCGGCGACGACGCGCCCACCGGCTGACCGTCACCTCCACGTTCCCGTTTTTCCCCCATGAAAACCCGCCTCTGCCTCGGCCTGCTGCTGCTCTGCTCCGTCATCGGTCTCCGCGCCGAATCGTTCCCCGGTCTCAAGGTCGTCATGACCGCCGAGGACTACGCGCGCGCCGGCCTCGACAAACTTTCGCCCGACCAACTCGGCGTGATCGACGCCGCGCTCATCCGGCACTTCAAAGCTGCCGTCAGCGTCGCCGCCCAACGCCAGGCTGCGACCGACACGAGTTCCCCGGCCGCCGCCGCGACCACCGCTGAGGCCGTCGCCGTCGACCGCAAACGCGGCGTCCTCGAGCGATTCGGCATCCCCACGCTCAACAACGACTGGCGCTCCGCGCCTGTCCTCAAAGCCCGCGCCACCGGTTGGGTCGGCGGCAACAGCTTCGCCCTCGACAACGGCCAAGTCTGGGAAGGCACCGAGCCCATTCCCTTCGAGATCGCCGGTCGCGACATCGAAATCCAACCCCGCCCCGCCGGCGCTTTCGCCCTCTCCATCGAGGGAAAAAACACCACCGTCCGCATCCGCCGGGTCAAGTGATACCCGGCGCTCTTTCAAGATCGGTCCGGAGGTAGGAGCCCGCTTGCGGGCGATTCCCCGTGTAGCCGGCCGCCGCTTGGCCACCCCGCCGCTGCCTCAATCCGCTATCGATCCAATCGGAATCCAATTTATACTCACGTTCCTTGATCAACAGACTGTCATTGCGAGCAGCGCAGCGACGAAGCAATCGATTGCCACGGCGCGCTTCGCGCACCTCGCAATGACAAACGTCTAGAAATTAAGGGACGTTGGTATTAGCATCGGGCCACTTTTTCCTCTCCGCCGTCCCACCTCACCCCCGCCCCTATGCTGCGCCTCGCCAATTCCGCGCTCACCGTTGATCTGCTCGACCCCGCCGACCCCACGGAACAGGCGCGGCAGGGTGCGCGCTATTGCTGGGGCGGTTACATCTGGCAGGTGAGCGACGCCCACCTCGGCCCCCTTCTCGCCGGCCCGCAATGGCCCCAGCCGGATCCTACGCCTCACAACGGCCAAGGCTTGCCCGAATCGTTTCGCCACTCCGACTTCCATACGCAGCGCCCCCTCATACTCCGCGACGGCCGCGGCTGGGTCATCGGTATCGGCGAAGTCGTGCGCTCGGCCGACGCCAAATTTACCGTCACCAAGCCCTGCACGTGGCACATCACGCCGGCCGGCGACGCCCTTGAATTCTGCACTGCGCAATCAGGTGACGGCTACGGCACGCAACTCACCCGCCACATCGCGCTCGCCGGCCGCACCCTCACCTCGTCCACGCAATTGACCAACACCGGCGAACGCCCGTTGCCCTTGCACTGGTTCGCCCACCCGTTTTTTGCGCTCAACGATCGCCTGATCACCTGCGACCTCCCCGCCGGCACGACCTTCGCCGAAAACCCCGGCTACGCCCTCGACCCCGCCTCGCGCCTCACCTTCAAGCGCCGCTTCGAATCCGAGCGCGACGGCCATTTCGAGCAACTCCGCCTCCCCCGCGGCCAACCGCTGCGCGCCCGAGTCTCGCACCCGCTCCTCCCCGAAATCGTGTTCACGACCGATTTCCCGCCCGACTTCTGCCCGGTCTGGGGCAATAGCAACACCTGGAGCATCGAACCCTACCTCATCACAGAATTGGCCCCCGGCGCGACGCACACCTGGAGCCTCCGCTACGAGTTTGGTCTGCCGAAAAATTAGCGGCGGCGCGCGGGCGCGAGTGGAATTCATCACGATTCACCAAAACTCGGAGCCCCGACCCTATCCGCGCTTTTCGTTCAGACTAAAGCCGAACGCCGAAGTTGAGCGGGGGAAGGCGGGGCCGATGGCCGGCCGACTCGATCCGCCGGAGCACCGCTCACTTCGCGCTGCTCAGCATATCTTCCATCAGCGCGAGCGCGGTCGCTTCCGTGATCTCCGAGACGCCGAACTGCTTCGCGGCGCGCGCGGCAGATTGGCCGAGCACGTCGCTCGCCGAGGCTTGGCCGAGGATCGACGCGTCTTTCAGGCGGATCGCCGTCATCTGAATATCAGGCACCGCCACCGTGCTGTCGCCGGAGACTTCAACCACCGGTAGGTTGCGGGAAGAGATCAACACCTCGACGGCGATGTCGGCCGATTGCGCGAGAGCGTCGCGTTCTTTCGCCGCCTGATCGCCGAGCAGACGAGACGCGGGCTGCGCGCTCAACATCACGCCGGCGGTGCGCTGGTCGGCCAGCTTGGCGCCGCCGTTGCGAAACGCGCGGCCGAGAAGTCGCTCGATGTCGCGCACGGTCTGCTGGTCGGCGAGCGTGGCGACCGGGGCGTCTTTCACCCCGTAAGTAGTCGTGCCGCTCGTCTTGGTTTGGGCCAGCTTCCCATCGCTCGTCTTCTCGGAGAATTTTTCCGTGCGGCCCGTGGGCTTGAGGCCCGCCGGATCGACCAAGGACCGGTTGACGTAAATCACGATGCGGGGGGCTTGGGTCGCACCGAAGGCGGCGCGGAATTTCTCCAGCACCGCCTGCGCGGCGGCCGGCGCGATCAACGTGGCGGACGTCGGGCCGTAGAGACGCTGATCAGCCGGCGCGACTGGTTCCGCCGGTGTTGCGGGCCAAGCTTTCGTGACGGGCACCGGCGGCTCGAGTGTCGGCTGGGATTGGGCGAGCGCGACGACGGTGAGCGTGGAGAGAACAAACGAGTAGAAAATGGGTTTCATGGCGGAGGAGGAGACGGTTTGGGTGGTTTGCTGTAGGCCCGACCGGTGGCCGGGCGGCGGAAAACCGACCACCGGTCGGTTCTACAGCGCGATGATTCTACGGCGGAGGGAACGTGGGACTTAACGCGCCTGACGGACGCGGATCGTGTATTTTTTCGCGAAGGTGTTCATCGCGGTGAAGCGAACGGCCTCGGTGGAATTCTCGGCGAGGATGAGCGTCTGGAACGGAGTTTCATCGCCGGTGGAGAAACCTTTCTCGTCCTTAAACACGGCGTTGATCTGCACCTGAATCCGGCGGGCTTCGCGGTTCTTCACGTTGGCGACGACTTCGAGCCGGCCGTCGGCAAGCGTGCGTTCCTGCAGGCCGGTGCAGGTGATCGAGGTCTGGGTGGGCTTGTCGAGGAGTACAAAGCTCTCGGTGTTTTCCAGGGTGTAGCGCGTGGTGTCCTGCGGCGTGAACGGACCGGGCGGAGTAGCACATCCGGCCAAGAGAGCGAGGCTGGCGGTGGCGATGATCTGGGTGACAAATTTCATCTTCATAACGGGATTCGTGGTGTAGTGGTGGTAAAGTGTGACTCGCGATCAGGGTTTAAGTTCGCTCAGAAATATCACGGTGTCGCGATCCGCCGGTTCGACTTGAATCTTCAGGGTTTGCGTGAGCCCGGGCAGGGTGCTGCCGGCGGCGTCTTGGAATTCAAGGGTGGCAGGATACTCGCCCGGCCCAAGACGCAGGGCGGCAAAACTGAGCCGCTGCGGCAGGTTATCCCACATGCGGATATCGGCCTTGGGCGTCGTGGCGGCCGAGGCGAGCTTGCTGAGCAGGCCGATGGCCCCGAGCGCGACAGCGGCCGCCTGCGCATCGCGATTGCCGTAGGTCTCGATCGTGCCGTCGGGCCGGCGGCGGCGGCCGTAAGCGTTGTCCGCCGCGATGGCGGCCCCAACGAGGGCGACATTACCCACGACATCCGTGTTGCGCTTGAAGACGGCTTTACCGCCGAGGATGTGGTCCATCACGCGCCCGCCCCGGGTCGTCGCCTGAAAATTGAGATCGTCGTAAGCCAGCAGGAACACGGTCTCGCCGTTGACCGCCAACGTGGCCGAGTGCGCGGCGGAATCCTTGGTGAAGAACTTGAGTTGTTCGCCGTATTCGCCGCCGCTGTATTTACGCGGACCGCGGCCGTAGTCGGCAAAGATCAGGACGTTGGCCGCTGGATCGTAAGGCGGCAGGGTCTTGCCTTTGGCGTTGGCCTGCGCGCGCGCGAACGCATCAGAGCCGTCACCGCCGAGTTTCGCCGAGGCGAATCCATCGAGGTAGTCGAGCAGCACGTAATCACTTTTGTTGTCCACCGCCTCGGCATCGCTGTCGATGAGCTGACCCGAGCGGTAACAGGCGCGGGCATTGTCGGGCTGGCCATCGCGCCAGTAAAGGAGGCCCCGATAGTAGTAGGCCATGACGCGCTCGTAGGGCTCACCGATGAACGTCTTGGTGCTCTCGGCGGAGAACAGACCGCGGGCGCGCTTCGCATCGGCGTCGTTGGCCAAAATCCCGCCGATCAGGGGCAGTGCGTCGTCGAGGCAGAGCTTCGCCTCGGCCGGATTCACGGCCCGCAGCGCGCTGGCCGCGACCCGAAAATCCCAAAGCGCGCGGTCCTTGGCGGGCGCAGCCGCTCGCTGTGCATTGCCATCGACGACCGCATCGCCCGTGACGATGACCTGCGGCCGGTCGGGCACCGTGGCGCAGCCCGTGAACGCGACGAGCACCACGACGGCCAGGGTGGCCGTGAAGCGACGGCGGAGAAGCTGAACTCGAAGGAGCATCGGGAGGAAAGCGGATGAAAAAGGCGGGCGCGGCGCAAGGCCGGCACCCGCCCATTGGAAAAACACCGATCGGGACCGGACCGGCGCCTCAGCGGTAAGCGGCGTCCTCAAGGCCCTGTTTCTTGATCTCGGATGAACTCTCCCAAACGATCTCGCTCGTGCGGGCGTCGGTGAGCCGGAAGCTGTAAAGGATGTAGTCGCTCGTACCCTGCGAGCTCTTGGTCGTCAGGCCTTGGAGTTTACCGGTGAGAAAATAATCGGCCCCGCGAAACTCGACGACGTTGGGATCGGAGCTGGCCGTGACTTGGCCGCTGCGTTTCAGGTCCCGCTCGCGCTCAAGCGTCTTCATCATCTCGCGGTCGAGGAATCGCACTTTGCCCATGGACTTTTCGTTCAGTTGGCTGCGGATCCGGGTAAGAAAGATGTCTTTGTTGATCGGAAAACGGGTCTCGTTCACCACGGGATCGAGCACGATGCGCGGTGCGACTTTGGCGGACGTGATCTCGGGAATGCCGAGGACGCCGCGGGCCATTTTGTCCGTGACGGCCACCAGATCCTGCGACTCGACGCCCGTGCCGGCGACGAAGCCGCGTTCATCGGCCTTCATCTCGGTGACGGGAACGCCCGAGGGATTTTGAACCCCGGTGGCGCAGCCGGTGAGAAACAGGGCCGGCGCCGCCGCGGTGGCGAGAGCGAGAATGCGAAAGGAGTTTTTCATGGTGCTGGTGGTGGTAGAAACGAACAGAATGGGAAACGGACCGGCGCGATCAGTTCCGGCCAAACAGGGAGTTCGCCGCGCTCATCGGGGTCGTGGGCGCGGGACTGTTGTAATAGGTGTTGTTGATGATGGTCGTCGCCTGCTGCCCGACCGTGGTCGCGGGCGCGGCCGGCGCGGCCGCAGCGTTGGCCAACGTCGCGGCCGCGGCTTCAGCGCGGCGGGCGCGGCTCTCGGCGATCGAACCGATCAAAAGTCCGGCCCCGGCGCCGTAGGCGGCACCCCGCCAGGCGTTGTGGCCGAGACTGCCGCTGTTGTGACCGATGATCGCACCGGCGAGCGCACCGAGGAACAGGCCGCTGCCAGCATAATTCGGCCGAGCGGCGACGTAGGTGTCGGAAGGATCGTAATAGTAAACCGGCTCCGAGCGGTAAACGTAAGGCCGATAAAAGCTCGGTCGCGAAACGTAGCCGTAACCGTAGTGAGGCCGATGGAAATCAGAATAGAAAACCGAGGGGCGATAATCGCCGCGGTGGTGGACCGCCGGCCGGTGAGCTTCGGCGCGCCGATTGGCGTGTCCGATTGCGCTTCCGACTAAAAGTCCGGCTCCGGCACCATAGGCCGCACCCCGCCATGCGTTATGCCCCAAGCTGCCGCTGTTGTTACCGATCACCGCACCTGCGACCGCGCCGATGGCCACGCCGTTGACCGCTTCACGCCGGATACTTTGCGCGTGCGAAGGCACGAGTGCGGCCAGAGCCAAACTGAAAGAGAGAAACGTTTTCATGTCGGGGAAAGAATAGACGGAAAATGGCAGACACCCCGCTTTCCGCAAGGTTTCAGCCAATTGTTCCAACCCGTCGGCGCCCCCGATTCCGCGCCTCCGGGGAGATTGTCATCTAATAGATGACAAACCGGCCGGGCTCGTGACCGACGCGGATGCCAGAAGCTTTGTCAGCTCGGGAACTTCACCTACGGGCAACTCGCGGCTGCCGGCATCGTCGTAAATGAAGATGGGGCCCGCCTCGACCGTGACTTTGCCGGCGTGTAGGCGCGCGACCGCACCGTTGCCGATGCCCAACACGGCTTCGCCTGGATTCACCCGGCGATAACCGCGAATCTTGTTCGCGCGGGCGGCATACTCGGGTTCGCCGACTTTGGGATGATGCGGATTGAACACACACGGGAACAGCCCCAGTGCCGCTCGGCTGGGCACGTCAACCACCGGGAAATCGTTGGTCGCCCCGATCACGGTGCCCGCGATATTGCAGCCTGCACTCGAACCGTTGAACACCCCTCCCGCCAACACCCGGTCGCGCAAAACACCGAGCTGGCCCGTTTCATATAAGGTGCGCAACAGCAGGAAGGTCTCCCCGCCACCGACAAAAAACGCCTCCGCGTCCTCAATCTTTTTCAGGGCCTCGCGGCCTTTCCAACGGTGCAGCGACTCGACGGCGTAGCCATCGGCCTCGAACAACGGCCGGATCTTCTGCTCGGCGCTGTCCCAATCAGCCGGCAGCGACGCATGCAAAATCAGTAGAATCTTCTTTCGCGCCCCGTAGTGCAGCCGGTGCGCGGCGCTGACCGCGGGCAGCAGTTTGCCGTCTTTCGTGATCGTCCCGCCGCTCACCATGGCCGAGACCAGCGGCGAGCGGTGCAGGTTGGACGCCGCCGGGAACGGTCCCGTCGCCGCCCAGAGCCGGGGCGCGCCGGCGGCGGTGGCAACCCAACCGAGGGTTTTTAGAAAATTGCGACGGTTTGTGATCATAGGATGAAAAAATTATCGCCCCGCCTCGCGCGGCCAAAGCCCCATCGCGGTCAGCCGGGGCGTCAGATCAAACATCTTCACCGTCGCGGCGATTTCCTCAGCCGGGCGGCGCTGCGCGGTGAGTTCGGGCGCATCGGCGAGGAACAAAGCGAGTGCCCCAATCGTCGCCGACGACTCAGCGATCATCTTCGCGTCGATCTTGTCGAAGGTGTCCGCGAAATCGTGGTAATAGCGCACGACCTCCCGGTCGATGTGGGCGCCAAAGGTGATGACGTTCACGCCGTCGAGTTGGTAAGGCGTATGGTCGCTCGCCAACCAGGCGATGTTTTTGACGCCCTCGCGCAAGCGCTCAACCGGCAGGGTCGCCGCAAACCGCGTGAGCATCGGCACGAGCCGGTCGTCGCCGCAGGCATTCACCGAAAGCGGATACCCGACCATATCAAGATTCACCATCGCCGCGATGGCCTCGCCGCGCGCGGCCTGCGCCGCGTGCCGCGAGCCCCAAAGCCCCTGCTCCTCGCCGTTGAACCAGACGAGTTCGATCGGACGCAGGCGGTCGGCCGGATGCGCCGCGAGGTATTTGGCGAGCCCGAAGACTTGGGCTACACCGAGGCCGTTATCGGTCGCGCCTTGGCCGAGATCCCAAGAATCAAAATGCGCGCCGATCACGATCTTCTCCGCGGTGCGGCCGGGGAAACGCACGATCAGGTTCGACGTTTCAATTGGCATACAACGCGAACGCGTGTGCATTCGCACGCGCACGGATTTCCCCCGCGCCAACAGCCGACTGATCCACCGGCCCTCTTCCTGGGCGATGCTGTAGACCGGAATTTTCAACGGTTCGCCGCCGAATGAACCGGTGCGGGCGAGCAACTGACCGCCCCCTTCGCGATTGATAAAAAGCACGCCGCGCATCCCGCGTTCGTTCGCGGCCTTCTCGTAGAGTCCACGAGGAACCGTCGTGTTGGCCGCCAACAGGCCAACTTTTCCGCGCACATCCGCCTTCGCAAAATCGGCCTCGCGGCCCTGCCCAATGTCGACGACCTCGGCCTCAAACGGCGCGTGCGCCTGCGTGGATGAAAGTGCCGCCACGCGCAACCGCCGGGCCTCGGGCAGCGGCGCGAGCAGCGTGACCTCGTCATCGCCGCGCGCCCAGCCGAACATCGTAAATTTCTGCTCCTCGGGTTTGAGGCCGAGCGCGCGCAATTCGGCGACGAGCGCAGCCATCGCCGCGCGGTTGGCCGGACTCCCGGTGACTCGGCCGCCAAAATCGTCCGACAATCGCCCGAGCAAGTCGTGGCCCGAGCGATCCGCGAGCAGCGCGGTGACGACCGGAGGGAGCGCAGGCTGGGCCGGAAGCTCCGCGGTTAAAATCAGCGGGAGCAGGCAGAGGGTTCGAACAATGAAGTTCATTTTACGCGGTTGGTGACGGACAAGGTGTTGAAGTCGAGCACGCGCTCAAGCCGGCCGTGGGTGATCGTGAGCTTCCGGCCGCCCACCTCGGCGTTGAGGTGGGGGCCTTCGAAAAGTTTCCAGGCACGGTAGTCGACCGCACGGCCGTTTACCTGCGGCACGGTCCCGAAGGTGAAGGAAATTTTATTCCCGCGCAGCGTGGTCATTTCCACGGCGGGCAACGGATCGAGCTTGAACGCGAGCGGCAACGCGCGGATCGCCCGTTGAAAAGCCGCGAAATCCGTGAACTCACCCACCCCCGCCGCCTGCACAATCGTTCCGTTGTTGAGGTGCGGGCTGGTGAGCACCCGGCCGCCAAGGTTGAGCCGTTGTTTGGCCCAACCGGATTTGTAGTGAAGGTAGGGAATCCAGTGGTAACTCGCGAGCGGCCGATAGGCGAGATAAGCGCGGCCGCCTTGCGCAAAGATCCAGCCGGAGTCGTCCTCCGTGACGTTGATGAGGTCCTTGGAAAAGAAGCCGTTGATGTGAGGAAACCGTTCGCCCGGCGCGATCGCGTAAAGCGCGATCACCGTGTCGAGGTCCTGAAACACCTGCTCGAAGGGCGAGCTGCCCATGAGCTTGTCGGGCGAATCGTAGGACGGCTTACCCTCAAACGTAACCCCTTTGATCATGGGCTCGGGGTAGGCGGTGAAAGACGACTGCATGGCCCGGGATGACGAATGCGGATGCAGCGAGAACATCGTGGGGTGTTTCCCCCTCGGGTCGGGCTCGGCCCAGGTGACGTCCCAGACGTGGGACTGGATCGGATCGATGAGGCCGCCCGTCGTCGAGCCGACGCCGTAGTCGTGCCGCAGGTAATTGGTCTTATAAACGGGCGGTGAAAGCTCATCGCTGTAACGCCACAGCCGGCGCACGCGGGCGCGGTCGCGCTGGATGAAGTCGCCCCTGCGGTCGGTGGCGATGCGGTAGGTCACCTCGGGTAAGTGGTAGCTTTTGGCGAGCGGGGCGAAATAAAGTCCCCAGGCGCTATAGCCGGCCGTGGGCGGCGTGTTGCCAAACAAAAGCCAACTGAAGAAGGACGTCATGGCCTGCCACCGCTCGATCACCGCGCCTTCATCGGTGCGCGAATGGGGACCGCGGAGCACGCCGTTGAGCGAAGAGGTCGCCAGTTCGGCGAAGAGCCAGTCGAGCATCATGCTCGCGCGTTGGCGCATCGCGGGATCTTTCGACCAGTTGGCGAGGAAACTCAGCGGGATCGCATACTCGCCGATATAATTCGAGGTGTTGAACTCACCCTGTCCGACCGTCGTGTTCGTATCGATCCACTTGATGAGAAATGCGCTGGCCTCGGCGAAATTTTCGGCCGAGGAGCGGCCGGAATACCACGTCTCGGCCGATTCATCGGGGTAAAGATCGGCCATGAGGTAGAGCGATGCGTAATACATCACGAAGTGGTTCTCAGTGTCGCCACGCTGTTGGCGGGTCGTTTTCCACGCGGTGCGGATCGAGGCCAACGCCTCCAGGGACAAGCGATCGCGACCGAGGTAGGCGATGCACACGGTCGGGAACATCCAAAAAGGGCCGGTGCCGGGCTCTCGCATCAGATCAATCACGCGCTGGGAGCAGCCGGGCAGATCCTCGCCACGCACGATTTTCGCCGCGATCATGGCTAGATCAAGTTTCGCCGGATCGTCCGTGATTGCCTTGCCTCCCGCCGCCGCCCAGCCGAGCATCTCGTCCACCCGGCGGACGTAAGCCGCACGACGCCGATCCTCGTCGATCTCCGGCACCGTCGATGGAACCGGTCCTTCAAACGAGGGTTGGGCGGCAAGACGAAGCCCCACCAAGGCGAGCAACGGGAGAAGGCAAAGCGGGCGTTTCATCGGATAAAAAGGCGGTGGGATTACTTTACGGCCTTAGGCAGCAAGAGGAACTTCTTCACCGCCGAACCGGCCAATGCATCGGGGCGCCACGTCCGCCCGAAATCTGCCGACTGAAATAGCGTCTCCTCGACCACGCTTGCGAACAGCCGGCCCGCCGGATCGACGCCGACCCGCCAAACCCGGGCCCCAGCGGGCAACCCGGCGTTGCGATCGGTCCAGGTCCGCCCCCCGTCTTCGCTCGTCCACACGCCCCGGCCCCAACTGCCGATGGCGAGACGGTTGGGATTGGTGACGTCGAAGGTGACGTTGTAGAGCGGTCGGTCCCCCGGAGCGGCGGGCACGTGGACCCAGGTGAGGCCGCCATCGGCCGAGCGCCAAGCCCCCGCACTCTGGGTTACGGCGAACCAGAAACGCGGATCATGCGGGGATTGCTGGATGTCGGCGACCGTATCTTTCGTCGGCAGAACTTGGCGCCAGTTTTTGCCCGCGTCTTCCGTCAGGTAGATCCCGATCTCGCAACCGGCCAGAACGCGCCCCGCGCGGGTGCGGTCGATCGCCAGCGCCCGCGTGAACTTGCCCCGCGCCGGCAGGCCGTGTTCCCGGCGTTCGAGGTGTTGGGCTCGGTCGGAGGAGAACGCGATGCCGTCGGGCAAAGCGAGATAGACGTGATCGGGCGCGTTGGGATCGACGGCCACGTCGAGGCCTTCGGTCATCTCGGAGTCGTTGCAGATGCGCCAGAGTTTGCCGCCGTCGAGGCTGCGCCACAGGCCGTTGGTCGTAGTGGTGTAAATGACGTCGCGGTCGCGGGGATCGAAGGCGAAGGCGCTGATGCCGGTATCGTTATAGCCGACATGCTGCCAGGCATCGGCAACGTCGCGCCGAAAAATGCCGTTGGTCGTGACGATTTTTGAGCCGATGACGTAGTTGCGGTTGATGTTCGCCGCGATGAAGAAGTCATACTCCGGCGCTTCCGCCGCGATGAGCCCCGGCAGGGCGCAGCCGAGCGCGCTCAGAAGCAGAGAGTGACGGATGTTCATAGGGGCAACGGCATCACGGTTTCACCCGATCCGTGATCGTAATAGTTTTAAAGTCCAGCACGCGCTCGAGTGCGCCGTGGGTGATCGTGAGTCTGCCCGAACCGACCTCAGCATTCAGGTACGGCCCGGAAAAGAGCTTCCAACCGGCGTAATCGAACGTCGTGCCGTCGACGATCGGGGCCGCACCGTAGGCGCAGACGAGTTTTTTCCCGCGCAGGGTCGTGAACGCCACGCGTGGCGTGGGCTCGAGCCGGATTTCCAGCGGCAGCGCGCGGATCGCGGCTTTGAAATCGTCCCAGCTCTTGAACTCGGCGACGGCCGCGGCCTGGACGATGGTGCCATTTTTACCGTGCGGCGAACGCAGGCGTTTGCCGCCGACCTCGAGCGGCTTCCATTCATAGGGCGCGAGCGGCCGGTAAGCGATGTAGGCGTTGCCGCCTTGGGCGAAGATCCACCCCGACGCGTCTTCTTCGATGCGCGCGAGGTCTTTGGAGAAAAAGCCGTTGACCTGCTCGAAATTCGCGCCCGCGGGAACGTGGCAAAGCGAGATCACCGTGTCATCGCGTTGGAAGATCTGCTCGTAGGGCGAACCACCGAGCAACTTCGACTCGCTGATGTAGGTGGGCTTGCCCTGCGACGTGACGGTGACCGGCATGAAATCGGGTTTCTCCGAGAAATACATCATCAGCTCGTGGGTGCTGAAATGCGGTTGATTGGAGAAAATCGTGTTATGCACGCCGCGCGGATCGGGCACGGCCCACGTCACATCCCAAGAGTGCTGCTGGATCGGCTGCAGGAGGCCGCCCTGATCAGAGCCGACGGCGTAGTCCTTGGTGATGTAGGTAGTCTTGTACACCGGGGCGTTACGCACGTCGCTGTTACGCCAGCGGTGCCGGGTGCGCTTGCGCTCGTAGTGGGCGTAAGTCCCGGCGCGATCGGTGCCGATGCGGTAAATCACTTCGGGCAATTCGTAGTGCTTCGCGGCCGCCACGAAATAGATGCCCCAACCGCCGTAGGAGACCGTCGGCGGACAATTGCCGAGCAACAACCAACCGAAGAACGACGAAAATCCGTTCCATTTCTCAAGCAGCGTCGTGTCATCGGTGCGGGCATGAGCGCCGACATACATTCCGTCGAGCGTCTCGACGGCGTAATCGGCGAAAATGTAATCGAGCATCATCCGCCCGCGTTGCCGCATCGCCGGGTCCCGGGCCCAGGTCGCGAGGTGGAGCATCGGGATCGCATACTCGCCGATGTAGTGCGTGCAGTCGTATTCGCCCTGTCCGATCGTGGTCGTGAGCTCCATCCAATGAAGCAGGTAATCGCGCGATTCTTCGAAGTTCTCCTGCGAACTTTTGCCGTTGAACCAGCGTTCGCCGGGTTCGTCGGGCCACTGCTGCGCCATCAGATAGAGCGACGAGTAATACATCGCCCAATGATTCTCCGTGTCGCCCCGCAGCGGCATGTACACCCGCCATGCCTCGCGCACGGCCGCCTTGGCCTCAGGGGTGAGTTGGTCTCGGCCGAGATAGTAAATCGCCGTTACCGGAAACATCCAAAACATGTCCCCCGTGGGAACCTTCATCAGCTCGATCAGGCGCTCCGAGCAGGCGGCGGCGTCCTCGCGCCGGGCGAGTTTGGCCACGATTTCCCCCAGCCCGAAGGTTTTGGGTTCGCCGGGCTTGGCCATAGCCGCGCGCCAGATGAGCGCTTCGTCGATGCGTGAGAGATAGGCCGCGCGACGGAGCGAGGCGTCGACGATCACCGTGGCATCGGGCATCGGCCCCTTGAATGACGGCTGAGCCCGGGCGAGCGGCACGCTGAAAACGACGGCGAGCGCGAGGCAAGAGAGAGTCTTCATGGGCGCGGCACAAACGTGAGATTGAACGCAGTGGCTTTCTCAAAAAACGCCGGTTTCCAAGTAAGGCCAAAATCCTCCGAGACGTAAACCGGCTGTTGGAAAGGCGAGGCGAAGAGCCGGCCGGGCTGATCGGGGTCAACGGCAACGCTCCAAATCTGGCGGTTGGGCAGACCCGCGGTGCGATCGAGCCACGTGCGCCCGCCATCTTCGGAAACCAGCAGGCCGGCGTCCCAGCCGCACAGCACGAGTCGCCGCGCAGCCGAAGGGTCGAAGACGCCGTTGTGCAACGTGTGTTTCTTCGGCACGCCGGCGATGGGCCGCCACGTGCGCCCGCCATCTTCCGACCAAAGCGCGCCGCTCGAGGTCGTGACGGCGAAGAATATTTTGGGATCGTGCGGCGATTGGCGCAGATCGTAAGTCGTCTCGGAGGTGGGCTGCACGAGCCGCCAAGTGCGCGCGCCGTCCTCGGTGAGAAAGATGCCGAGCTCGGTGCCCGCGAGCACGCGACCGGCCTGCGTGCGATCAATCGTAATCGTCTGAGTGTAGCTGCGGCGGATGCCGTCGTTCATCCGCGCCCAAGTCGCGCCGCGGTCCCGGGAAACCGCGATGCCGTCGGGCAAGCCCGCGTAAATGTGGTCGGTCGCGTTGGGGTCGATGGCGAGACCCTTGGGCTCGGTCATATCCCAGCCCGTGAGAATGCGCCAGGTCTTGCCGCGATCCTTCGAGTGCACGACGCCGTTGAGCGCGGCGAGGTAAAGCCCGTCGGCCGAGTGCGGATCGCCGATCACTTGAAACATCCGGATGTGGCCGAAGCCCACGTGCTCCACCTTGAGCCGGTCCGTCGAACGATAGATGCCGCTCAGCGCCGGCGCCCGGCCGCCCATGATCTGACCCTGCCCGCTGAGCAACACGCTCAGATACAAATCGTGTTTCGGCGCGGCCGCCCCAAGCGGCGCGTGGCCAACGAGGGCCGCGAGCCACGCCGCGAAATATAATTTCAATTTCAAAGTCTGCATAAACAAAGTCGGCTCGCCTGCCCGCCGCGGAATGGCACATTCGTCGCATGATTCCTGCCCTCGCCCTTCGCCTGTTCTGCATCGCAGCCGCCTGGTGGCTGACGGCCGGCGCCGCCGAAACGCCCCCATCGCCCGAAGCCAAGCTCGCGGCGCTGGGCCTCGCCCTGCCCTCGGTCCCGCCTGTGATCGCCAACTACGTGCCGGCCGTGCGGAGCGGAAACCTCGTGTTTCTCGCCGGCCAGATCGCCCGCGGTGCCGACGGCAAGTTTCTCGCCGGCAAGGTCGGCCGCGACTTCACCGAGGCCCAAGGCGCCGACGCCGCCCGCACCTGCGCCTTGCAACTGATCGCCGCGCTCAAGGCCGAGGTCGGTGATCTCGCGAGAGTGAAACGCATCGTGAAGCTCACGGGTTTTGTGAACGGCACCGACGACTTCACCGCTCAGCCCAAGGTGATCAACGGCGCTTCGGATTTGTTGGTCGCCGTCTTCGGCGAAAAAGGCCGGCACGCCCGCGCCGCGGTCGGCGTCAACGCCCTCCCGGCGGGCGCTCCGGTCGAGATCGAGTTGATCGCGGAAATCGCGACGCCGTGACGGCGCGTTGAGCGGGAAACGACGGCGATTCATGGTGATGGCGATCAGAGATCGCGCATCGCCGCTCGGACGCCGGCAACGACCCGCTCGCACTCGGCGGGCGAGTTGAAGATGTGCGTCGAGATCCGCACGGCGTTGAGCTTCTGCTCGGTCACCGGCCGGCAACGCAGCCGGTGCGTCTTCAAGAGATAGGTGAAAAAATCCCCGGCCGTGGCCCGGGGATGGCTAATCGTGACCATCGACGCCCGCAGCTCGGGCCGGGCCGACGTGAGCACGCCGAGCCCGGAAATTTTTGAAAACTCGGCGTGAAGGTAAGTCGCCAGATCGCGGCCGTAGGCGGCGATGCGCTCGACGCCGATCTCCTTTTGCAAACGCACGGCCTCGGCGAGAGCGACGATCAGTCCGGCATTGCGGGTGCCGTATTCGTGCCGGGCCGCGCCATCGACGTAGCGGATCTCGCCCGGCAAAAACGGCAGATCGCCGGAATGCGAGCCGATGCCCGTGACCGCCACCGCCTCGAGGCGCGCGTGGCGGATGAACACCGCGCCCGATTCATGGGGCCCACCCAGCCATTTGTGTCCGCAAAAGGCGTAAGAGTCGCAGCCGATCTCACTGAGGTTAACCGGAACCATGCCGACCGCCTGCGCCCCATCGACGTGAAACCAGATGCCGCGCGCGGCGGCGAATTCGGCGATCGCCCGCACGGGCATCACGAGGCCGTCGGTGCAGGTGATGTGGCTTACTTGAATGACCTTCGTCCGCGGCGTCACGAGCGCCCGGATGCGCGCGACATTCTCCTCGACGGAAACGGGACTGGGCTCAAAGAGCTTCACCGTCACGCCGCGTTCCTTGGTTTGGTTGAACCAAGGGAACGAACCGCCCGGATGCGCGTGCGACTCAAAGATCACCTCGTCGCCGTCGCGCAGCCGGAGCCCGGCGGCGATCAGGGCGTTACCCTCGGTCGCGTTGCGCGTGAAGCAGAGCTCGCGGGGCTCGGCTCCGACAAACGGTGCGACGATCTCCCGCGCCGGCTGGATCAGGCTGTGACCGGTCTCCGAATGCTGCTGGAGAGTGAGCATGGTCGAAAACACCGCGTCGAGCACGCGGTGTGAAGCCGGTCCGAGGCCACCGCAGTTGAGGTAAACCGGATCGTCCTGCAGCGGAAAGTGCGCGCGCACGGCCCGCCAGAAATCGGCCGAGGTCGACGTGGAAAAAGCGGGCAACCTCACCGGGCTGGCGGTCGCCGCCCGAGCGGTGGATCCGGCGATCAACGCGCCCGCCGCACCGCCGCCCATGCCTTGGAGAAATTGGCGGCGGTCGAGTTTCATGCGAGCGATTGGAAAGTCAGGGTGTGATCGGCGAGCAGTTCGGCCCCGGGCGCGAGCACGAGATCGGATTCGGCCTGCAAAGGGAAGGCCGCCAACGGATAATTACGCCGCACAAACCACGTCAACGGACCCGCGTTGTTCTCGAAGCGAATGCACACGCGGCGCAAAGTGCCGTCGAGCTGGCCGTGCCATTCCATCCAGCGGGCCGCGGCCCCGTGCACCGCCGTCACGCCTTCCAGGCCGCCCTCGGCGACCAGTTTGATCGTGGGATCGAGGTGATCGTCCAGCAACTCGCGCGCCCCGCGAAACTGCAGCCCGTTATAGTGCGAGCCGACCATCCCGCCATGGGAGTGCGGGTTGCCGAGCGTGAGGGCGCGGCCGCTGACGTTGCACAAGTGACTGCGCCAACGCAGCGACCACGTCGCCGCGGCGGGATCGGCCGCGACGGCGATCTGCAACGCGCGCTCCTCGCGAAAAACCGTTTCGCCGAGCCGTTTCCACTCCAGCGAATGACTGAGCGCCGCGGTCGCCCCGGTCGCCTCAAGCGCGGTCCAGGCGACGTGCTGCTGCGAGCCGTGATCGTCGCGCCATTTGTAGCCTTCGTCGCGACGGCAGGTCGGGCCGCCCCAAAAATTCGCACCCGAGACTTGGTTCAACGTGAAACTCAGCGCGTGGTGCCACGGATGGTCGTTGGGCCGGAAATTGGTGAGGGTGTCGCCCGCCAACGTATTGACCGGATGCGCGTAGGGCCGCGGCGATTCGTTGGCCGGAGTCGTCGGCGCGTAAACATAGCGGAGCAAAAGGGCCTCGCCCGCGAAAACGGTGACGGCGGAACCGGCGGCATGTTCAAGGCGGAGGATCATACGCGGTCGGGTAAAAGCGGGAACTTTTCTGCGAACGTGCCACCCGGGAACCGACGCACCGTCGAAGCGCCATCGGGTGCGACCACCGTGACGTCGAGCCCGACCGGAGCGGTGATCTCAAGGGCGAACGCGCCTTCGACCACGCGCCACGCCACGTCGATCGGTCCCTGCGGCGTGCACACCCGGCCGGTCGCATGGGTCAGTCCGCAGCGATGCGGCGCGATGGTCACGCGGGCGAATCCGGGCGCCGTCGGCACGACGCCGAGGATGCGTTGCAGAAACTCGAGCGCGGGATGCGCGGACCACGCATGGCAGAGCGAGCGCCAGTAGGAGTTCTCCTCGACGAAGGTCGTGAGACCGCAATCGAGCGATTCGTGCCAAGGGCCGAGATACGTCGGCATCCGGTCGTAAAGCCCCGCGCGCACGAGCGCGGTGAAGATAAAATGCCAGCAGAAGAACGAGCCGGGCGCGAGTTTGGCATCGAGCGGGAAACGCTGGAAAATGCGCGCTGTTTCACGGGGTCCGGCGACTCCGGCGATGATCGCCCACGCGTTGCCGCATTGGGAGACTTCGGGGCCACCGGGACGATCAAAGTAAAGTCCTTCGCTTTCGCTCCACGTGAGCGCGTGCAACGCGGCCCGCAGCCGCGCGGCCTCAGATTCGAGGGCGTCGATCTCGGCGGCGTGACGCGGGGCGTCGCCCAGTTGCCGGAGAAGTTCGGCGACGTCGGCGAGCCCTTGGATGTATTGCGCGCTGAGAATCGTGGTCGGACCGGAATCGGCACCGGGCACAACGCCACGGGGCCACCACGGGCACCAATCAGTGATATTCCAGAACGGAAGTTTTGCGGGCAGCCCCGTGGCATCGGTATGCCGCCGATACCAATCCAGCACCGCCCGCACTCCGGGCAGCAAATCGCGCACCGTGGCGGCGTCGCCGGAGCAAAGAAAATAATCGCGAATATTTGTTATCCAATGCAACGACCACGTCGGAATGATCTGCACGAGCCGAGACGGATAGCGGCTTTGGGTGAGCCCGTCGGAGAGCCGCGACCAGTCGAAGTGATAAAGCGCCTGCCGGCTCAAACGATAGTCCGCGGTCGCGAGCATCGCGATCTTCGACGTGATCATCGTGTCGCCCGCATACTGCATCTGCTCGTAATGCGGGCAGTCCTCGAACGTCTCGTGCGAGCAGAGCCGCATGGTTTCGATGCTCGCCGCCCACACACGATCAAGGCGCGCATCGGAAGAAACGAAGGTGGCCGCGACGTGATACGGATAGACCGTGAAACGCTGGGTGACCCCGTGAATCACGAGGGGCACCGAGCCGACTTTGATCCGCAATCCGACGTAGCGATAGGCCCGCCAATGCAGCGGCTCAAACCCCTCGGGCGCCGTGGCCGTTCCGTGGCCGGCGGGTTCCCACACGTCGCACCAACCGGTAATTTTTCCGCGTCGGTCGAAAGTCCAGCCGGTATTCTCATCGGCAAAATGCGAGGCGAGATTGGCGAGCGACTGCTTGCGCCCCAACAGAAGCGCGCCGGGCGTCTCCCACGGCAGACGGAGCGCTTCGGCGTAGATCAACCGCACCGTCGCACCCGCGCCACCCGCCACCGCCAGCTGGGGAAAAGCCGAGGTCAGTTTCGCGTGATCGAGGATTACCTCCACTTCCGTGCCGGCCGCGATCGTCACCGTGGAATCACCTGCGATCACACCGGCCCAACCGGCGGGAGCATCTTGGCCCCCAGGCACGAACACATCTGAGAACCGCTCGATCGCTTCCTCGGCTAGCGGCGGAATCATTCGAGGGATCAGGCCATAGGGACTGGTGGGATCACGGCGGTTCTCGAGCAATTCGGCCTTGAACAACACGTGGGCGGGCGCCCAAGCCGAGTCGTTATGCTCGGGGAGATTCCAACCCGGCGGGATCAACGCCGATACCCGATGCTCAAAATAGCCGAGATATCCCTCGAAGGTCGTGTGCTCATTTTGAAACCGGTGCGCCGTATCCACGGCCACCCGCCAATTCGCATCGGTGCGCAGATCCACCACCTCCGCTCCGGCCCGATTCCGCACCGCTCCTTCCAAAACGAAACCGCCCGTGTAAGTCATCACCGAGCACGGGGCCCCGAGCAATGCCGGCCGATGCGCGACGTGCGACATGTCGAGCACGAGCGCAGCGAGGACGTTGCGGCCGGGACGAAGCTGGGGGGTGAGATCGAAAGTCTCGAAAAAATGGTGGTTCACGTCGCCCTTCGCCGGGCCGCGCCCGATCAGAACTCCATTGCAGAAAAATAGATAGCGACTGTCGCCCGAAACCGAGACGGCCAACGTCACCGCGGCAGGATCCGCGACCTCGAAGCTGCGCCGAAACATCCGGACCTGATAGTGGGACGGCGAGGAGGCATCACGCGCCGGCACCCCGTGAGAGCCCTCGGCAGACCAAATCCAAACGGCAGAATCGACAAAGGGTTTTTTTGGGGAATTCAACGGGGGTGGTGGGTTGGTCCGAGGCCGCCTCGGGCTCGGGTTGGCCTCTGCCCCCGAAGAGGCGATGGATCCACGAGAGCAGTCGCAGCGGCGCTAGACCGAATCGAGAATCTTCTCGTCAATTTTCAGATTTCAATCAGTATTTTCCGTGAAATTTCATGAACAAGCTTTCTGTTTCCCCGCCCGCTCCGCGTCTCGTTCAATGCGCCTCTCCGTGGTCGATGCACGACTGGCCCTCAAGGCGCAGGGAATGGGCCTTGGACCAAAAACTGGATGCGATCAAAGAGGCAGGCTTTGACGGGGTTTGCGCTTACGTGTCCCCCGAACTCAAGGCCGGGGCCGAGCGCCGCGGGCTCGTGCTCATGAGCGGCTTTGATTGCAGCGATCTTGACGTCGCGCGGCCGCGACTTGAGGCCCAACGAGACCTCGGCGTTCACTTCATTAACATCCAGTTGCTCAACCATGATACGCCGCCCGCGAACGCCGCGGCGATGGCCGTGAAGTTGATCAAACTCTCCCGATCACTCGGCCTAGGCGTGCACATCGAAGTTCACCGCGATACCTCCACCGAAACGCCGGAGAAATTCACCGAGATCGCCCGGCTTTACCGTCGGGCCACGCGCCAGATTATGCCCGTCACGTGGGATCACTCCCACTTCGCGGTTTCGAAACATGTCATGCCTAAGGACTACTCGGCGCGCCTCCTGGCTTGGCCGGAGTCGATTCAGCACTCCCAGATGTTCCACCTCCGACCTTTTAACAGCCAACATTGTCAGATCCCCGTGACCAACGGACGGGGCAGGTTCACCCCAGAATTCGAGGATTACATCACGTTTGTCGAAGACCTCTTCGCTCTTTGGCTGCGCGGCCCCCGGCCCGGCAACACCCTTTGGACCTGCCCCGAGTTGGGCTGCACCCACGGCTATCATGTGAGCACAAATCCGCACCCGTGGCCCGACGCCGTCGCGGCCCGCGGCGCTTTCGCCAAAGCTTGGAGTCGCGCGCTGAAACGCACGCCCTCTGGATAAGGCCTCCGTCCCGGCTTTTGCGCCTTTATGCGCCGTCACCGCTTCGTGACAAAACCCTTGACCCATCCTTGGCAATTCAGTCCACTCATTCTGAATATTTCAGATAATCTCGCATGCCCCCTCTGCTCATTGCCGACATTGCACGGAAGGCGAAAGTGTCACCCGCCACTGTCTCCCGCGTCATCAATCAACCGCACCTCGTCGCGGCCGATCGGTTGGAACGCGTCCGCTCCGTCATGTCCGCCGCTGATTACGTGCCGACGCCGCTTCATCGCCGCCGCGGGCCTAAGTCCCGCTTAGCAACCCCGAAGAACATCGCGGTCTGGTTCGTGGGCGCGAAGAAAAACTCCAGTTTTAATTGGTTCCAGGACCAACTGCTCCAGACCCAGCACTCCAACGACCGTCAACGGCTCGAGGTCAGCGTGCTCTTCACCGATACACCGGACGATTTGCCCCGCGCGCTCGCTGAGCGCCAGGTCGACGGCGTGATCATCCAAGGGATGGAGCCGTCCGCCGCCTGCATGGCAAAGCTCGGCGACCTCCCGCACGTCTGGTTCATGACCCGCCGTTCGTTGTCATTCCCCGGCGACTACGTCGAACCGGACAACGACGCCAACGGTCGCATGGCCGCCAACTATCTTCACCAACACGCCCATAAATCCGTCGCCGTGATCGCGGCCGATCCCGGCTACAGCGCCGTCAGCCAACGCGTTACTGCGTTCGTCGACCAAGCAAAGACTCTTGGCCTCACGGTGCACAGCATCCTGGGAAAATCCAAACCCGTGAATTTCCTCGAAATCGTGCCCGTGCACGACGAAAGCGACGTGCTGGCCAAGCGGTTCTGTCAAATTTCCCCGCGCCCGACGGGGGTTTACGTGCCGGTCGATCATTTTTGCGGGTCGCTCTTCCGTTCGATGCGCCTCGCCGGCCTGAAATCTGACCGGGATTTTGAGGCGATTTTGGGCAACCTGAATCCCGTCATTTACCACAACTTGGACCACCTGCCCCCGGCGCTTGACATCAATCTTACCACCTTGGTGCGTAAAGTTGTCGATCACTTGGTCTGGCGCATCGACAACCCAAAAACCTTGGGCCGCATCGGAGTGTGCGTCGCCCCCACCCTCGTCCTCCCGGCCAGCCAGGCCAATCAGATGATTGCCTAAATCGATCTCCCCAATTTTTGTCGGTAGTCGGAGCGATTCAAACCGCGCCGAAAACCGGAAAATAACCAACCCCCACATATAACGATGAAACCAGATACCAGCACCGGATCGCCCAGGACCAAGAAATACTTGGCTTCCTGTTTAGCCGCGTTGATGGCCGTGTCCGCCCCCATGGGCTACGCCGCCGACAGCGACGCCTTGAAGAAACTGCAGGAAGAAAACGCGGCCCTCCGCAGGCGCCTCGCCGCCCTCGAAGGCGGGCCAGCAGCTCCCGCCGCCGCGCCATCGGCCGGCCCCGTAGCCCCGGCCGCCCGGACCCCGCTGAAAGCGGATGAAGGCGTGCAAGTTCTGAGCGCGTTCGAGGTTAAGACCGACAAGGACTACGGCTACCTCAAGACCAACGCCGCGACCGCCACGAAGATCGGCATGGAGATCCAAAAGATCCCATTGAACGTCTCGGTTATCTCGCGCGAATTTCTTAACGATACCAACGCCCAGTCCCTCACCGACTTGTTCCGCTACACGGCGGCCGCGTCCGGTGATACCCGCTTCGCGATGCGTATTCCGGCCAACTCCGCGACCCCGCAAGGCACCTTCACGATGCGCGGTTTCGTCGTGAACAGCCTCATGCGTAACGGCATCTTCCGCTACACCTCCTACAACCTCGACACCGTCGAACGCGTTGAGGTCATCAAGGGACCGGCCGCCGTCTTCTTCGGCCAAGGTTACCCCGGCGGCGTCATCAACTACATCAGCAAACTGCCGGAGTTCAATCGCACGCAAGGCTCCATCACGATGACGCTGAACGATAACTCGGGCCAAAAAGTCGTGCTCGATCAAAACGTCGCCGCCAGCGACAAGCTCGCCCTGCGCGTGCTCGGCGTGTGGGAAGACACCCAAGGCGAACGTCGCTTTGAATTCCGCCGCAATTACAGCGTGAATCCTTCGATCAGCTTGGTTCCTTTCGAAAGCGGAAAAGTAAAGATCACCGCCGAGGGTGAATTCACCCGCGAGCGCTTCATGCTGAATGATTATGACTGGATCTGGAGCGATTTCGCCGGCTGGAACGAGGCCGCCCGCACCGGACGTTACGGCTCCTCCACCGCCACTCTGTCCAACACGATCGCGGCCAATGCAGGCAATCTTCTGGCCGCCAATGTAATCCAGAATACCGCGACCCCCATGCTCGCCTACGCCACCTACATCAACAACAAGCGTATCGCGAACAGCGATTGGACCCTGCCAGCCTACACCAGCGTCGAGCGCGGCGCCTACATCACCGACAAGAACGGCAAACGTTATCAGGACGAAGCCTTCAATTATACCAGCCGCGGTGCTGTCTTCAACAACGCCATCGAAAACTTCTCGGTGACCGCCGACCTCAGCCCATTCAGCTGGCTCGATGTTCGCTACAACTTCTTCCAAGAGAAGTCTGAGAATTACACCGTCGGCCAAGGCGGCGCACTCACCACGCCCTACGCCAACGGCACCAACTGGAATGTCGGCACCGGCAATCTTTCCGGCTATTATCGCTACGGTCAGACGCACAACGTCGACGCCGTGGTGAAATTCGATTTCCTGGGCGTGAAGAGCAAGTTCCTGTTGGGCGTCCAAAAGATCAGCCCGTATCAACAGTTCCTCGGCGGTCAAACGGTCACCGACTCGATTTGGTCTTTCCTTCCAGGCGCGACCAACCCGACGTCCAACCCGGACTACGCCGGCACGAATCGCACGATCTACAACGCGGGTGCTGTTCCGGTTAACCAAGTCATCCGTCAACGCGACGGATCGATCAAACCCGTTCGCCAGATCTTCTCCAACTTCGATCCTGGCGCGGAAATCTATCCCGACATCACGGCGTATCATCAAGAGGACCGCAACGCCCTCGACGGTTACAAGTCCCAGCAGATGTCGGCTTACATCAACTACCAGGCTTCGATGTTTAAAGATCGGCTGACGTTGCTCGCCGGCTATCGCGAGGAAAAGCAATGGGCCCGCGGTCAGTTCCAATCGAACAATTATCCGTGGTTTGTTTACTTCCCGGACATGCACCTCCGCCCCGACCTCTATCCTGAGAGCGAATGGGGTCACTCCATCAGCTACCAACGCGGTATTCCCTCGGATCAAAAGGGCGACTCGTGGATGGGCGGTCTGTCCTTCGCGCTCACTCCTGAGCTCAGCCTCTACGCTTCGAACTCCAAGACCTTCAAGTTCAACTCCGGCCGCGTCGGCGGTCTGTTCGTGGGCGATGAAGTGCTTTGGTATAACGAAGCCCGCGCCTTCGGATCCGGCGGCACTCCCGGTGCCTCCTTCAGCTACCTCGGCCAAACGGTCACCTCGCTCGCTCAGTTCCAGCAAATCCTCGCTGGACGCGGCGTCTACGACCTCATCAAAAACGAGCAGGGCATGAACTGGGAGTTCGGCGCCAAATATTCGCGGCAAGATGGCCGGATCGTTGGCACCGTCTCGTTCTTCCGCGGCGAGCGCGAAAATCAGATGCTCGACGATGGAGCCAAGCAATCGAATCTCGAAGAGCCGCTTAACCAAAGCACTACCCTCTTCCCGGTCGGCTCACCTTATCGTGCCACCCGTCTGCTGCGTTGGCGCACGACCGATCTCATGAACCAGGTCGAGGGCACCGAAGCCGAGGTCATCTGGACTCCGGTACGCAACTACCAGGCCGTCATCAACGGCTCATGGCTGTGGTCCGCCAAGACCGTGTATGACAAGACCCGCGCCGCACCCGGCACGGCGGCTTACAACGCCTTCGCTCCGGCGGCCAAGGTTGCATCCGACATCTACTACAACGCCCGCCTCGAGAACGTCCCAGAGTTCCGCTTCAACATCTTCAACAAATACACGTTTGTTGATGGCGTAGTGAACGGCATGGCCCGCGGCCTCAACGTCGGTCTCGGTATGCGCTACTCTTCCGAGACGGTGGTTTCCCGTTCGGTGGACTGGAATCCGTTCAACGGCGGCTATCAAGCCGGTGACTACCTCGTGTTCGATGCGACGGTCGGCATGCCTTGGGAAGTGTTCGGCTATAAGTTCAACAGCACCCTCGGTATCTACAATCTGACGGATCGGAAATACTCCGAAGGCTCGTTCGCGCTCTCACCCGCGCGCAACTTCATCTTCCGGACCACCCTGTCGTTCTAAGGTCTCGGACCCTTCAAGGGTCACTTCACCTCACAGCGGAGCCCTTCAGCGGGCTTCGCTTTTTTGTGCCCGGTTACTTCAATCTAATACCAGCGCCGTTTGGTTTTTAGACTTTCCGTCGTAGGCAGCCTGCTTGCAGGCGCTCGGTGCGTCCGCCAGCGGACGGCCTACAACAGTCCAAATCTAATGTGACGTTGGTATAAAAACCGCAGAAAGAGGAACCGCTAATTTCCGCTCATCGACGCTCATGAAAGAGTTTTTGATAGAATCCAACTCGACCGGTGATTCACCTAATCGGTGAATCAAAAATTCAGGCTCTTCGTTGTTTCCAGTGGGTGACGGGGAGCAGCAGCCCAACCCTCGTAGTTTTTTTAACCGCGAATGGACCCGAATGGACCCGGATACCAAACAGAGCGGAGCTGGCGTTTGGTTCATGGTAGGGCCTCACCTTGTGTGAGGCCGTTCCCTCTGTGGCGCCGGACGCACGGAACGGCCCGACGCGAGGTCGGGCCCTACGTAGGAGCCCGCTTGCGGGCGATTTGACACTCAGATCGAGAGCGATTTGAGGCCTGCGACGTTTATACCAATGGCTGTTGATTTTTAGACAGCGGGTTCCGAGGTGGCACGGGCATCTTGCCCGTGGGTTTAAGGATGAAACTCAACAGCTATTGGTATTACCCCGTCATATCGCCCGCGAGCGGGCTCCTGCCCCGGAGGCCTCCAAGCCGCCGCAGACCCCTTGATCAACAGGCGGTCATTGCGAGAAGCGCAGCGACGAAGCAATCCAACTGGATGGCGTAGGTCAGAAAATGGGGTCGTGAAAATGCCGCACATTCGATTTCCCCACCGAAAACAGCGAGGAACCAAAATTCAAGTCCGGACCAATTCTTGCTCATGGATTAGCGGGAATGAGCGAAGATTAGCGGTTAACCCACTGCGAATTTAGGTTCAATCGTTGCACGAAAAAGACGAGCCATTGACGCGCGATTTATCGCACCCCTATTTTTTCGACCTGTTCAGCGAAGCCCAATCATGAGTCCGCCTTCCCCCGCCTCTCTTCTCTCTCACCCATGAGGACGAACGGGAAATGGAGCGTTGCTCCCTCGTCGGCCGGATGGCACGCCGCCCGGGATTTTTCAGGTCTTGCGCCGGGTGCCAGCACCCTCTGGCCGCGCTGGGCGATGTTGCGGGCGGTGGGGATCATTTTCGTCGTCATTTTTTCCGGGATCATCGCGGAGAGCGGCGCGCTCATCGGGCCAAAGGGTTTACTGCCTCTACCCCGGCTACTGGAACAAGCCCGCGCCGAACATACCGGCGGGCTCGATGCCGTGCTCCATCGACCCAGCCTGTTTTGGATCAATGCCGATCCGGCCATGATCGCTGCCGTCGAGTGGGGCGGCTTGCTGGCCGCCGTGGCCCTCGTGCTGAATTTCTGTCCGCGACTCGCCCTTTTCATCTGTTGGCTGGCGCTGCTCTCGTTCGCCCGGGTGTGGGTGATTTTCTCGGAGCCGCAGTTGGACTGGCTGATGCTCGAGGTTGCTTTGTTGTGCATTCCTTTTGCGCCCGCCGGCCTTCGCCCCGGCTTGGGTGGAGCCTCACCGCCGTCGCCCCTCGCCTTGTTCATGATGCGCTGGCTGTTGCTCAGGATCATGTTCGGGCCCGGGCTCGCCAAACTCATCTACGGCGATCCGCACTGGCTGAACTTCACCGCCATGGACGTGCTCTACGAATCGGCCCCAAGCCCCACCATCGCCGGCTATTTCAACCATCACCTGCCTCACGCCTGGCACGTCGTCGAATGGGTGCTCACGTTTGCCGCGGAGATCGTGGCCCCGTTGCTCGCAGTCTTTGGCGGACGACGGGGCCGCTGGATCGCGCTCGCGAGTTGGACCGCGCTCCAGGCCGGCATCCAACTCAACTGCAACTACGGCTGGCTCAACACCGCCGCGATCGGACTCGGCTTGCTCCTGCTCGACGATCAGATGCTGGCCCGGACCACCGGATTTCTTCGCCGGCGTCTTCCCGCTTGGTCACTACCTGCTCCCGCCGCACCCACCCCCGCTGCCACCGGTCTCGGTTGGAAGAAAGTCGCGGTCGCCACCGGCCTTTGGGCGCACTTCGCGCTCTCCATCGCGGTTTATTGGGACAAAGAAAGCGTCCCGCCCGTTCTTCTCACCCATGGCAGCAGCAACGCTTTCAAACTCTATGCCCACATCGATCCCGTGCATCGCGTAACGGAGTTTACCGGCTCCAACGATGGCGGGCAGACCTGGCGAGCCTACGAGTTTTTTCACTACCCCCAACCATTGGATCGGATGAGCGGCTTTATCGCCCCGCACTTTCCCCGCTTTGAAGGCACGCTGCAAATCGTGCTCGCGACCCGCCCCGAGCCTCACTCGATCTACGCCATCGTCGCCGGCCACCTGCTCGCTCAAAACCCCGAGATCGTCCGGCTTTTCCGGAAAAATCCGTTTCCCGATCGGCCGCCGCAGATGATCCGCATGGCGACCTACCGGTATCGATTCACCGATTTGGAAACCTATCGGTCCACGGGAAATTTTTGGCGCCGAGAGCATGAGGATGATTACCTCCCGATGATCTACCTGAACGAGCGCCAAGAAATCGTCCGGGCCGAGTCGGAAATCGCGGTCATTCGGATCAAGGCTCACTACCAAAACCCGGATGCCCAAAATCGCCTCGGCCTCCATCTCGTCAACGGCGAGCTCGGCCTCAGCCGCGACCCGGTCCAAGCCGCCGGTTGGTTTCGTCGGGCGGCGGAACTGGGTCTCGCCGATGCGCAATTCAATCTCTCGCTGTTTTTGCTAAATGGCGACGGCGCGCGGCCCGATCTGCCGCAAGCCGCCCTCTGGTGCCAACGCGCCGCCAAACAGGGTCTGACGAACGCCCAAGACTTGCTCGGCCTGATGTATGCCCGGGGCGACGGCGTGCCAAAAGATCCGGTCGAGGCACTCGCTTGGTTCATGGTCGCGGCAAATCTCGGCCACCAGGAAGCGGCCGGTCGGGTCAATTCGCTCAGGTCATCGCTCCGGCCACCCGCCGCCGCCGAGGCTGAGAGCCGATTTCGAGT
>CAMCWW010000013.1:0-47911 GCA_945882935.1 Opitutus sp. GAS368
CGCCAGTCGGCCCAAATCGAGCAACTCCCGGCGGGCCCAGCTTGGGTTCACCGCCGCCGCCGCCGTCGGATGTCCAAACGCGATGAACACCGGTGTCGGTAACAAGCGCGGCGACTTCCAAAGATATTTGTTGCCCGCAAACGAGAACAACGAGCCCCACAGCCCGTCGACCGCCGCGGCCACGACCGGCACCTCGGCTTGCCTCGCCATCAACTCGAACCCCCTCTGAATCGCCATCAGCTGGCCGGTGCGGGAGATGTGGCCTTCTGGGCACACGCAGACGACCTCACCTGCTTTCAACGCCGCGATCGCGGCTTTCATTCCCTGCCGGGGTTGCTCGGCCGAGATCGCGATCGACCCGCTGAGCTCAAAAACCCAATTGAAAAAGCCGTTCCGCCTCAGTCCTTGATAGCCAACGAAGCGAATCGGCCGAGGACAGGCCAATTGCAGAACCACCACATCCACATAGGAAATGTGATTCGTGATGAGCAGCACGCCGCCCGAGGTCGGCAGGTTCTCCGCGCCGCTGGTGCGCACGCGATAGAGGAAACGGGCGACCGTGCTGGCGATGAATTCGATGAAAAACGGGAGATGCGAACGCCGGGGCAACAAGGGGTTTGTCATAAACGCGGTGTGGATATGGCGAAGAGTTTTACTGGAGTTCAAAGCTTTTTGTCGGGCCCGGCCACTTCCTCGCCGCCGTCATTGGCGATCAGATGCCGAAACCGGTGGTAGAAAAAACCGACCCAAAGCAGCACCACGCCCATGACAAAGAAAGCCCCGATCCGATAGAGCGTAGAGTCGATATCGGCGATGAACAAGCAGGGGATGCACCGCGCCAGACCCGCCAATCCCGCTAACCGGGCGACTCGCGCCCGACTGGAGAGGCGGTCGGAGAGTTTTTTTCAGATAAAAATCCAGGCAAAATTGCCGCGATTTCTATCGCTACCAGAATGCTTGAGCTGGCAATCGGCGATCCATCAGCTGCTTTCTGAAATCGGTTCCCGCAGATCCCGCAGCAACGCCGCGAAGCCCGGAAAATCGTATTCCAATCGTCGCAAATCACGCCGGTGCCGCTCCGCCTCGCGGACCGCGCACGCGATCTCGTGCGGCAGACTCGGCCGCTCCGTCCGGTACACCTTCAGCTTCAACTCGGCCCGGGTGTAGGGCAGAATTCCTCGGGCTTGGCCTTCAGTCCAGGCCGCTTCGTTGACCGAGTCTTCGACGCCGCACAGCAGCCATGCTTCGAGTGCGGGAACCGCGACGCCCACGACCCTTCGCACGCGCAAGCGGCCGTGCGCCGCCGGGAAACGTTTGCTGGTCTGGCGGAAAACCGCGCGGAGTTGGCACATCCGGCAATGTGGGTGGTAATACTGCGGCGCATCGTGCGCCGCCGTGTGCACCGGGCTGTCGTCGGAATCGCCCGTCACGACCAGGGTATCGACATCGGTGTTGAAATGGATGTGCCGGATGACCGCTGGTAGAACCTGCAGGACATTGGGCCAACCCCGGGCGCGATATCCCGCCGAAGCCACCGTCGGCGGCTGTTTCAGAGCTCCCTCGACTAAGACCCGCAATACCGCCTCGTCCGCCGGAGACTCGCTGAGGAACGCTATCTTCATGACTCCTCCGGCACGCCGCCAAGGATGCCGCTGAACCACATATCGCCCAGCGAGCCTTCCCGTAGGAGCTCCGCCAGATCGGCGCGGTCGGCCAACCGCTCAAAGTGCGCCTCGTGACCGTGCTTTTGCGTGATGACGATCTCTTCCGGGTGCTCGCGAAAGAGATCCAGCAGGTAGGGCGAGTGCGTCGTCGCGATCACCTGCACGGGAGCGCGCGTTTCGCCCATCGCCGCCGGATAACTCAGTCGATACAACGCGTCCCGCACCGCGCGCAACATCCGCGGATGAATCCCACGATCAATCTCCTCGATGCACACCACCGCCGGCGGCGCCGGATCAAACGAAAGCACCAAAATCCCCAACACATAAAACACCCCTTGCGAGAGATTGTCCGCCATCACGGGCCCTTCCGCGTCGCCGATCTTCAGGCCCAGTCGCACCACCCCGCCGGCGTCCTCCGGCAACACGATGCCCGTGAACTCGGGCAACCAACGCGTCAGTTCGGCCTGCAACCGGTCAAACGCCGCCGGAGTTTCACGCTGCCACCGGGCCAACACCGCCGCCAAATTCGAACCGTCTCCCGCGAGCCTTGCGCCCGAGTCCCGCGGGGCCGGCGCCGCCATCGCCGCGTGGTCGAAAACGTAGCTGCGCATCGTCGCCAACCCGATTTTCACTTCCTCCCAGTCGGCCCGGTTGACCGAATCCACCCGTAACAGATCGCACACCGCATCATCGACACACCCCAGGCGCGCGATGACTCCGAGATGAGGCCCATCGAACGTAAAGGAAATCTCCGAACCACCAGTGCGCGTCACCGCAGCCGGGTCGCCAAGCGGAAGCTTGGCCAAGGCACGCAGCTGTTGCAGCGCTTGGATGAGACTGGTCTTACCGCTCCCATTCGCCCCGATCACGAGATTGAACGGCGAGAGTCGCAGGCTCGTATTGCGCAAGGCCTTGAAGTTTCGGAAAGCAACGGAAGCGATCACGCGGCAACGTGCACCAGGTGACGCCGCGCCGCGAGCCCCGAGATTTGTCACGCTATCGTCACAGGTCCGCCACTAACCTGCCATATTTACGTGTTATCCCTCACTGATGATCCTTACTCGCCTCCTCCCTACCCTGCTGCTCTGCACCGGCGCGCTCGTCGCCCAACCCGTGACCACCGTCACGGTCAATCAACAGACCTTCGTTAACCAAGGCTTGGTCGGCGTCGGTCGCATGCCCGCCGATCTCAAAGACAAATTCGGCGAGACCTTCGGCTCGTTCTCGGCCTTTACGTTTCAACCCGGCTCCTGGCAGCGCAACGCCAACGGCTCCTACTCCGGCACGCTCTTCGCCCAACCCGACCGCGGCTACAACGCCGTCGGCACGACCAACTACGTGCCGCGCTTTAACAAAATCACCGTCGCCTTCACCCCTGCGCCAGCCGGATCCACCGCGCAGAATCAGGTCGGTCTCACGCTGGCCGATACGATCAAATTCACCGAAAGCGACGGCACCCCGATGACGTCGCTCGACCCCACGTCGGCCGGTACCGGCACCCGCGCGGGACTCCCTGCGATGCCTCAAGCTTTCAACGGCCGTCTGTCGCTCGACGCCGAGGGGATCGTCGTCAACGCCGACGGTTCGATCTGGGTCAGCGACGAATACGGTCCCTATATCTTCCGCTTCACGGCCGACGGCCGCCTCATCTCCGCCGTTCGGCCACCCGAGGCGATCACGCCCAAGCGCGGCGGAGCCGATTCGTTCGCCTCCAATAATCCCGGCCCCGGCCAAGCCGCCCCCGTGCCCGCCAATCCCACCACCGGCCGTCAAAACAACCAAGGTCTCGAAGGCCTTTCCGTCTCACCCGACGGCCGCACCCTCTTCGCCCTTCTCCAATCTGCCACCCGCCAGGACGGCGGCACCGGCGGCACCGGTCCTCGTCGCCACACCCGCCTGCTTGCCTACGATCTCACTGTCGCCGGGAATCCCACCCTAAAAGGCGAATATGTCGTACCCTTGCCGACCTACTCGCTCGGCACCGCGACCCTTGTGCCGGCGCAAAGCGAGATGCTCGCGATCAACAACACCCAATTCCTTGTGCTCGCGCGTGACGGCAACGGCCGCGGCGTCGCCAATCCCACCTCCCTTTATCGCTCGATCTTGGTCTATGACATCAGCAGCGCCACCAACATCGCCGGCACCGCCTACGACACGCCGACGACTCCGATCGCACCCGGCGGAGTGCTCGCAGCCGGCATCGTACCCGCCACCTCGGCGGTGCTCGTTGATCTGAACAACGCCGCCCAGCTCGCGAAATTCGGCCTCAACAACGGCCCCGTGGACAACGTCAACACCCTGTCCGAAAAGTGGGAGGCCCTCGCGCTCGTCCCCGCCTTCGATCCCGGCGCACCCAATGATTGGTTTCTCTTCGTCGGCAACGACAACGACTTCATCACGACCAACGGTTTTCAAGACGGCGCGCCTTACGCCGCCGCCCTCGACAACGACAACATGGTGCTCGTCTATCGCGTCACCATCCCGACGCGCCTCGCAAACGTCGCCAGCCGCGCACTGACCGGCCCCGGCCAGAGCGCCCATGTGCTTGGCTTTGTCGTCAGCGGCGCCCGGCCCAAAGCGATGCTGGTCCGTGGCGTCGGCCCGGCGCTCACGCCGTTCGGCATCACCAACGCCCTGCCCGATCCTTCGCTCACGATCTTCAACGCTGCCGGCCAAGCCGTATTCACCAACAATGACTGGAGCGCGTCGGTCGTCGGCGCCGCCACGGCCGCCGAACTTGCCACCGCCGCTACGCGAGCCGGCGCCTTCGCGCTCTCGGCCAACAGCCGCGATGCCGCGCTGCTCGTCCAACTTGATCCAGGTGCCTATACGGCCGTGGTCAGCGACGCATCAGGCGCGACGGGCGTCAGCCTCGTCGAGGTTCATGAGGTGCCGTGAACTAGTCCGGTTACTCCGTCGAAGAAATCCAAAGCCGCGCTCATTTGCCTCCGAGAAAGCGGTTCAGCAAATCACCCGCGCCGCTCTTCTCGTAGGCTAACTTCAAGAGCGCCGATTGCAGCTCCGAGGTGTCCGGCTTGCCGAGCGAGCCGGTCACCCGCAAGGGCAGGTTGCTGCGAAAATAGCCGAGCTCATCCGGTTTTTCCGTCTCAAGAGCGGCGAGACTCTTCAGCAGTCTCCCCGTCGTCCCGCGCGCCCCGAGCTTGAATTCCATTACGAACGGCTGGGCGGCGAGTTCGAGCCCGGCCTTGGCGTCAATGCGGCCGGTGCCCGCAAGCCGCAGCTCGGGCGCGATCAGCGTAAAATCCTTGAGCGTCAGGTTCAGCGCCGCGTCGCGGGTGAGCACGACGTTGAGCTGATCATACTCAATCGCAGAGATCATTTTCGACAACGACGCCACCGCTTCGACTTTGCTCGCAGCATCGCTGATGTCCTTACGCCCCGTGAGCGCACCGGCCAAGTTACCGAGGGTCGCCAAGGTGGAGGCGGTTTTGGTCGTGGTCGCCACTTTCGAGGAGACGTCCGCCGACAGTGCGCGAAACACACCGCCCTTGCTCGTCAGCGAAAATTCACCCGCCGCACGTTGGCCGATTTCACCGAGATTACGGGCGTTGCCCGTGACTTTGCTGGCGACAGTAAACTTTCCCTCCACTGTGGGCGGCTGGCCCGGATTCAGCGCTCGCAGAACCGGAGCCGGGTCAAAATTGGTCACATCGAGATCGAGCGCGACGCCGTAAGGTTCCGGCGCGGTCGGCGTAAACGTGAGCCCGCCATTCAGCTTGATTTCGCTGCCCTCGCCCAAACCGGCGCGCACGCCGACCAATTTGACCGCTCCGGCATCGATGCGGATCGTGCCCCCGATATCGGCGACCTCAAATTTTTGAGCGTAAACGACTTTCTTGAGCGAAAGTGCGAGCTGCCCGCTCACCCCGCTCCAGACGGGTGCTGCGTCGCGACCGGCGGCCTGGGCCGCCGCAACCGGATTTGCGGAGTCCCCACCGGCAAACGGGGCCGCGAGGAGTTGGACGTCTTCGACGAATACTTGGCTACTCGTCAGTCGGGCGTCGATGGTCAGGCCGGCGGGCTTGGTCTGGAGCAGCGAACCGGCCAACGTGAAATCGGATTGGCGGCCGTCGCGCGTGACAAGCAACGGCACGTTAAGGGCGATCTTGCCGTCAGCTCTGATGTCGGCGCGGACGTGGACGGAGATCGCCGGAAGTTTTTCGCGACTGAGCTTCGGATCAGCCACGAGGTCAGTGAGCTCGAGCGTGATCTCGACCGAAGTCGCCGCTGCGAGCGTGGCCACGAAGCCACCCGACGCGTTACCGCTGACGATCCCCGCCACGTTGGCCGCAGCGGGTTGGGCCAGAAGCGCGGGGAGACTGGAACTCCACTCGCCCGCCGTCTTGATCGGTTGATCCTTGCCCGCCAGTTGACCGGCCTTGGCTTTCAGAGCGAAGAGCTTGGTGCCGGCGCTCTGTAGGGTGAGCGAAGTGACCTCGGCTTGCCAACCGGCCGGCGCGTAATCGGCCGACACATTTAACGCGAGATCGACCGCCTCCAAGATCGGTTGGCCGGCCTGCGCAAGCGTCAGCCCGCTGATCGAAAGCGGGCCGCGAGGCCGGATCGCCATGCCTCCGTTGTTGGCCGTCGCTGCGAATTCACCCCGAAGATCGCTGCCGGTGAGCGTGAGACCCGGTAAAAACGGTTGTGACCAAGCGAGCGGCAGCCCGTGCAGCGTGATCGCCACGAGTTCCCGTGCGGGATCGGCGACCTTCAGCTCGCCGGTCTTGGCGTTAAACTCGAAAGCTTGCAGGGACTGGATGGCCGCAACGGGTCGGGCGCCGGATAGTTCGGCCTTCAGTCGATCGATCCGAGTCGAGTCGCCCCGTTGCGCGAGATCGAACTCCGCGAGCGCCCGGATCGCACCGATGGAGGCGAGCTCCGGCTTTAAAAGACCGAGCTGGTCAGCCTTCACGTCGAGCTGGCCGTGGGCGCGGATCTCGACGAATGCGGTATCAGTCGAGAAGGTGCCTTCGCCGGTGGCGGCAAACAGCGGGAGGGTGTGGCCCAAAGCAAACGGCGCGAGATCGGCCGAGCGCAGATCAATTTTCCACGAGCCGCCAAGGGTGAGGTTCGCGGCCGCAAGGTCGGCGGTTAGGGAGACAAGTGGTTGGGCCGGATTCGCGACCGTCAGGGTGTAGCTCTCACCACCGGGTGTGCGGGTGGCCGATATCACCGCGGAGAGGGTCACGCCCGCCGGAAACTGCGGTCCAACGGCTATAGCCTTTGGCTCAGCCGAAAAGCGGCTGAACGTGCGGGCGGAATCCATCGTCACGACGAGCGTTGATTGCAGCATCACGTTGTTCATCGCAAAGTTTTCGCCGGTGAAAGAGGCGTTGAGGTCGAGTTTGAAGCGCCCCTCTTGGCCGACGCCAAGACCGCCGCCCGCCAAGATCACCCGCGCCCGCGCGGCCGGTCCGCCGCCGGGCGCGGGCGGGAGAATCACTTCGCCTTCGAGATCGACACCGTCCAACGCCAAATCGACCGGAAGCCGCAACTGCCCGAGCACGCCTGCAAACGCCCGCGCGACTGCCGCTTGATTTGCCGCGGTCACCGAATTTGGCGTCGCAGGCAGCGGCGCCGCAGCTCCGACGGGTGCTAGCGCGAGGTTGGTCGGGGACGTGCTCGCCGCCGGTGGCGCCGCGGTTTTGCTGAGATCAATGGTCCAACCTCGGGCGGTCAGTTTACCGACGCTTACTTTTTGCGAGAAACCTGCGGCGATGATCGGCAACTCGACCGACAGTGAAGGCACCGTCAGGACCGCGCCATTTATCTCGGCGCGCAATGCTTTGACCTCGGCCCGGCCAAGTCCGATCGCAACGGACTCCAACGTCGCTTTTACCGACGGTTGGCCGGCAAGAATTTTTCTGGCGGCCCGAGTCTGCACCCCGGAATTGAAGGCGAGCCCGATCGTCACCAGCGTGAGGACCGTGAAGACACCGAGAGAAAATAGCAGGATACGAGCCGGCTTCATTGGATAGAGTAATAACCCGGGGGCCGATCAGGAGTTGCGAGCCGCCGGAAGTTTGAGGAGCAAAATGCGCTAGATTATCGCTGCACGGAGACAAACTGCGGGGCCATCAAGGCGAGGCGGTGCGAGACCGGTGCCTCGCGCCGCTTAGTTGGCCAACAGCGCATCGGGCAAACCGACGGCTTTACGGACTTGGGCGACCGCGACATTGTAGCTGTAGAAGGATTGAATTTGGTTGGTGCGGGCCGTGGTCAGATCGACCTGAGATTGCAGCACATCGAGCTGGGTCGCCGTGCCCGCACCATAGCGGGCATTGGCCAGCCGGAGACTTTCCTCGGCCTGCGCCACTACTTTCTGTGAGGCCTCAGCCAGCTCCGTGGCCTCTTGCAACGACGAGAGCGCACGGCGGACTTCAACCTCGATCGCGAAGGACTGCTCGTTGAGCCCAAGGCGGGATTGCTCAACGGCTGAGCGGGCTTGGGCGACGCGGCCGTTGGTGGCGGCGCCGTCGAAGATATTCCACTGCGACTGCACGCCCACGAGCCAGCCGTCCCTGGAATCGCCCAAGGCATCGGTCGTACCTTTGCGCAATTGCCAGCCGCCATAGGCGGACACTCCAGGGTAGCGGTTGGCTTTCGCCGTCGTCACCGAGGTTTCTCGAGCATCAACGAGCTTGGCGAGACGGGCGAGTTCGGGGCGGCTGGCACGGGCGGCGTCAAGTGAGGCCTGAAGCTCAAAAGTCACGGGGACAAAATCGAGCGTGCCGGCAAACTCCGGGACCTTGCGGAGCGTCTCGGAGGTGCTGGTGACAAAGCCGAGAGCTTGGCGCAGCGCCTCGATCGCGAGACGGTAGGTGTTACGCGCGGTGATGAGGGGCACTTGGGCGTTCGCGAGAGCGACTTCGGCACGAAGTTTCTCGAAGGCCGAAACGGTGCCGGCGTCAAACCGGTCGGTGGCGTTCTTAAGCTGCTGGCGCAGCAATTCGGCATTGGACTCCTGGACCTTAATTTTCTCCTTGGCCAGAAGGATGTCGTAGAATTTGACCCGGACGTTGAGGAGCGCGTCGTTGATCACGGCTTTGAGTTCGAGGAGGGCGGCCTCACGGGAGAGCTCCGAACTCTTGACCGCCGAGCGGACGCCGCCGCCCGAGAAGAGCGTCTGGCTCGCAGTGATGCTGAGATTCCACGCGCGGTCAGAAGTCGGAAAGGTCTGGGAAAGTGTCTCGTCGTTGAGCTGATAGCTGCCGGCGGCTGAGACGTTGGGAATGGCGCGGGCCTTCACTTCGACGACGACGCCCTCCTGTTGCTTGATGCGCTCACGCGCTTGGCGGATCGAGAAGTTATTTTCGACGGCAAAGCGCAACGCCGTCGGGAGGTTGAGCGTCTCGGGGATATCCTGCATCGGAGCCGGCTGGGCCGAAACCAATGAGGTCGCAAATAACAGAGCAGTGAAAGAACGGAGCGTTTTCATGGCGACAGAAGACTAGTTTGCGAGAACAGGAGTGGCCGCAACCTCGGGAGCGTGAATGCGCTCCTTGGCGTGGTCGCGGGCGATTAACATGTAAAAGGCCGGCACTACGTAGAGAGTGAATACCGTACCGACCGCCATCCCCACGACCAGCACCCAGCCGATGCTGTTACGAGCCGCCGCACCGGGGCCCGTGACGAAAATCAGCATAAGGTGACCGAAAACGGTCGCCGCCGATGTCATCAACACCGGGCGAAGACGGGTGGCCGCGGCCCGGCGAATCGCGACAATCTTAGCGACCCCTTCTGCTTGCAGGCCGTTGGCAAACTCGACGATGAGAATGCCGTTCTTCGCGATCAAGCCGACGAGGGTGATCAGACCGATCTGCGAGTAGATGTTGAGCGTGGTTTTCCAGAGGAAGATCGGCAACATTGCCCCGACGATCGCGAGCGGCACCGACCCGAGCAAAATGATGAAAGGATCGCGGAAGCTGTTAAATTGGGCCGCGAGCACGAGGAAGATCAGCAGGCCAGCCATCGCGAACGCCTTCCACAGGGCATCGCCCTCGGTGCGGAGTTGCCGCGACTGCCCGCCATAGTCGATCGAGTAACCGGACGGGAGAATTTCGGCGGCCTTGGCCTCAAGCTTCTTGAGCGCGAGGTCGATGCTCGGACCGACCCCGGTGATCTTGACGGCGTTGAGCTGCTGAAACCGGTTCAGCGTGCGCGGCTGGACGGTGTGGTTGAGGGTGGCAAAAGTATCGAGACTGACCAGTTGGCCTTTGGGTCCCCGCAGCTGATAGTCGAGCAATTGCTCGGCGTTGAGTCGCTCACCGCGCTCGACCTGCGGTATCACCCGGTAACTGCGGCCACCGTTGACGAAACGATTCACATAACCGCCACCCAGCATGGAACCGAGATCGCGGGCCACGTCGGTGAGATTTAGGCCCATCGAGGCAACCTTGTCCTTGTCGATCTCGACCGAAACTTGGGGCAGATCGAACTTGAGATCGCTGTCGGCGAAATAGAACGTCGGGGCTGCGTTGGGGGCGTTGGCTTCCGTATTGGCGTAGAGGACCAACTGGTCGGCATACTCCATCATTTCTTTATGGTCCGCCGTGGAGCGCAGGACGAATTCAATGGGGAATTGACCTCCGGCCGGCAACGGCTCGGGCGTGGTCACGATGACATTCATGCCGACGATGGAGGCCGCCGGCCCCTGCAGGGATTCCTGAATTTGAATCGAGGAACGAGTGCGCTCCGACCAAGGCTTCAAGATTACGCCCGAGAAACCGAAATTGGCGCCGGTGATCTGGAACGAGTTCTCATACTCAGGGAAGCTGGTGAACATCTTCTGCACCTCTCCCGCGAACATCACGTTTTGATCGATCGTCGAAGTGGGCGATGGCAGCAAAATACTGAAGACCACGCCTTGGTCCTCCTTTGGCGCGAGTTCACGTTGGGCGAACATCAGAAACGGAACGAGCAAGAGCGTGAGCAAAATCGCCGCAGTGATAGTCACAGGCACCCAGCCGAGGCTCGCGCCGATCATCCGTTCGTAGCGAGCACGCACCCGCTCAAACAGCCGGTTGATCGCGCCGCCCAATCCGCCCTGATGGCCCGAGGCTTGGGGTTTCAATAAATAAGCGCTCATCATCGGCGAGAGCGTGAGGGCGACGAAACCCGAGACGGTCACCGCGCCGGCGAGGGTCATCGCAAACTCGCGGAAGAGTGCTCCCGTAAGACCGCCTTGGAACGCGATCGGCGCGTAAACGGCGGCGAGCGTGATCGTCATGGAGATGACGGGACCGACGAGCTCGCGGGCACCGAGGATCGCCGCGTCCACCGGAGACTTCCCTTCGGCGATGTGGCGCTCGATATTTTCAACGACGACGATCGCGTCGTCGACGACGATACCGACCGCCAAAACGATCGCGAGGAGCGTGAGCAGGTTGATCGAAAACCCAAACGCATACATGAGCGCCATCGCACCGACCAACGAAAGCGGCATGGCGACGATCGGAATCAATACCGAGCGGAACGAACCCATGAACAGGAAGATCACGATCATCACAATGATCAGCGTCTCGATCAGCGTTGTAAGAATCTCCTTCAACGCGTCGTCGATGTATTTGCTGGCGTCGTACGCGATCTTAACATTCAGACCGGCCGGCAGGGCGCGCTCGATCTCGGGCACGACGGCGCGGACGCTTTTGATCACTTCAACCGTGCTGTCGGTCGGCAAGACCCAGATGCCCATGAACGTCGCGGCCTGGCCGCCGAACCGGACCTCCGTATTGTAGTCCTCGGCACCGAGCACGACCTCGGCGATGTCGGAGAGGCGGATGATCGTGCCGTTACGCTCGGCGACGACGAGTTTCTTGAAGTCGTCCACATTCTTGAGGTCGGTGTTGGCGACGAGGCTCATGCTGAGCATCGAGCCTTTGGTCGAACCGACCGCGGCGAGCGCGTTGTTATTTTGCAGGGCGACGCGGACCTCGGCCGGGCTGACACCACGGGCGGCAAGTTCGGCCGGCTTCAACCAGACGCGCATCGCGAATACCCGGCCGCCGAGCACGTCGGCGCGTTGCACGCCTTTGACCGAGGAGAGCCTTGGCTGCACCATGCGGTTCAAATAATCGGTGATCTGGTTCTGATCGAGCGTGTCAGAGTAGAAACTCAGGTAAGCGGAGGCGAACTGGCTGTCGGCGGTCTCGACGTTGATCGTCGGCGTCTCGGCTCCCGCCGGCAGTTCGCTGCGGACCTGGTCGATCTTGGCACTGACCTGGGCAAGCGCCGCGTTGGTGTCGTAGTTGAGCCGGAGAAAAACCTTGATCGTGCTGATGCCGGCGCCGCTCGTGGATTCGATGTAGTCGATGCCGTCGGCGCTGGAGATGACGCGCTCAAGCTGCGTGGTGATGTAGCCGCGCACGGTGTCAGCGCTGGCACCGTAGTAGATCGTGGTGACATTGACCACCGCGCTGTCGCTGCGCGGATACTGGCGGGTGTTCAGCTTGGTGTAGGCGGCGATGCCGATGACTAAGATGACGATGTTCACCACCAGCGCGATGACCGGCTTGCGGATGAACAGATCGGTGAAACTTTTGTTAAGCATGACGGGGAGGCGAGAGAACGGACGCCGATCAGGTGTTGGCGGGCTTCGGCGTCGCGGAGGCGGAGGGCTGGGCCGCGTTATTGACCTGCACTTGTGCGCCGTTGCGGAGTTTGAAAACCCCAGCAGAGACGACCTGTTCGCCGGGCTTGATGCCGCCCTCGATGGCCACGAGGTCACCGCGAGTTGCGCCGAGCTTCACGATCTGTTGCCGCACCCCGAGATATTCTTTTCCGCCGGCGTCTTTCATTTTCTCGATCACGTAAACGGAGTTCCCGTAGGGAGCGTAGGCGATGGCCGTGGCCGGCAACACGACTTGCGGCTCCCCGACCGGCAGCTCGACCTCGACTTGGACAAACATGCCGGAACGCAGGCGTTCGCCGGGATTGGCCAGAAGAGCCTGCACCGCGATGTTACGTGTGCTCGGATCGACCTCGGAGTTGATCGCCACGACTTTGCCGGGGTAAGGAGCCGGGAAGGAATCAACCTTGGCCATCACGTTCTGGCCGACGCTGAGCGAGGCAAGGTGGCGCTGCGGAATCGTGAAATTCACATAGATCGGATCGAGCTTCTGCAGCGGAACGAGCAGGCGCCCACGCGCGACGTGTTGACCGAGGTTGACCTGCCGGATGCCGACGCGGCCGTCGAACGGAGCGCGGATGAACTTCCGTTCGATCGAGGCCTTCAACGCCGCCACATCGGCATTGGACTGGGCGAGCTGGGCCGCCGCCGTATCGAACTCGGCTTTGCTGATCGTGTTCTTGGAAATTAGCTCGGCGGTGCGTTCGCTTTGGATTTTCGCCAGCGCCGCGCGCGCCTCCAGCGAGACGAGCTGGGCCGCCTCGACGGTGGTATCGATTTCAAAAAGCAAATCGCCGGCCTTGACCGAAGTTCCGTTTTCGGTCGCAACCCGGACGATGATGCCCTCGGCGTCCGCGGCGATCGTGACACCCTCCACCGGGGCGAGCGTGCCGATGATGCCGATGACCGGTTGCCAAGCCACAGCCTTCGCCTCGTAGGAGCTCACCGAGCTTGGCGGTTGCTCATGCGACATCCCGGACTTGGCTTTGATCTGGGAAACTTTGACCGCACCCAGCGCGAGCACGACGACGGCGAAGCCACCAATGGCGATGATGAATTTCTTAATCATAATAACGAGGAGTCGATTGAAGGGAGTTGGGTAAGGTGGCTCAGCAGATGGCAGGCGGACCGCGCGCCGGCTCGGTTGCCGGGACGGAAATCTCACTCGCATTTTCGAGGACCTTAGTCAGCAAACGAACGAGTGTCTTCCGCTCGCTTTCCGAGAGTGGGGCCATGATCCGCGTCATCAGCTTAAAGTGGGCCGGTAAGATACCGACCAGAAAACGCTCGGCCTTCTCGGTGAGCAGCACCGACATCATTCTTCGGTCCGTCGGATCTGGTTCACGGCGAACGAATCCGTCCCGTTCGAGGGTATCGATCAGCCCCGTCATCGTGGCCCGGGTCACACCCGCCGCATCGGCCAATTCGGCCGGCGTTCGCGGACCGCTCGAACAATCGCCGGCGGCGTGGGCCGCGTCGATCCGGCGTTGAGCCGGATTCCACAGCAGCATCAGCACGCCAAAGCGGCCATGGGAGATGCCGTGCACCGCGAGATCGTTCTCTACCAGGGAAAACACCTCGTCGCTCGTCCGCAGCAAATGCAAAAACGCCTCGCAGGCCGAGGGATCCAAATCAGGAAATTCCTTAGCCCCCTCCAGCAGACACTCGTAGCGCGGCAAGTCCTTTAATAACAGGAGCGGCATAGAGAATGTGGGCCGGGAAGATCCATAAAGCGGAGGATGGTTAGGAGGCTAACTATAAAAGCAAGCGCCCGATGTAGAAAGAAACGGAAACCCCGAAACAGCACGAACCACCCGAGCCCAGGTCGCGCCAAAAACGAAACTCCCCTCTCGATCTCCCGAGAGAGGGGCGGTCGTCCGCTAAAAAACCTGCGCGAGAATCAGAGACTCCGTGCGGCCGCCACCACTGCTTCGGCTGTTATGCCCAACTCTTTGTAGACTTGGGGGGCCGGAGCGCTGATGCCGAAGCGGTCAATCCCGACCACTTTACCATCGAGCCCGACATACTTGCGCCAAAGTCCGCTCACGCCCGCTTCGACCGCTACCCGCTTGCGGCAGGAGGGTGGAATGATGCTGTCCCGATACTCCGAGGACTGGCGCTCAAAGCGTTCGAACGACGGCAGCGAGACCACGCGCGTTCCAGCTCCGAGTTCCTTGGCCGCAGCCAGAGCAAGGTGCAGTTCGCTACCCGTCGAGAGAAGCAAATGAGTCAGGGGCGCCGTCTCTTGAACCGCAACGTAGCCGCCCTTCAACACGCCCGCGCGCCGAATGTGCGGCGGAATCTCGTTGAGCACCGGCACCGCCTGCCGCGAAAGCGCAATCAAGGTCGGGCCATCGGCACGCTCAAGCGCCGCCGCGTAGGCGCCGGCCGTTTCCTCGGGATCCGCCGGCCGGATCACGTCGAGATTCGGAATCAAACGCAGCGACGAAATGGTCTCGACGGGCTGATGGGTCGGCCCGTCCTCGCCTACGCCGATCGAATCGTGGGTGTAGATATAGATGACCGGCAACTTCGACAACGCCGCGATCCGCATCGAAGGGCGCGAGTAGTCGGCGAACACCAGAAACGTCGCGATGCTGGGGCGGAACAATCCGTCGTAGGCCATGCCGTTGGCGATCGCCGCCATTCCATGCTCTCGAATGCCGAAGCGGATGTTGCGTCCACCGCGGTTAGCCGGATCGCAGTCGGCAACGCCGTTGATGAGATTCAAAGTCGAGCCATAGAGATCGGCACTTCCCCCCACCAGCAGGGGGAGCTCAGCCGCCAACGGTTGAAGCACATCTCTGCCCGCGGCGCGGGTGCCGCCCAATTTCACATCCGGAGCAAACAGCGGAATCTTTTCGAGCAAGTGCGCCGCACTGGGATGCGCGGTCGCCGAGTCCAGCAAGGCTGACTTCTCGGGATTGGCCACGCGCCACGCCTTTAGGGTCTTATGCCACTTGTTTGAACTCCGAATGAGCCGTGCCTTGTGCCCGGCAAAGTAAGCGCGCACGTCGTCACTCACAAAGAAATGCTCCGTCGCAGGCAGTCCGAGCGAAGCCCGCGCCGCCTCGGAGAACTTCGCGCCGCCTTCGCCGTGACCCTTTGCCGTCCCCTGCACCTCGGCAATGCCCTTGCCGATGATCGTTTTGGCGATGATCAGCTGAGGTTTCCCCGACTTGGACTTTTTGGCCTTGTTAAAAGCCTTCAGGATCGTCGCGAGATCGTGCCCATCGATGGTCTGCACCTCCCACCCAATCGCTTTAAAACGGAGCGCCGCACTCTCGCTTTGGGTGCGGTCCGCCATGGCGTCGAGCGTGACGTCGTTTGAGTCATAAATCAAAATTAGATTATCGAGCTTCTGGTGGCCCGCAAAGGCGACGGCCTCCATCGCGACGCCTTCCTGCATGCAACCGTCGCCGGCCAAGCAGACGACATGGTAGTCAAAAATGGCGTGCTCAGCGGTATTGAAACGGGCCGCTGCCATCTGCCCGGCGAGCGCCATACCCACGGCATTCCCGATCCCCTGCCCCAGCGGACCGGTCGTGCACTCTACGCCGGGAGTTTCGTGAAACTCCGGATGACCGGGAGTTGTGCTATGCAACGCCCGGAACCTCTTCACCTGCTCCAGTGGCAGATCATAGCCGCTCAAGTGCAACCAACTGTAAAGAAACATCGAACCATGACCGGCCGATAAGATGAAACGGTCTCGATTCAACCAACGAGGACGCTCGGGATTATGCACCAGCGCGTGTCCGTAAAGAACCGCTCCGATTTCGGCCGCCCCGAGGGGTAGTCCGAGATGCCCGGACGAACAGACGTGAACCGCGTCGAGCGCAAGGCCGCGTGCTTGATTGGCCGCTTTGGCCAGAAGATGAGTTTGGAGCGTCATACGAAATAAAGGATAGAACTAGTCTGCAAAAAAAGGGCTAAACACATGATTTTCCGGGCACAAAAAAGCGAGCCTCGAAAGGCTCGCTTTGGCTGAAAAATCCCATCGTCCTGATGAACGATTTTTAGCTGGCCGCAACGGGCGCTAGCGCAGGAGCGGAAGCAACAACCGACGCCGGCGCGGCCACCGTGCGGACTTCCCGTTCCTTGACCGCAACCGCAGCCTTACCCGTGCGATTACGCAGGTAATAGAGCCGGGCGCGCATCACCTCGGACTCGCGATCAACTTCAACTTTATCGATATTGGGCGAGTTCACGGGGAAGACGCGTTCAACGCCCTCGCCGTAGCTGATGCGACGGACAGTGAACGTCTCGTGGATGCCGGCGCCTTTTCGGGCGATGACAATTCCGGCATAAATCTGGATGCGCTCTTTGTCGCCCTCACGGACCTTCGTGTGGACTCGCACACCGTCACCGACTTTGAACGGTGTGATGTCTTTTTTCACCTGAGCGGCGGTGATTTGGCTGATGATCGGATGCATGCTATGGATTATTTGAGTAAATCAGGTCTGACGGATAAGGTTTTTTCCACTTGTCGCGCGTGCCGCCACTTTTCGATTTCAGCATGGTTCCCAGAGAGAAGAACCTCTGGAACGGACATACTCCTGAATTCGGCGGGACGCGTGTATTGAGGAAAGTCGAGCAACCTGTTGGTGAAGGATTCGTGCGTCAACGACTTTTCCTCGCCCAGCACGCCCGGTATGAATCGGGCCAACGCATCGAGCACAACCGCCGCAGCCAAGGTGCCATTGGTCAGAACGTAATCCCCGATGCTGATCTCTTGGTCGATCATCCGATCGCGAATCCGCTGATCTATACCCTCGTAATGGCCGCTCAGCAGAACCAAGTGCCGCTCACGCGACAGGTCCAGCGCGAGCGCCGGCGATAACGGTGTGCCGTCGGGGGTGAGATAGATGCGGCGACAGCCCGGCGTCTGCAATTGCTCGATCGCCGCAAAGACTGGCTCGGGTTTCAAAACCATTCCGGCTCCGCCTCCAAACGGACGGTCATCGGCCGTGCGATGCTTGTCCGAGGTCCACCGCCGAAGATCATGCACTTCGACCTGCAAGTATCCGGCCTCGATGCCACGACCCAAAATGCTCTCGCCCAAAAATCCGTCCAACATGCGCGGAAATAAGGTAACGATATCGATGCGAAGCATAGAAATTTGGGTAGAAACAAAAATCGCCCGAACCTTGCGGTCGGGCGATCAAAGAATGTCGGGTTTCCTCGTCCTCAAACTGCAACCGGCGCCGCCGCTTCGGCTGCGGCCGCGGCCCGGCGGGCGCGCTTGATCATCGCATGCAAGGTATCGGTCGGGAGGGCACCTTTGCTCATCCAATAATCAACCCGTTCCAGATTGACCTTGAATCCGTTGCCCTTGGCCCGTGGGTCATAAGAGCCGATCGTTTCAACCGGAGCGCCATCGCGACGGGAACGTGCTTCGGCGATGACCACACGGTAGTGGGGTTGATGAAGAGCGCCGATGCGGGTGAGGCGAATTTTGAGAGCCATGACGATGTTTTTACGGGTCTGTTCTTAGTTGAAAAGCGGAAGAAAAGACGGACCCACAATCAGCTTGTCAAGCCCCTACTCCCGCCGCTGTGTTCCCGTTCTTATGCTCAAAGCTGGCATCGTCGGTCTGCCCAACGTCGGCAAGTCCACTCTCTTCAACGCCCTCACTCGCTCGCGCAAGGCCGAAGCTGCAAACTACCCGTTTTGCACCATCGAACCCAACGTCGGCGTCGTGGTTGTGCCCGATGAACGGGCCTACGTTCTGCAGAAAATCGCAAAGACCAATGTCGTTATTCCCGCCGCCATCGAGTTTGTCGACATCGCCGGCCTTGTCGCCGGCGCCAGCAAGGGCGAGGGCCTCGGCAACCAATTCCTCGCCAACATTCGAGAGGTCGACGCTATCGTTCATGTTGTGCGGTGTTTCGAAGACGGCGACGTGATCCACACCATGGGCGGCGTCGATCCGGTGCGTGATATTGAAGTGATCACCACCGAACTTGTCTTGGCCGACTTGGACGCCGTGGCGAAGCGTATCGACAAAACACAAAAGAAGGCAAAATCGGGAGATAAAGAGGCCGCCGCTGAAATTCTTTTGCTCGAGCGCCTGACCCCGCATCTCAATTCTGGGCAAACCGCGAACACCCTCCCGGCCTCCGCCGAAGAGACCGCGATGATGAGGCTCTTTCAGTTACTTACCGCCAAACCCGTTCTCTACGCCTGCAACGTGGCCGAGAGCGATCTCTCGACCGCCGAGCAAAATCAGTATGTGCAAAAAGTGGCCGCTTTTGTGAAAGCCCACCACGACGCCGCTTATGTTCCGATCAGCGCCAAAATCGAATCCGAACTCATCGACTTGCCCGCCGACGAGGCGAAGGCCTTTTTAAAAGATCTCGGGGTCGATGACTCCGGCGTATCCTCGCTCATCCGCGGCACCTACGAACTACTTGGTCTGCAAACCTACTTCACCGCCGGCGAGAAAGAGGTTCGGGCGTGGACGATCAAGAGGGGTTGGAAAGCACCTCAAGCGGCCGGTGTGATCCACACCGACTTTGAAAAAGGCTTTATTAAAGCGGAGGTTGTTTCCTACGCCGATCTCACCCGCCTTGGTAGTGTAGCTGCCGCCCGGGAGGCCGGAAAATATCGCCTCGAGGGCAAGGAATACGTCTTCGCCGACGGCGACGTCGCACTTTTCCGCTTCAACAACTGAGTCACCAGACCGTTTCGCTTCGTTTGGATTGGTGCACGTCGCCTGCTGGCCCCACCCTTCCGCCCCGATGAGCGCTGCATCCACCAACCTAGTGCCGCCGACGCCCGAGTCCCTCGACTCGGCCATTCTGCTCGTGCTGATGGCTACGATTCCGGACAAGATCTATTTCAAGGATCTGCAAAGTCGTTTTGTTCGCAACAATCCCGCTCACGCCCGCTCTTTGGGCGCTTCCTCGCCGCAGTTCGTTATCGGGAAAAGCGACGCAGACTTTTTTTCTCGTGCCCACGCCGAGCGCGCCCTCGCCGATGAGCAAACCATCATTCAAACCGGCCAACCCGTTATCGGGAAAATCGAACGTCTCACATTGCTAGACGGTTCCATCGCCTGGGCTTCGACGACGAAAATGCCTTGGCGGGACTTAAAGGGGAGAATCATCGGCACGTTTGGCCTCTCACGCGACATCACCGCCACCAAGATCGCCGAGGAAAAGCTCACCGAAGAACGCAATCTCCTGCGCACCATTATCGACCATATTCCAAGTCGGATTTACATCAAAGACACTGCGTCCCGCTACATTCTTAACAACCGTGCCCACCTCGCTCTGCTCGGCGTCGAGCACCAGGCTGAGGCCGCGGGCCGCACGACCGCCGACTTTTTCCCGGGCGAACGCGGTCGCCAAGCCCTCGATGACGACCGTCAAGTGCTCGAAGGTGCCACGAGTATCATTAGTCATGAGAAATCCGACTTCGGCGCCGAAGGCGACGTGCACTGGGCGCTCACGACCAAAGTCCCATTCCACGACGTAAACCAACGCATCGCCGGCCTCGTCGGCATCAGCCACGACATCACCCGGCGCAAACAGGCCGAGGATGCCCTCAAACTCCACACCGCCGCGATGGAGACCGATGTCCGCATGGCGCGGCAAATCCAGGAAACATTCCTGCCTCGTTCATATCCCGTTTTCCCGCGCGGCGTGCCCGCTGAAGCCAGCGCGCTGCGCTTTGCCCACCGCTATATTCCCACGACGACTCTTGGCGGCGATTTTTTCCAAATCGTCCAGCTCGACGACGTCAAATGCGGGATTCTCATCTGTGACGTGATGGGCCACGGCGTGCGCGCCGGCCTGCTGACCGCGCTCATCCGCGGGGTCGTCGCCGAACTCGGCGAACGTGCCACCGATCCCGCCCGCGTTCTCGCCGAGATCAACCACAGTCTAACCCCCGTGCTCGAGCAAACGGGTCAACCCGTGTTTGCGACCGCCTTTTTTGGTGTGATCGATACCGCCGCCGCGTCGCTCACTTACAGCAACGCCGGTCATCCGCCGCCATTGATTTTACGCGCGGCAATCGATTCCGTCATTCGGCTCGTTCCGTCGGACCCGGAACCTGCCGCCGGCCTCATCCACGATTTTCAATACTCACGACAGGAAACTGCTTTTGCCCCTGGCGACTGTTTCTTGGCCTACACCGACGGCATCCTCGAAGCCGCCAACCCCGCAGGGGAAATCTTCGGCGAAGAGCGCCTGATCGCGCAGCTCGTCGGCGCGCGAGGCCTTCCCGGCTCCCTCGTCTGCGACCGGCTCGTGCGTGCCACCGAAGCCTACAGTGCCCGACTCGATTTTGAAGACGACGTCTGCATCGTGACCATCGAATCGACCGGCACGACCTGCGTTATCCGCCCCGTCAGTTACGATATCTGACCGCCGCCGACCCGTGTATCGCGCCGCACTTTGAGCGCGATCTCCGTCACGCGGGCGATTGCCGCCACCATCGTGTCGAGCGCCAAGCTCGCCTGTCCCCTCGACGCCTGCTCGGGGAGAAATGGGACATGAATAAATCCGCCCCGCACGCCCTGCCTACGGCGCAAGGCGTGCATCAACCCATAAAAAACGTGATTACAGACAAACGTCCCGGCCGTCTGCGAAACTTCGGCCGGCACCCCATCAGCCCGCAAGCCCGCGACCATCGCCTTCACCGGCAGAGTTGAAAAATACGCCGCCGGGCCGCCTTGGACCACCGGTCGATCCACCGGTTGACCACCGGCATTGTCTGGAATCCGGGCGTCAGCCACATTGATCGCCACGCGCTCCGGCGTAATCGCAGCTCGGCCTCCCGCTTGCCCGAGACAAATAACCAAGCTCGGCCGGATCGCCCGCAACTGCCGATTCAACTCTCGGTTCGCCGCCCCAAAAACGCACGGTAAGAGCACCCCGACAACCTCGTGTCCACCGATCACGGTGCCGTGGAGATTTTGCGCAATCGTCTGCGAGGGATTGATCGTCTCCCCGCCAAACGGCTCAAACCCCGTAATCAAAACTTTTTGCCTCTCTCTCGGGCTTCGTCGTTTCACCAATGGCATTGCCCTAGAAAAATCGTCAGCGCCGAAACACGCAAACATACATCACCACGACATTGAAGACCCAGATCGCCGCCGCGAAAGGCACCTGTGCCTTGATCACCGCAAAGTCGTCGCGCAACTCCAGCAGCCGCGCCGGCACGAGATTGAAATTTGCTGCCATCGGGGTGACGAGTGTGCCGCAATAGCCGCTCAGCATCCCCAGCGTTCCCATCACCGCCGGGTCGCCTCCGTGCGCCTTCACGATAAACGGCAAACCCACGCCGAGCGTCATCACCGGAAACGCTGCAAACGCATTACCGAGCAAGATCGTGAACAGCGCCATCCCTCCGCAATAAGCCAAGACCGCCACCACCGGAATCTGCACCGGCAAAACCGCGGCCACCAAGTGAGCGATCTCATCGCCCACCCCCGCTTTGCCCATGACCCCGCCAAGCGCCGCCAACATTTGGGGCAAAAGCACCGCCCAGCCCAACAGTTGCAACAACCTGCCGCCTTCCTGCGCAGCCACCCGCGGTCCCTCGCCCGTCGTGCGCATCGCCAGCGCGATCCCGGCAAAACAACCGATACCCAACGCGACCTGTGCCACCTGCTTCGGCTGCACCAGTAGGAAATCGCCCACCTTCACCCACTCCAAAGTCAGCCCCCCGACCACCGCCACCGTCGGCACCAAAAACAACGGCCAAATCAAACGATTGCCCAGCCGCGCCGCCCGCTCTTTGAGCACCACCGGCTCGACGACCCCACCGTGCGCCGCACCCACCCGCTTCGTCGCAATCAAGGCCGTCAGCCCCAGCACCAAGTATCCCACCACCGTCGGCGACAACCACTTCCCCGCCCCGATTGCCAGTGCGAGCAAGAGCCAAAATGCCGCCGAACCCCAACGCTTCGGATGGGCTGCATCCGCCGCAATCAATCCACCCACCGCCGCCAGCACGCATCCGCCCGCCACAAAGAAAAAATCGAGGGTCAACAACGTCACCGCTTTGGCCCTTTCACCTCGCGCGCTGCCGCCGGCTCTGCCGCCGCCCGCGCCAACCGCGCGTCCAACCGCCGATACCGCCACCACCCGATTGCGATCACGCAGAGCGCCGTCGGCAAGCCCCACAACTTGATCTCGCCGAGCGGCACTTCGACACCGGCATTGTCGAAAAACGCCTTGATCAAAAGCACCGCCCCGACCGCGACCACGATATCGTCCGAGAAGAAATTCCCCACGTTTTCCGCCGCTGCGCCATGCGCCCGGATTTGCGCGCGCGCTTGATCCGTCACTCCGCCCAGCTTCGTCGCCGTCGCGCCCTCCGCCATCGGCACGATCAGCGGCCGCACCATCGAGGCATGCCCCCCGATCCCCATGCCCACCATGCTCGTGAGCCCGCGCAGAACTTGATAAATCCACAGCACCCGTCCGGCGGTCGCACCCGCCGCCCGCCGAATCAGCGTCGCCATCCGCTCCTGCAAACCATGTCGCTCCAACAAACCCACCACCGGCACCATTACGATCACGGGCAGGGTCAGCCAGCGATTATCCACGAAAAACTGACCCAGCATGGTCACCACTTCGTGCCAAGAGAGGCCCGCGACCAATCCCGTCACGAGACCAGCCGCCACTACCACCAGCAAAGGATTCATCCGAAAAGCAAAACCCACAGCGACGACCACCAGCCCAATGAGTTTGATCATGAGTCGAACCTCCGCATTTCAATTCCCGACTCCTGGAGCGCCTCATTAACCCGACGAGCCATCGCCACAGCCTTCGGTCCGTCACCATGCAAACATACGGTGTCGGCCTGGATCGGCCCATTGCTTCCATCGGTTGATCGCACCCAACCATCCCGCACCATCCGCACTACCTGCGCAACGGCCGCCGCCTCGTCTGTGATCACTGCATCCGATCGCGAACGCGGGGTCAGCGAACCATCCGCCTGATACGTGCGGTCGGCAAACACTTCGCTCGCCACCCGCAGCCCTCGCTTCCGCCCGGCTCTCACCAACTCACTCCCCGCCAGGCCAAACAGAATCAATTTCGGATCTATCCCATAGACCGCTTCGGCGATTATTTTCGCCATTCCCGGGTCGCGCGCGGCCTGATTGTAGAGCGCGCCGTGCGGCTTCACGTGCCGCACGGTACCGCACGCCCGAAGCGCCTCGATCTGCGAAGTCACGAGCTCGTATAACGCGCCCGCCGTCAGCTCCTGCTCCCGGCGCCCAAAATTCTCCCGGTCGAGAAACCCGGGGTGCGCCCCGACCGCGACCCCATGCGCCTCCGCCATCGCAACCGTCTCCCGCATCGTCGCCACGCTCCCCGCGTGCCCACCGCACGCGATGTTAGCCGAGGTAATCCACGGCATCAACTCGCCATCGGCGCCGCCGCCTTCGCCCAAGTCGCAATTGAAATCAATCGTGAGTGGCATCAGATAGGATCAACGAATTTTCCCCACAAGTCCTTCGCGCAAAAGACCGATCGCATACTCGCGAGCCAACCACAATCGATGCGCATCCTCGAGCGATACCGGCTCAAACCTCACGCCGCCGCCCGGGCGCACCTGCGCCAGCAACGGCAGATCCACACTGATCACGTGTGCCAGCTGCGGATACCCGCCGATCGTTTGCGCATCGGCGAGCAACACAATGGGCTGGCCGTCGGGCGGCACCTGCACCGTGCCGGGAGTGACCGCCGTTGAGAGCAACTCTCCGCCGCTTCGACGCGCGAGTGCCGCCCCCTCCAACCGTAGCCCCATCCGGTCAGACTGCGGTGTCACCTTCCACTCCGAGTTGTGCCACTCTGCCCCGAACTCGGCCGCCTGCGCACCCAACACGACCCGCACTTTCGGCACCGTTTCGTAGGCGGGTAAGATCCGCCGATCCAACCACCAATGCCCGGCCACCTCGCGCGGCTGCGCACTCACCGGCAACTCGTCGCCCGCCTGCAACGCCCGACCTCGCCAACCGCCGATTCCCGCCCTCGCGTAAGTGCTCCGACTCCCCAGCACCACGGGCACATCCACCCCGCCCGCAACCGCCAAAAATCCCCGGCAACCCCTCACCGCCGCGCCAAACTTAAGCCGTTGCCCCGCGACGACGCGCACCGGCTGCCAAGCCGTGCACCCGGCAAAGTCCGCCCCGCCGAGCGCGACTAGCCCATCGCTCAAAAACTCAATCTCCGGTCCCAGCAGGGTGAGCTCAAGCCCCGCCGCATCCTCCGAGTTACCCACCAGCAGATTGGCGATTCGCGCCGCCATCGCATCGGCCGCCCCGCCGCTCGGCACGCCGACGGCCCGCTGCCCCGGACGCCCCAAATCTTGCACCGTCGTCAGCATCCCCGCACTCACCACCCGCAGTCCCGCTCCCGCGTCCCGCCGAAGTTTGTCATCTAATAGATGACAAACCTCCCCGTCGGATTGCGCTGCGGGCGCATTTATCGCCGTCGCGGCACGGAATTTCACCCGATCGCCGACCCGCAGCAACGCCGGTTCAGCCCGGGCGGCGTCGAACATAACGGCACTGGTTCGCCCGATCAGCTGCCAGCCACCGGGAGATTCCAACGGATAAACCCCGGTTTGCCCGCCGCCAATTCCCACCGTTCCGGCCGGCACTTTGGTCCGGGGCGTGGCCCGTCGCGGCGTCGCCAACTCCCGAGGCAGCCCGCTCAAATAAGGAAAACCCGGCGTGAACCCGATCGCTTCCACCCGATACTCCGCCGCGCTGTGGCGCGCGATGACCTCCTCCGCGCTCAAGCCGACCTGGGTCGCGACCGCAATCAGGTCCGGTCCGTCCGAACCACCATAACTCACTTCCAACTCCACCACTCGTCCGCGGTTGCATTGCCCGTTATCTTCAACCTCCGCCACGATCTCGGCGATCAGCGCACCTAATCTCGCATACGGGCTGAGATTTTCGCTCCGCAGAGCCAGCAAATCATAGAAAATTGTTACACTCGCATACGCCGGCACCACGGCCGTGACGCCGGGGAACCGGCCCTTTTTGAACCGCGCCGTCACATTCGCCAGCACGATTCGACGCTCGTCGGCGGCCAAATCGGGCCACGACACGACGACGGCGGAATCGCCCAACGGTGCGAGTTGCATGGCGCGAATGTGTTCACGCTTCATCTAAAATAAAAACAAAAAACCCGCCGACTTCATGTCGGCGGGTTGGCCAAAAAATCACTCCACCTCTCAGCGCACCTGCGCCAGCGCCGACGGAACTCCGGGCGCAGCCGCCACCGGCAAACAGAATTCCGGCACGGGCCGACCCGTCGGCTTGGCCGCCGCCAGTCGCGGATTCTGCTTCGCCGCCTGAAGGTCGCGGCTGAACTCCGACAGAATCTCCCCACTATCCAGCTCTGACGCCGCGCGGTTTAGGAAAATCGTCACGTTATTGCGCAAATCGGTCACCTCGACGAGCGCGATGCCGGTCGCGCCACCACCACCGGAAACAACCGCCGAGTAATTCCCGGCCGGCAGCGTTACGAGCAGCGCGGATTCCACGCTGTTCGTCGGCACGCCAGCGAGACCATTGAGTTCGGAAAGAGGAGCCGGCAGCGCCGTCGCCGCGCCAACGTCGTCATTCGACGCCATCACGCGTCCGTTACCGTCAATCAAGGTCAACACCGGATTGGTGAGCGCGCCGGTAACACCGAAATTTGAGAGCGACGGGCCCTTGGCCGTGATCAGCATTCGCACCGGTTCCGATCCGATAACGTTAAATCCAGCAATCAAGACCTGATTCCCCGTGCCCACGAACCCACGGCTGGAGACGCTCGCCACCCGCGAAGCAGGCAATTCTTCGGACGCCAGCACTTGTCCTCGGATTTCTCCACCGGTGAAAGTGTTGCTGTGGAAATTTAGATACGTTCCGCCCGTCAGCAGCCGCACCGGGTCGCCGAGATACGCGATATTGAGAAACGTTCCGGTGATCGTGTTACCGTCGCGGAAGTAGCTCGCGACGGTGCCCGCACCGAGGCCCGTCGCGACCGGCCCGCTGACTCCCGGAGCCCCATCATGGAAGTGGGAGTTCGTCAGCGTGTTCGTGAAGTTATACAGGCTCACCCGCAGATTCATCCGGTTGGTTCCAGGATCGTAGCTCATCACCGCCGCGCCGAACGCGTTGGATGCGCCGAGCGCCGCGGCGTTGGCCGGAAACGCGGCCTGCTCTTGCGCGACATCAATCCTCGCTACGAGTCGTTTCGGTTGGGCGATCAGTTGCCCGCGCACTTCTCCACCGGGAAACGCCGCGGTGTGGAAGTTTAAGTAAGCACCATTCTGGAGCAGCGTGAGCTTGGTGCCTCCATAGGTCAGTCCACGGAACGTTGCCGTCAGCGTCGTGCCGCTGCGGGAATAGACCGCCTCGCCACCGAGGTTCGTCACGACCCCACCGTTTGCACCGGCCAGTCCCTCATGGATGTGCGAAGCCGCGAGCGCGCTCGAAAAATTTCTGATGCTCAATACGAGGTCGAAGGTATTTGCCGCCACATCGTAGATCATGATCGCCGACCCCACTGCGGGTGATGCGTTTATTGGCACCTCCTGCTCCGCGTTGATGGTGGCCCGAAATTCGACGATTTGAGCGGATGCCGATAATGCGAGGGCCGCGAAAGCGCCCGAGAACCAAGTGATGCGTGGGATAATTTTCAAAGGAGGACGACATGAATCGTTAAATACCGGATTGCAAATTCTGTGATTAGTAGCTGGCCCCCATCCGACCGTAGGGAAAATAGTAACAGGACCGTCAGGATTCGCTGGCGCCGCTTGACCCCCCCCCGGCTTATTCAACCCCTCGGGTCGGTCTGATACTTTACTGAAAAGCCTCAAAATTAAACACTTCGGTGGATTTACACCGATGTATTTTTCTCTTCTCTCCCCTTCACCGCTGTTGCTTTGGTTCTTAGCTTTAGCGCCTGCCGCGATCCTAAAATCAAATCTTACCGCGTTCCGAAAGAGAAAGAGTGTAGGACGACACACAGAAACCAGCCCGTGTTGCCCATCTACATGAACAACCCGCTGCGCTACGCCGGCCTCACGTTCTACAGAGCCGGCTTCGGAAACGACGACAAGACGACGATCCTCCAGGTTGTGCGCAACCCCAGTTGGACGATGCCCTGCATCGCCTGTACCTTGATGACCCTCGGCTTGATTATCCAGTTTGGCATTCATCTCTTTGCCTTTATCGGCCGCCGTCGTCGCGTCGCGCCCGTCGCCGCCTGAAGGTCACGGCTGAAATCCGACAAAGCCGCTCCGCCATCCCGCTCGGAAACGCTCCGTTAACAGACCGACCCGCCGCCCGGCCGGACCCGTCGACCAGCAACGTGTAGAAAAACGCGCGGCCAAGTGCGGTTTTCGTCGTATGCCCCGACGTTTGCCCACTCGCCCAGCGCGATGCGCCCACAAAAAATGGGGGCTAATTCCGTTGGCTTGGTCTTCCAAAAATCGCGAAGCGGAAACGACACCGACGCGACCACCCGCCGCAGTCAGGCGAGTTCACGGAGGATCTCCTCGCGCAGGACCCGGCCAATGTGGGCGGCTTCGGACTTCGTGAAGAGTACGCCCAACGGGATTGCAATCAGGCGCTCGGCTAAGTCGTGCGTCCGCGGAAAATCCTCGGGGCGATATCCCGGTACCGGCCAGGTTTCAAAGTGTTGGAACGGACCGCGGATGCCGGCATGCGTAGACCGATTTTTCACGTACTCACGCGCCGTCTGGGCATAGGTCCCCGTATGGGGCGTCAGCGTGATTCCCTGCTCCCCCGCCCGGGCCCGTACGGCGCGGGCCTGCTCAGCGGTAGGCATGAAGAGATAGGTTTCAAAACCGATGTCGCCCTTCGGGTCCGGAATGCGCCGCCAGGTAACGCCGGGGATCTCGCCCATCTGCGCACGCATCGCGTCGCGCAACGCCCGAACCTTCCGAATCATCGAAGCTACCCGCGCGAGCTGGGCAAGAGCGACGGCCGCAGTCATCTCACTCATGCGAAAATTGCTGCCCGGGAACATCAGCTCGCGGCCCGGGGTGCGCGTCTGATGCTCCGCTCTATACAGGCCGAGGTCGCTCATACGCACGGCGCGTTCGTAGAGTTTCGCGGAGCGCGTTAGCACCATGCCTCCCTCGCCAGTGGTCACGACCTTGCGCTGCTGAAAACTGCAGATGGCGATGTCGCCCCATGAACCGACGGGCTTCCCCTTGTAGGACGTTCCGAGGCTCTCGGCGTTGTCTTCAAGCACCCAGAGCCCGCGCGCCTTGGCGAGACGAATGATCGGTGTGAGGTCGGCGGGCACCCCTTGGTAGTGCACCACCAACACGCCGCGGGTGCGCGGCGTCATCAACCGCTCAATTTCGTTTGGATCGAGATTGAGCGTGTCATCGACCTCGGCCAACACCGGTTGTCCGCCCACTCGGACGATCGCAGAAAAGCAGGAGACCCAGCTCCACACGGGAATGATCACCTCGTCACCGGGGCCAACTCCGAGTGCACCGAGCGCGACTTCAAGCGCCGCCGTGCCGCTGCTGACGCCCAGCGCATAGGGTACGTCGTGCATCTTTTCGCCCGCGCGTTCCACGCGTGAGGCAAAGCTGTTTGGATACGGCGCATTGCCGACACCGTAGTAGCGGAACAACGTCTGTCCGCGAAGAACTTGGGTAACGTTGCGCAGTTCAGCCGCGCCAATCAGGCACTCGCCGAGCCCCATCGGTGGAAGTGGGCGAGAAAGGGAGGAGCGGATAGATTTGGGCATAAAAAAGCGGTGAGAAAAGGTTGGCGCCTTGCTAGGCTAGGCGCAGCAGGCGGCGCGCATTCGACCAGAGAAGCTTACTAAGAACACCGGCCGGCAAATCTAACCCTTCGATGAAGGCTAGGTGATCCGCACCGTATTTATCGCGTCCAAATACGACCTTGTCCTGAAATTCGACCAGAAAGCGGCGGGTCTGCGACGGATCACGGTTCATCGCGATCAAACCGGACTTCGCGGAAATATCGGCGACGAGGTTGTCATATCGCCGCAGCATCGCCTGGAGCCGGCCCTCGCCGGTTGGGGCACCATCGGGGTATTGCTCGGAGCGTCCGGGAGCGTCGGCGTCGAACTCGCGCCAGAAGCCCGGCGCATGACCGATGAAAGTGGTCTTGGGACAAGACCGCATGGCGCGTTCGAGGGCCTCGATATCGCCCCCGAACCAGACGCGCTGCAGCTTCGGGTTTCCCGCGAGGTAGGGCACGTCGAGGTGGAGCAGCACCGCCTGGCCCAGTTCGCCGGCCATCTTTAAAACCTCAAGCGATCGCGGATCGTCGAGCGGCACGGTGAACTTCCACTCGCCGCAAAGGCGCACGCCATACATCTCGGTCGCAGATCGAAGCATTTGTGGAGCGCCCGGCCAAAGGGGATGGGGGCAGTAACCAAGGTGCAGCCGTTTAGGATACAATTCGACCGCCTTGAGCAGGTCGGACAGCGGAAGACCGGCGTGCGTGCCGTCAGGGAGAACCTGCGTGGAGTTGAAGAACTCTGGCTCGACCGTGTGCTGCTCGAAGGGACCCACCTGCCACGTCATGAGCAGGGCCTCGGCTATGCCGTGGGCATCAAGGTCGTCCATCAGGCCCTGAAGATTACGCCCACCCCAAAGGACATGCTGGTGGAGATCAAGAATCGGACCGTGATAATTTTTCATCGAGTGAGAGGAGGACGGAACGTAGCGAGCACCAAGCTGGAGCAATAACCTACCACCAAGCTGATACCAATCGTGGTTGCCTGCATGAGGATCGGGCTGACTACCCGCACGAGATAGAAGGAAGCGACCGCACTGACGGCGGTGCCGATGAGCACGCCGTCCCAGCGGGCGCGACGGGTGAACAAGCCAAGACCGTAGGCGGCCGCGAACCCGCCGCCGAAGACGGCGAAAGCCTGCATGCCGAAGTCGAGCAGGGAGCTGATTTCCAACAAGGACACTCCGGCGCCGAAAGCGGTAGCGATCAGGCCAATGGAGAGCACTAGGCCATGGTTGGTGATGCGGTGGCGTAAACCCGCAAACAGATCTAATCGGTCGAGAAAGTCCACCCTCACCAGGGTCGAGAGGGAGCTGATCCCGCTGCTAAACGTGGACATCGACGCCGCGAGAATCGCCGCGATCAGCAACCCGGCAAGGCCCGCGGGCATCTCCCAAGCGATGAACAATGGAAAGATCGAGTCGTTGGAAACGGTGGGCACGAAACGCTCGGGCTGAGCCCGATAAAAGAGGAACAACCCTGATCCGATCATAAAAAAGGTGGTCGCGCCGGGTATGACCAGAGCAGCCATGAAAATGACCGACCCGCGGGCGTGAGCCTCGTTGCGGGTAGCAAAAACGCGCTGCATCAGCATCTGGTCTTTCGGCCACGTCAGCACATTAAATATTTCGAGCACCAGAAAGGCCCAGAGCGTCGGCTGCACGATGCTCAAATCCAAGCTGAACGTCTTAGTTTTTCCCAGTGCCGACGCCTCGCGCAGCATGCCGGGAATGTCCGTGCCGAGCAAGTGACAGATCCACCAGGCCCCAACTCCCGCGCCCCCCAGCATGATAAAGCACTGCACCAAATCGGTCCAGACCACCGCCCTAAAACCACCAATCATGGTATAAACCGTCGTCAGCACGCCGATGATCACCACTCCCGCTAAAGGCGGCAGGCCCAGCATTTGTTGCATCACCAATGCCGGCAGGAGAATCACCACGGCCTGCTTCCCGACAAGGTTGTAGAGAATCGTCACCCCGCTGCTGAAGATCCGCAGCGATGGATGAAAGCGGGTCTCGAGGTACTCGTAGACCGAAACTAAATTCATCCGGCGCAGACGCGGAATCAACACCACCGCCGCGATCGTCGTACCCACCAAAGTCACGTAATTATAGGCCATGTACTGCCAGTTTGTTGCGAAGGATTTGGCCGGCACCGAGACGAAGCTGATCGCACTAGTCGCCGTCGCGTACAACGTCACCCCGCCGACGAACCAGTTGAGTTCCCGGTCGGCGAGAAAGTAGTCCGCCGTGGAGGTGGTGCCGCCCCGTGCGCACCACAGCCCGATACCGAGCATCGCCGCCAAGTACAGGACGACGACCGCCACATCAAGAGAACGAACCGGAGGTGACGGAACCGTGATCTCGTGGCGACGAACCACCGCCGCGGCGCCCTCGCCAGCCTTCTCCAATAGACTCGCGCCCTGCCACAGGACCCGGGCTTCGGGCGAGGACGCCTCGAGCCGATCGATCACATGCCAGCGTTCGGTGACGAGATTGTAGCTTGCGACTACCCACCTTGTGCCGGATCCGGCGAGTTCGCGCCCCGATACGAGCAAGCAGGACTGACTGGCACGGCCGAGCACCGCGCCACGCAAAGGCTCAGGCAATGCCGCAGACCCCGACGCCGTGCCTGCGGTACGACGCAGCAGGGATTCCGCGAACGGTTCTCCCACCAGTTCCCACGATTCGCCGCCGGGCAATGAAAGACGAGTAGGCGAAATATTGACACGCTCGGCGGTGGACCACTCCGCACCGGTCACCGCGGCACTCCGCAAGCTGACGAGCGCCTCTCCACCCGCGGAACGACTCGGGGCGGAAAGCACGACCATAGCGAGCAGACAGAGCGACAGGATCGGAGAGAAATACCGACAAAGCATGGGGTACTGGAAAACTATTCACTACTCCTCGAGCAGCAATCCTCGAAGAATTGAACCGTTCGATCACACGGCATTCCGCGGCGCAGACTTTGCTCGAATTGTTGGACCATCCACCCACGCGCCCTCAATCGTGATCGTCTTCGGATACTCGGGCAGCCCTCGCTCATTCCGCAGAATCTGAGCCACCACGGATTCGACCGTCGCCGCACCCAGCTGTTTCGGCAGAAGATCGAGCCCCGCCGACGGATGAAGCTCCTGGTTTGTGTTGAGATTGAAGAAACCCACATCGTCAGGGACGCGGAGATTCCGCCCTGCCAACCAATCAATCACGATCGGATGATGACCCACAATCACGTCCGGCCGATGCAGGTCGAACCAAGCGAGAAAGCTCTCACGCTCCAAGACGTCGGTCAGTAGCGGCGGCACGCAGTCTTCATTTGCAATCGACTGATGATGGCTAATAAGCGCGCCGGTCCACTTATAGAAAATGCGCTTTTCGGCTGTATGCCTGACGTAGAGACCTACCCGACGGTATCCAAGCTGACGCAACTTCTGCACCGAATGGATCAACGCAGCGTGGTGATCCGGGCATATGGTATGCAGCACCGGCCGCGTGAGACTGTAGTCCATCCGCACCGCGGAGAGTCGAGACCAGTCCACCTCCGACCAGTCTTGCGGCTCCTCAAAAGGCATTACAAACACCCCTTGAATGCCCCGCGTTAACAGCACCACGTTGAGCCTACGGAAAGAGAGTTGCTTTTTGCTCACCCAGAGCACCTCCAAACGAAATCCCAGCTCTTCGGCCCGCCCAGAGGCTCCTTGCAGTATGGCATCTTGAAACCGAGCGCGCAATGCGTTCGCCTGCTCCGGAGAATTGAGTGCCGCGATCACCCCCCGAAACCCCTGCAACTGAGCACGCCGTAGATCGGCCATCACTTTACCCACAAGTGGATTTTGGACGTATCCGGCAGCCGCCGCGGCCTTCTGGACCCGCTGGCAGGTCTCCGGCTTGACCCGCGGACTGTTGCGAAGGGCTTCTGAAACCGTCGCGGCTGAAAGACCCAACTCCGCAGCCAATGTTCTGAGGGTTGGAAGAGCTGGCATCCAAACATGAAGAGGAGAAGCGAAGGCGCGCGCAACAATCTAACGGTTCGACCCTAGAAACGTTAGACTTCGTCGAAAGGGACAGTCTTAGTCCGTGTGTAAGTCACACCCCTCGAGCGCGTGCAACCGAGCATGTCGTTTAAGAGCATAAACCCAGTGCTGTGCTTCCCCCTCTGCTAGAAGTCATCATCACACCCCAACCTCATGAAAATAAAGCATCTAACAATCCTTGCAGTTTTTACTGCTGCATCCGTCCAAGCGCAGACCGCGCCCGCAGGAACGAATAACAAGTCCGCAAACTCCGACAGCGTGATCAAGCTATCGGAATTCAACGTCTCCGCCGACCGTTCGAACGGCTACCGCGCTCAAAACGCGATCACGGCGACCGGTTTCGGTTCCAACATCATCGACACGCCGGTGCTGATAAATGTGCTCACGAGCGAGTTCGTCCAAGACGTCGGCGGCAGCCTTCAGAGTGACGTGTTGCGTTATGTGCCGGGCATCGTAACGAACCCCAATTACGAGTCCTACATAAACATTCGCGGCTTCGCGGGACTTCAGTCGTATCGCAACGGACAGTATCGCCGACAGCTCTACTCGACTTGGGGCATGGACCGCATCGAAGTGATCAAGGGCTCGTCCTCAATCTTCTTCGGCCTCGTGCGACCTGGCGGCGTGGTTAATTACATCACCCGGAAGGCCGAGTTTGGCACCCAAGGAGGCGACGCCCGTGTCTCTTTCGGCAGCTGGGACTTCAAAAAAGCCGAAGTAAATTACAACTACGGCTTCGAAAAGGTCGCCTTCCGTTTCGGTGCCGGCGGGATTGATGCCGACGGCTGGCGCAACGACGATTTCAAGAACGAGCACTACCTTGGTGGCTCGATGGGCTGGCAAGTCTTCAGCGAGGGCTTGCTGACGATCGACCTTGAAACGGTGCGTCGCGTAAACCAAGACCGTGAATCCGCGGCAGTGCTGCGCAGCAATTCGCGTTACCTTGGAAATTCGGCGGCGATCGCCAGCGGTCTCGCGCCGCGCGCCTGGCTAAATGCCAACGGCTTAGCCAGCACTCCGACCTTTGACATTTTTGCCCCGGTCTTCGGCGGCAGCGATCCGTTCGGCTCGGCCGTCACCATGGGTAAGGAGACCTACTCTTTCTTTCAGTCTTACACGGCGGATCTCGAATACACCCAGAAGATTGGTGATAACCTTGTTTACCAGCTTCAAGGCAACTTCGCGATCGACGACTTTGAGATCCTGCGCTCGATCGGCGGCGACCAAGAGCCATTCGCCAATGGCACCGTCCGTTTCCGCTTCGGCAACTTCGCAAACTACCGCGATTCTTACAACTTCGACAATAAGTTTACTTATCGCTTTCGCCTCGGCGAGACCAGCCATACGCTTGCCTTGGGGCAGGAGTCCCAGAGGGTTTACCAAGATACGCCCGGTTGGTTCGACCCGCTGGGCCGATTCCAAGATGGACGCTACGGCGCGTTCGCCGTCTGGAACCCACAAACCCAGGCCCTGCGCAATGCCGCCCAAGAGCGCAACGCCAGCCCCGAGACTTGGAACATCTACCGCCGCCGCGCGGAAAAGCTGATCGGTTATTATGTCGGACTGCAGTCTGAGTTCTTCGCCGGACGGCTCCGCACGATTGTCGGTACCCGCCGCAACGAGTACGCCCGGAATAGCTACTATGAACGTGCCGTAACGAATCCCGAAGGTGCGACGCCAAAGGCAAAGGCTGACACCCCGCTCTTCGGAGCCCTCTTCAAGTTCACCCCTGACGTCTCTGGCTTTGTCACATATTCTGAATCGCTCGAGCCCCAGCTAGGTGCTGACGCCGATGGCCGCGGTCTTGATCCGGTAGAGGGCAGCGGCTACGACGTCGGCGTGAAGACCTCCCTGCTCGGAGGCCGACTCGCTGGTTCGATATCGCTTTATGGAGTTAAGCGCGGGAACCTTTCCTCCCGCGACAGCGCCCGGGAAGTCTCAAGCGGACGCCAGCCGTTTTTCATCTACGGTGACGCCGAGGAATCCAACGGCATCGAGGTCGACCTCTCGTACAATCCTCGCGAGAATTGGCAGATCATGTTCGGCTACACTCATGCCACCAAAGCGGAAACCGTCTCATCCACCGTTCCCGCCCGCGTTGGTCTCGCGCTCGCCGCCTTCCCTAAGGACGTTCTGTCACTTTGGACCAAATACGATGTTAAGTCCGGCGCCCTTAAGGGCTGGTCGTTCGGCGGCGGACTGCGCGACAGCTCTGCGGTCATCTTCGCTGCCGATCAGAATCTGACCGCAAAAATGCCTGCCTACACTACGGTCGATCTGCTCACCCAGTACCGATTTAAAATGGGGGGTCGAGATGTGGTCGCGCAGCTTAACGTGAAGAATCTTTTCGATGAAAAGTACCGCGAGGGTAACATGGGCGGCTTCGGCGATCCCCGAAACTTCCTCGTCTCGCTGAGCACGAAATTCTGATTCCGACGTAAGCGCTCTTCGACAACTCTACAAAGCGGGACGCGAAGGCGTCCCGCTTTTTTCGCTGTTAGGGCCACCAGCGAAGCGGAAAAATAAAAGTGTTTTTCCGCTTTAGATCATGAACCACGACTACATTCCCCAGCTCCGGGCTAAGCCTCCCGTGCCTCCGGGGGCGTTCATCTTTGCAGCCGCCTATCTCGATCATCCGCACATCTACGATCAATGCCGTGGCTTGATTGAAGCTGGCGGCACGCTGGCGTGGGTCTATGATTCTCAGCCCGATCGGATCACGGTGTTTCGAAAGGAGTTTCCGCAGGCCCGCGAAGCCCGTAGCCTCGACGAGATTCTCGATGACCCGGCGATCCGGCTAATCACCGCGGCGGCGGTACCCTGCGACCGGGGCCCGATCGGATGCCGGGTGATGCATGCGGGGAAGGATTACCTGACGGACAAACCTCCCTTTACTTCACTTGACCAACTGGCCGAGGCCCGCCGGGTCGCAGCACAGACTGGACGCACATACATGGTCTTTTATGGCGGCCGGCTGGGACTGGAATGCTCCGTTCACGCGGAGCGCCTGATTCAACAGGGAGCCATTGGGAGGGTATTGCAAATTATCGGCCTAGGACCCCACCGCATGAATAAACCAACACGGCCCGCTTGGTTTTTTCAGCGAGCGCAATACGGGGGCATTCTGTGTGATCTCGGCAGTCATCAGTGCGATCTCTTTCTCGCCTATAGCGGCTCGACCGACGCTGAGGTGCTCAACGCCGCGGTGGGCAATCTAGGCAACCCGGATCAGCCGGAACTGGAGGACTATGGTGAAGCCACGCTCCAAGGGAATAGCGGCGCGACGAATCAACACCGGGTTGACTGGTTCACTCCGAGCGGACTGAGCACCTGGGGAGATAATCGAACCTTCGTGCTCGGAACGCAGGGAACGATCGAACTGCGCAGCACGTGCGACGTCGCCCAAAGTCCACAGGGGGAGCTGCTCATTTTAGTCGATGGAAAAAGCGAACACCGGATCTCTTGCGCGGGGCGGGTCGGCCTACCCTTTTACAGTGATTTCGTACGCGATTGCTTGGAACGTACCCAGACTGCTATGGGCCAAGCCCATGCCTTTAAAGTTGCAGAATTGTGCCTGCGCACCCAAACCGCCGCACGGCGCCTTGATTCAAAGAACTAAACGTGAGGATCGGTACGCTGTTTGGAATCAGACCAGATCGAACCAACTGTGTCATACCGACAGCTATTGATATTTAGACTTAAAAACCGAGCAAAACATGTTCGGATTTGGGCATGGCAAGAAAATTGCCGAAACTGAGAGCCGAGTTAATGGCGGAAATTGAAGCGGCATGGGTGCAGCCGCAGGACGCGTGGGCCCGGCGACGGCTGGTGGTCAGGCTGATCGCGCAGCATGAATTGACGGTGGCGCAGACCGCGAGGGTGGTGCCGACACGCCTCCCGCCAGCAACTTGTTCCTGTAGGTAAACACGCTCTGCCGGCAGACCTCCACGGCCGGGCAAAAGCTCCGGCTCTACGAAGCCGATTTAGGATCTTACTGATATCGGCGAGCGACTCCCCCGACCCGCTCAACGCCCGAACAGCAGTTGTAGCACCGTCTCCAGATCTTTGCCGACCGCCCAGCCCCCGCCTTTCGCCACGGCCAGCGATTTGCTGCGCTGGCGCTTTTCCACTTCCGCATTGACCGAAATGATCCGGGGCAAATCCCTCGCAAGGCCCAGCGTCTCCAACGAGGTCAGCGGCGTCCACGCCACCGGCAATCCCGTCCACGCGAACTTGATTTCCCAACCCGCCACCGGTCCCAGCGGCAGTTCCTTGGTCAGGAGCGCCGGATAGCGAGTCACAAAATCCGGCGTGCGCATCGTCGCGATGCGCAGCGTCACCACCGGCTCGATTTGCGCAAAATAGTCGCGGAACGTGCTAACCCGTTTGGCCCGCCAGTCGCCGAGGAAATCGAGCACATCGAGGCCCAGCAAATTCATCCCGTTCCAAAGCCCTTGCTCGTTCGGGCTGCCAAATTTCCGCCGGCCATACCAAGACTGAAAATCCCGCGTCAGCATCAGCCCAATCTCAAAGTGCAGGTGCGCCCGCTCCTTGGGGATCGGGTAGCCGCCCGCGCTGCGCCCCATCGTGGCGATCACCCGCCCCCGTTGCACCCGCTCGCCCACCCGCAGGCCCGGCGCGATCTTCGCCAGGTGCGCGTACAGGGTGTAAACGCCCGGAGTCTCCTCCGGATGCTCCAGCACGACGTAGCGCCCGTAGCCACTGTCGCCCGCCGAAGCGTTGATGTGCCGCACTACCCCCGCCATCGCGGCAAAAATATCGTCCGTCGCCTCACCCCGGCGGTCGCGGGCGACCGGCGGGATATCGATGCCCTCGTGAAACTTCATGCCGCCGCTGCGCACGCCACCAAATCCCCCCGAGGCCGGATCACCCGAGCCCGCGTGTTGCAGAAAATTAGCCGCCGGGCGACCTTCGTTCCAGGCTAGGTGCGGCGTCGGCCAAGTGAATTCCACCCGCGGCGATTGGGCGCACAGGGTCGAGACCGTCCAACCCAACACTGCGGCAAACAGGGCGAGTCGGGCGATCATCCGTTGCGCTTCATCGCTTTTTGCAGGTCCGCCGACGTGCGTTTCAGATCGGTCACCAACGTGGTCAGTTCACCGTCGCTCATCTCCACGAAAATCATGACCGCGCCGTCGTCAAAGGGCCGGTCAATCTGCCGCGCGCCCAGCGCCACATCGTTCAGCGTGAGCACCAAGCGGCGCCCTTGGTTGGAGCCAGTCAGCCGGTAGAGGTCCCGCGCAGCCGACGGCGTGACTTGCAGCAGCAAGCAACGCCCCAGTTCCACCTGAACCACCTCCGCGTTGAGGATGTCGCCTTCGGCGATGACCGCCTTTGAGTTCACGGAGATCACGGCCCCGCTGCGCGGTAAGGTTATGGTGGGCGACGTAGCGTCATCCGACTCCAAAAACAACCGCGCCTGCGTCGGCGTGTAATCGACCGGCTTAGTCGTGGCACACCCGCTCCAGCCGGCGACGGCGAGGAGCAACCCGCCGATCACGAAGCTGCCGCCGCCCCACTTCATTTGGCCACGGCCGGCGCACCGGCGTTTAATTTTTTAACCCGCACGCCCCACTCGGCCCCGCGACCCACCTTATTCGTCTTGGCGAAGTCCCCGCGGTTCAGCGCAAAGCTGACGTTCAAGAGGCTGTTTAAATACAGGAGCGGCGTGCCGAGCGCGACCTCGCCAAACGACGCCACGTAGGGCAGCTCGCCGGTGTAGATCACTTCGCCCGAGCGCGAGATGCTGACCTGAAACCGGTCACCGACCTTCGGCGCGAGTTTCGCGAACAGCGCTTCGTCGAGGTTCGTCCAGACGTTGCCGTATTGGGCGTCGAGCGCCGGAATCGTGCCCGCGAGCGTTTCGCCCTCGAGGCGCGCCCGCTCGTAAGCCAGCGCCACGACGCGCGCCGGCAGCTCGGGGCCGACCTCGGCAAACGGCACCGCTTCGGCCGCCAGTCGCGCCCCGACAAACGCGAATACATCGCGGCCATGAAACGTATAGGATTTATCCGACCCCGCCAGCCGGTGCTTCGCCGGATCGATCTCGCGCACGGCCGCGACCCCGAGGTCCTCAGCGATCAACGTGAAGGTCCCATTATCCGGACCGACAAAAAAATGCCCGCTCTTCGTCTGCACGACGATCGACTTCCGGTTTTTGCCCACCCCGGGATCAACGACGGAGACAAAAACCGTTCCCTTCGGCCAATACCCGGCGGTCTGTTTCAGACGGTAGGCCGCCTCCCAGACGTCAAAGGGCGTATTCTCATGGCTCAAATCAAAGATCGCCAACCGCGGGCTCACCCCGAAGGCCACTCCGTGCATCGCGGAGACCGCGCCGTCCTTGCGCCCAAAATCCGACTGAAACACCAGCGCGCGTTGCGCGTGGGCGAACGCCGTCAAGCCGAGTAGGACAGGGAGGAGCTTGAGCGGATTCATCGCGCCACGGCTTCGGATTCAAACGCGCCCATGAGCTCCGCCCCGATAGTGTCCGCCAGCAGCCGCCCGCGATTCAGCAGGCGTAACTTTGAACCACTGCGTTCCGCAAAACCTTCCGCCACGAGCCGATCCGCCAGCGCTTCGACGGCGCCCCACGGCGCCTCGAGACAACGCGCCTGCCACGCCGCGAGATCCACCCCGGCGTTCATGCGCAGTCCAAAGACCAAGGCATCCTCGGCCAGCAGCGCAGGGGTGACCGCCACGCGGTCCTCCGTGAGCCGTTCCCCGCGGGCAACCTGCTCCCGCCACTTCGCCAAATCCGAAACATTGGCCCAGCGCCATCCCGCGTGTTGCGACGCCGCCGAGGGGCCGAGGCCGATCCACTCCTGCATGTGCCAGGTGTTGAGATTGTGACGGCAGACGTGACCGGGTTTGGAAAAATTGGAGACTTCGTATTGCGCATAGCCGAGTTCGGCCAACCGCGCCCACGTTTGCTCGTAGAGCCGGGCTTCGCGTTCGACATCGAGCTTCACCTTGCCCTGCGAGAGTTTTACCCAGAGCACGGTGTCTTCTTCGAAGGTGAGGCAATACGTGGACAAGTGGTCCGGAGCCAACGCCACCGCCGCGTCGATGTCGGCCAACCAGCTCGCCTCGTCTTGGCCCGGCAAAGCGAACATCAGGTCGAGGTTAACACTCTTGAACTCCGCCGCCCGCACCCGCTCATGCGCCCGATAAATCTGCTCGCGGGTATGTTGTCGGCCCAGCCCATCGAGCAACTCGGGGGCAAAACTCTGCACACCCAACGATACCCGCGTGACCCCGATCGCCTTAAACGCGGCCAACCGCTCGCTTGTTACCGAGGCCGGCGCGAGCTCGACGGTCCACTCCTGCGGTTCACGCCGGAAGCGCTTTCTCAAGCCGGCCCCCAGCACTTCGATTTGACGCGGTGCGAGCAAGCCCGGCGTGCCACCGCCCCAAAACACCGTCGTCACCGGCCGCGGCCAATCCACCAACGCCGCCTCGGCTTCGACCCCATCAAGGAACCCCAACACGGTCTCGGCGGTCGGCTGAGTCTGATAAAATGCGCAAAAATCGCAGGTCGACGCACAAAACGGCACGTGGACGTAAAGCCCGAGGGGTTCGTCGCCCACACCTTTGGCTTGCTCTGATGGAGGCGCGCTCATTACTTGCCCGTTTTTAATCCCAAGTGTTTTTTGTTCAAACGCCCAATGCATACCAACCAAATTTCTCCCGCGAGAAAAATCCTCCTCTGGCTCGGCGCCACCACGGCCCTCGGGCTTTTCTCCGGCTGTGAGACGGTCGTTTTGACCAACTTGACCGCCCCGTCTATCGCGGCAAATCCGTCGCAGATCTACACGTTCACCCTGCGTGTAACCCCCAAGACCAACACGGTCGCCGCCGCCAGCATTGCGCCGAAAATCATCCTCGATGGCCAAAGCTTCATAATGACGCGATCCTCCTTTGGCGAAGGGATTTACGAGTTCGAATACCAGATGCCTAACGGACGCGACGAGGTCGCCTACTACTACCTCGTCCCCTACAAGATCGAGACGCAAAACGGCGTCACCGAGGCCGAGGCCTACACCGATATCGTCCGCGCCAAAATCGTCCGTCGCTACGTCCTCTCACTGGAGGTCAACCGTGGTCCTATCGGGGCCCGCATCAGTGTTTTGGGCCGTGGTTTCACCCCTCAAGATACCATCTATTTCGATAATCTTCCGGCGCGCACCACCTTCGAATCACCGAACTCCCTGAGCTTCTTCGTCCCGTCGATCGAGGCCAACCGCAACTACCGCGTCATGCTCGGCAGCGCCGCCGGCAACTCCCCCGTCGGCACGTTTCGCATCGACCCCAGCAACCTCGTGGTCTCGCCCGCCGCTCTCACCCTCCGCACCGGCGAGCGTCAACCCCTCACGTTCAGCGTCCCCGTCTCCGCTCCTCCCGGCGGCCTCCTGATCGATCTCACCACGGATGTTCCCGAGAGCGTGATCATGCCGGAAATCATCGTGCCCCAAGGTCAGACCTCGGTCACGATCACGGTCGAGGGTGGAAAATCCGGCAGCGGCAGTCTCTTCCTCAAAGGCTTTGGCGCCGGTGAAGTCACCGTGCCCGTCACGGTCACCGGCCGTTAATCGGAACGACGCCGGGCGAGGTCATTGACCCGCCCTCTACGGTGCGCCCAGCGCTCCCGGGCGGACGAATCCTCCGCCCTATTTTTTTACCCCAAAGTCGAGCACGACGCTGACAGGGCGGTGATCGCTCGCCTCGCGCCAACTCGGGCCGTCGTAAATGAAGGCCTCGCCGCCACGCACCGCCGGGAGCGCCGCCGCCGAGACCAGCACATGATCAACCCGCGTGTAGGTGTCATTTTTCCTGAACGCATGGGTCCAAGCCTCGCCTCGGCTGTCGACCGCCGGCAGCAGGTCGGCAATCTTCGTCTTGCCCCGCTGCTGCAGAAACCCGAGCGCCTTGCTGTTTTTGTCGTCGTTAAAATCTCCCAGCACAATGAACGCGGTTTTCGAAGGATCGGCACAGCGGAGCAGGATGCGGTCGCGGAGCGCCGTCGCTTCCGCCGCGCGCCGGATCGCGGATAACGGGTCATCCGGCCGATCAGTGTAACGGCTCTTTAAGTGTAGTCCAAACACCGATAGCTCACCACCCGCGACGGCGACGCGCACTTCCAACAATCCGCGCCGCACGCGTTCTTTTTGCCCGAAATAGCGAATCTCAAAATCGGTGTGCGGCGTGACGGAAATCAGCGCCCGCTTTGACAACAACGCCACGTGGCGGTCCGCATCGTCGCCGGCCAGCAAGACCGCGTGCGGGTAAACCAATCCTTCCGCGCCCAGATCGCGGCGTAACTCATCGAGATAGAGTTGGCCGCCCATCTCTTGCAGCACCAGCAGGTCCGCGTTGAGCGTTCGGAGCACCGTGCGCAAGGCCAGCTTCTCCGCCTCGGGCTTTGGGTAATCTTTGCGGTAGCCCACTTCCGTCATCCGGTTCGCCGGTCCGTAGTTCTCGATATTATAGGTCGCGAGGGTAAGCGACTCGGCCCGCACCGCCGTCCACCCGGCGACCACCAGCCCGAGGATAATGCGCCAGGTGATCATCCTTGTCGGCCCGACTAAGCGGCGTTCAGCGCCCGCTCGCGCTCAACCAGGGTCGGATGGGAATAATAAACCGCACTGAACCACGGGTGCGGCGTGAGGTTGCTCAGGTTTTTTTGCGCGAGTTTACGCAGGGCCCCGATCATCGGCTCTTTCCCGCCCATGGCGTTACGCGCAAACGCGTCGGCTTCGTATTCGTGTTTCCGCGAGAGCAAATTGCCCAACGGCGAAAACCAAAACGTCACCAACCCGCTCAGCAATCCGAAGAGCAGAAACGCGGGCGCCAGTTCCCCGGGAGGAAACCCGAAGGTGAGGTTGAACCACGGGCTGCGCGCCAACCAGGCGATCCCGGCAAAGGTCGCGAGCATCATGCCCGCGCTCAGCGCGATCATTTTGGGAATGTGCCCGCACCGGTAATGTCCGATCTCATGGGCCAGCACCGCCTCCAACTCCTCCGCCGTGAGTTGGGCCACCAAGGTGTCGTAAAGCACGATGCGCCGAAAACGGCCGAAGCCAGTAAAGAACGCGTTGGAGTGCCCCGAGCGTTTGCTGCCGTCCATGACCTGAATCGCGGTCGCCTTAAACCCGGTCCGGTCGCCCAACCCCAACAACCGCGTGCGCAGTTCACCTTCGGGCAGGGGCGTGAGCTTGTTGAACAACGGCAAAATCAACTTCGGATAAAGCACGAGCATCAACAGTTGGAATCCGAAGATCAGCGCGAAGCCCCAAATCCACCACGACTTGCCCACCCACTCCACGAGCCCGAGCATTGCCCAGAGTAACGGGTAGCCGATGACTAATGCGAGCGCGAGGCCCTTGAGTTTGTCCGCGATCCAGAGCCCCTGCGTGCTCTGGTTGAAACCAAACTTGGCCTCCAAGCGAAATTGTCCCCACCACTCAAACGGCAGGCTTGGGATCGAGAGCAAGATGCCCGCGATCAGAATGAACAGGGTGTCATCCCAAACCGCCCCCGGCCCGCCCCAAGCCGCCACATGGGCGAACAAAATCGGCAGCACGCCGCCGAAAATTACCAGCGCCAAAAGCAGCGTGTCGAAAATCTCCGCGACCGCCCCGAATCGCGATTTCTCCAACGTGTAGGCGACCGATTTTTTATACGTCGCCGCATCCATGATCGCCGCCACCGCCGGCGGGGGTGCGGAGGCATGACGCCCGACTTCCGCCCGGTTCAACGCCGAGAGGAAGAGTTCACCCGCCAAGCGGAGCACCATCAGCCCCGCCGTTACCATGAGGACAAGAAACATGGCTTCCACTGGATGCGATTCCCCGTCGGTCGCCAGAGCAAAAAACGAGCGGACGGTTTTCCCGCGACCAGCGCCAAGCCTACTTCAGCTCCACGACGACTTGGATCTCCGTCGTCGAGCCGCGGGGCAGACCATTTACGGCGACCGCCGCCCGCGCGTGTTTGCCGGCGTCGCCGAACACCGCGAGAAACAGTTCGCTGGCGCCGTTGATCACCGCCGGGCTGTCCGCAAAGCCGTCCACCGCGTTCACAAAGCCATTCACCATCACGATCCGGGCGATCTGGTCCAGCGAACCCACCGCCGCCTTGATGTTGGCGAGGGTGCCGAGCGCGCACACTTCGGCCGATTTTTTTGCCGTCTCGATCGTCTGTTCTTTGCCCACTTGGCCGACGTGGGTCTGCTGGCCGTTAAAGGCCGCGATGGTTCCCGCGCAAAACAACAGATTTCCCGTGCGCACCGTGGGCACATAGGCCCCGGCGGAGACGGGCGGATTGGGGAGCGTTAGGCCGAGCGCGGTCAGTTTGGCTTCGTAGTTCATGCCCGTAAACCGTAGCGGCCCGCGCCCGAAGCCAAGCCAATTAGCGCCGCGTTGCTCCCAGAAATTCCTTCGTCGCCACCGCCTCGGCCGCCAACGGACGGTCGAGGATCTTGAGCTCGCGCAACATCTCGATTTGCCGAGCGATGCGGTGCAGCTCGATCTGCCCGATCACCTCGCCGCGCGCCGCGTCACCGCACACCAAATTTCGCGAAATCAGTTCGCCCCGCGAGAACTCCAATAAGCCCGGTGTCATCTGCACATTGGCCCGCAAGATGAGCGCATGCGCAGGCGCCGGATCGCCTGCGAGATAGTCCCGCCAGCCCTGCACCGAGGCCGCGACAAACGCCCGCACCACCTCGGGCTCGGCCCGCGCGAGGTCCCGCCGGCAGAAAATCGCGTGATACGCGTCGAAGCCCGAGGCACCGATCAGGAGCGAGCGCACCGCGACCCCTTTTTGCCGGGCGACGTAAGGCTCGTTCGTGACGAGGCCTTGCTGGATTGCATCCGGGTCGGCCATAAAACCCGCTAGGCCGTACGTCTGGGGCCGGAGCGCAAAGTCGATGCCACGGCTCTTCTTCAACCACGGAATCCACGCCATGCCGACCGAGGCTGTCACCGTTCGGCCCGCGAGATCATCCAAGCTCTTCACCGGGCTCGCGTCGTGCACGAGCAGCACCTGCGAATCATGCTGGAGCACCGCCGCGACCATGAGCAGCGGCAGCCCTTGGCTCGCCGCCAAGATCAGATCATCGCTGCGGTTCATGCCAAAATCGGCGTCGCCTTTCGCGACCTTCAAATTGATTCCCGCGCCCGGACCGCCCGGCAGCAACGTCACGTCCAGCCCGGCCTCGCGATAGAATCCCTTGGCCAGCGCCTGATAAAAACCTCCGTGCTCCGCCTGCGGAAACCAATCCGTCTGCAACGCAATTTTGCGCAGCCCGACCTTGGCCAGCGCCGGCTCTTTCCGCGCGCAACCCGGCCCAATCAGAGCCGCCACCACTAGACCGAATAAGATCGCGCGAAAACGCATCCCGCTAACGTGTCGCGCCACCTGCCGCCACGGCGAGCACAACTCCGCGGGCCCCTGTCATACCTCGCACCCGATGAGTCGTCGCCCGTTTTCCCAAAATAGTGACGCGCGTTCCTCGTCGCTCAGCCCGGCACGGCGCACTTCGCCCAGCAACCGGCCCATTTCCGCGCCCGGTCCGGCCTGCGGGTAATTGTTCAACGGATAATCCGACCCAAACAGCACCTTATCTACCCCGGCCTCCGCCATGAAACGCGGCCAAATTCCTCCATCGTAGAGCAACGGGGACGCCGCCGTATCGTAGCTCACGTTTTCAAAAACCTTCCCCGCATCATCCCTTAGCGCGCGACCGCCGCCCCAATGCGCGAGGACAAACCGCACCGAAGGCCAAGCCCGCGCGAGCCCGCAAAAATCCTCCAGCGGCGTCTCAGTCCTGCCCGGATAAGCCGGCCCGCGGGCGTCGGTCACGTGCAGGTTCACCGGCCACCGCCACTCCTCCGCCGCCGCCAACACCGCCGCGAACTCCGCTCCGTCCGCCGCGTAGCCTTGGGCATGCGGCGACAACTCGCCCAGTCCGACCAATCCATCCCCCCGCGCCCGTCGCATCTCCGCCACCGCTGCGGCCGCGCCACCCGCCGCCGGTTGCACCGTCGCAAACGCACTCAACCGGTCCGGATGCGCCCGCACACACTCCACAAAAAAACGATTCTGCCGCGAACAGTTCTCCGCCCGCTCCCAATACCAGCCCAGCAACACCGCGCGTTCCACGCCCGCCCGATCCATTTCCGCCAACAACTCGCCCACGCTCGGGAAACCCTGCACCGGCGCACCGTTCTTTCGCCGCCGCGTGCAGAGCGTCGCCCAATGTGGCTCGCCCTGCGCAGCTGCCCAGCCAGCCGGATCGCGATTTAGCTCGGGCGGGTAAAGATGAACGTGGCTGTCGATCACGCGCGGCACGGCACGAAACTCGCTCATTGCCCACCCGACTCAATTCGTAATTATTTTTCCTGACCCTGACACGCCTCCCGCCCCCCACCGACCATGCTGCAACGCTTCTTCCAACTCGATCACCATAAGACCACCGTCGGGCGTGAATTCCAGGCCGGCCTGACGACCTTCGCCGCGATGGCCTACATTCTGGTCGTCAACCCCGACATCCTCGCCAACACCGGCATGGACAAGGGCGCGCTCGTCACCGTGACCGCGCTCACCGCCGCGCTCGCGACGGTGATTATGGCGTTTCTGACCAACTACCCGATCGCCCTCGCTCCCGGCATGGGCATCAACGCGTTCTTCACTTTCACAATCGTGCTCGGCAAGGGCATCCCTTGGTCCGAGGCCCTCGGCATGGTGTTGGTCAACGGCGTGATCTTCCTCGTCTTTTCCATCTCCGGCATCCGCGAAAAAATTATGGCGTCGATTCCCCATGCCCTGAAGATCGCCGTCACGTGTGGCATCGGGCTCTTCATTGCGTTCATCGGCCTGAAGAACGGCGGCGTCATCGTCGCCAATCCCAACACCTTCGTCACCGCCGGGAACCTTGCCTCCGGTCCCGTCGCGCTCTGTCTCGGCGGCATCATTCTCACCATCATTCTCGTGGCCCGGAACGTGCCCGGCGGCATCGTGATCGGCATCGCGATCGTAACGATTGCCGGACTGTTCGTCCCTGCTGGCGGCGGCGCGCAAGTTACCCGGCTCCCGTCCTCAATCATCGCGCTGCCCCACTCGCCCGACCCGATCTTCCTCAAGCTCACGTTCAATTTCCTCACCAGTTGGAGCGCCTTCACCATCGCCCTGCCGCTCATCCTTACGCTGCTGCTCGTAGATATGTTCGACAACATCGGCACCCTCATCGGCGTCACGAAACGCGCCGGCCTCCTCTCCCCCGACGGCACGTTGCCCAAAGCCGGCCGCGCTCTCCTCGCCGACTCCCTCGCGACCATCGCCAGCGCCATCTTCGGCACCTCCACCGTCGTGAGCTACATCGAGTCCGCTTCCGGCGTCGCCGCCGGCGGTCGCACCGGTCTCACCTCGCTCACCACGGCCGGCTTTTTCCTGCTCGCGCTCCTGTTCACGCCGTTGCTCCTGATCGTGCCGGCCGCCGCCACGGCTCCGGCTCTCGTGATCGTCGGCATCTTCATGATGCAGTTCGCCGTCGAGATCGACCTCAACGATTTCAAAATCGCCGCGCCCGCCGTGCTCACGATTTTCGCGATTCCGCTCACCTTCAGCATCGCGGAGGGCATCGGGCTCGGCCTCATCTCCGCCGCCCTGCTCGCCGTCGGTCTCGGCAAACCCAAGTCCTTCCCCACCGTCGGCTACATCGTTGCCGGCATTTTCTTCCTGCAGTTTTTCAAGATTTTCCCGTTCGC